>DASWUU010000098.1:0-22430 GCA_036401515.1 Steroidobacteraceae bacterium
CACATCTTCGCGGGCGACACGCACGATGCCTTTTTCCTGCAAGGTTACAATGCGGCGCGCGATCGGCTGTGGCAAATCGATTTGTGGCGCAAGCGCGGTTTGGGATTGCTGTCGAAGTTCTTAGGGCCCGCCTACGTCGATCAGGACCGCGCGGCGCGCTTGTTTCTCTATCGCGGCGACATGGAGAAGGAATGGGCTGCGTATGCGCCGGAATCCAAAGCCTGGGTCGAAGCTTTTGTCCAAGGTGTGAATGCCTATGTGGGCGAGGTGCGCAGCGGGTCCAAGCCGCTGCCGTTCGCATTCAAGCTGACGATGAGCCTGCCGGAACCATGGGCGCCTTCGGACGTCCTGCGCATACGCAGCCATGCACTGGTGTCGAACATCACCTCGGAAGTGGCGCGCGCCCGCGTGGTCTGCGCCGCAGGTCTCAAGGCGGATCGGCTACGGAGAAAGATCGAACCCGAAGGACACAAAATGGTAATTCCTTCGGGCCTTGATCCGTGCGATGTGCCCGCTGATGTGCTCAAGGATTATTTGCTGGCAACCAAGGCGGTGGATTTCAAAGCACTCGATCCGACCAGTCCGCATGCGGAGATGCCGCCCGAGCTGCAATTGGCCGCGGCCATGGATGCCCAGTCCCTCGAAGGCTCCAACAACTGGGTGATAGCGCCGTCGCGCACGGAAACGCGTCGGCCCATCCTCGCCAACGATCCGCACCGCCAGCTGGGTGTGCCCTCTCTTCGGTATGTGGTGGGATTGAATGCGCCGGGCCTGAATGTCATCGGCGCGGGCGAACCGGCGCTGCCCGGCATTTCCATTGGACACAACGAGGACATTGCCTTTGGCATCACGATATTCGCGATCGATCAGGAAGATTTATATGTCTACGAATTAAAGAAAGGCGATCCGGAGAAATATCGCTACCGATCCGGCTGGGAAAAAATGCGAATTGTTCGAGAGACGATAGAAGTGAAGGACGCGATGCCACGCCAGGTCGAGCTGCGCTTCACCCGTCATGGGGCGGTGCTGGCGGAAGATGCGGTAAAGCATCGCGCTTTCGCCATGCGCACCGTATGGAATGAGCCCGGCCTGTCAGGCTATTTCGGCTCCTCGCGCCTGCTCATGGCAAAAACTTGGGATGACTTCAAAGCCGCCGGCAATGCCTGGGGTGCGCCGCCGCTCAACATCGTCTACGCCGACGTTAAGGGAAATATCGGCTGGATCGCCGCGGGCCGCGCCCCGGTGCGCAAGAATTGGGACGGTCTGCTGCCGGTGACCGGGGATGGACTTTACGAGTGGAGCGGTTTCCACGGCAAGGATGTGTTGCCGTCCCGCCTGAATCCCGCGCAAGGGTATTTTGCTACCGCCAACGAGATGAACTTGCCCAGCGGCTACCCGAATGAACAGAATCGAATCGCTTTCGAATGGACCGACCGCTCCCGCATCGATCGCATTAACGAGTTGTTGGGCGCTAAAACGAATATGACGCTCGCCGATTCGATGGCGATTCAGACCGACACGGTCAGCGTGCAGTCACGGCGCGCGGTCGCATTGCTTGGATCGCTATCCTCTCAAGATGCGGAGATCTCCCAGGCGCTCGCCTCACTTAAAGCGTGGGACCATGACGAGAGCACCTCGAGCGCGGCCGCCGCCCTCTATGAGGTGTGGGCGATGAAACACCTCGGCAGATTGACGGTCGCCAAAGCCGCCCCGGAAGCGGCGCGTAAGCTCATCGGCGATGGCCATCTCGAGGCGGTGATCGATTATCTTGAGCATCCCGACAACTCGTTGGGGACAGATCCTAAGGCGGCTCGCAACGCGATTTTGGTGGAAAGTCTGACGGCCGCCGTCGAGGAATTGAAACAGCGCTTAGGAGCCGCCGCGACTTGGGAGTGGGGGAGGCTGCACCGGGCGACGTTCGAACCCGCTGTCGCGGTCTTGGCCGATCCCCAGCTGCGCGCGCAGATCTCGGTGGGACCACTGCAGACGCCGGGCTCCTCTTCTACGCCGCGAGCACAAGCCTATCGTTCCTCTGATTTCTCCGTGATCGCCGGCGCCTCGGTGCGCATGGTGATGGATGTCGGCGCATGGGACAATTCAGTGGTCGTGAACACGCCCGGCCAATCGGACGATCCGATGAGCGCGCACTATCGCGACCTGTTTCCGCTGTGGGCTGAAGGATCCTATGTACCCTTGAGATTCAGCCGAGCGGCTGTCGAGAGCGATGCAGAATCGCTCATTCATCTTGCGCCTGGGCGCCAGGTTCATTGAGGGTCATGAAAAAGCTTAAACACGAATCGGAATTATTCAAAGCTGCGTTGTTGGCCGGCGTCAAATATGCGGAAGGCCGCAAGGCGGTCGAATTCGAAGCTACGGACTCTGCAAGCGACAAGGCTTTGTATGTCTATAGGCTGCTCGTTCACGACAAGGTGATCGCCCCGATGCCGGAGGAACAAGTGAGCGAAAAGACGATTCGGCATCGCCTCGCCAGCTGGTACGCGCATCAATTGCCTAAGGGTCACCCGTTGACCGAGTAGGCCGCGAATCGGTCTCGGTGCTTAAGCGTACAGGTAGGCCGTGGGCAGTCCAAGGCGAAGACACGATTGCACGGCAGGACTTGCCGGCAGCACGATCCGGTTTGATGCCGCGCCCGCCATTCGCGTGAGCCATCGTTCATGCGGCGCGAGGCCGTCCAGCCCCAACAGCCCAAGTCGCTCTCGGATGCGCTCGGGTATCAGTTCCACGGCCGCCCGCACCAGCATAGGCTGCATCCATCGGAGCGGGTGCGGGAACGCCGCCGTCTCGCCCATGATTCGCAGGAATTCAAAAATAATGGAAGAGGGTGCGAATTGCGCGGCTTTGGCTTCGAACAGCGCCCGCATCTCGCTCACGGAGCGGGGCGGATCAAGCGCGCCGTACCGCTGTGCCGAGGGCACGCCCTCGGCGTAAAAGCAGTCGAATTCCCCAGCGCTGAGCGGTTCTGCGTATTGATGATAGGCCTCCGCAAATCCGAATGCCGCCGTCGCGTGTACCCAGGTGAGCAGGCGCGGGTCATTGGCCGAATACTTGACGCCCGCAGCAGTGGTGCCCTGAATGGATGCATGCAGCTGCACCACGCGTGCGATCATAGGTTCAGCAATGCTGCGGGCCCCATAAACGGTGATCATCGCCGCCAATCCGGTGCGTTGCAGGCGCTTCAGCGGGTTCTTGCGGAATGACGAAAATTCCCACACCCCCGCACGCACCGAGGGCTCTGCCAATTCGAGAATGACGGCGGCGGTTCCGCCGACGAACAGCGCTACCGGATTCTTAAATACCCGCCATGACACCGACTGCGGCGGTACCAGCGCTTCTTCCCTTAAAGGACGACTGAAGTCGTTTTCGCGGTTCGTTTGGCCATACAAAAAAGAATGCATGGTGGCATTGAGGTGGCGCTGCAGGAGAGCGGGCAATCGAATGGCTGAAATCATGAAATTTGCATGGACCGATCACGGCCGATTGTGCTCCGAGCTTTTCTCCTGCAATGTCCTCGCCGCGGGCGCGCCGTCCAGAATCACCTGTTCCAGCACGGCGAGATATTCCAGATAGCGCTTACGTCCCAGCACGGTTATCCGATAAAAAGTCTGCGGCCGTTCCCGGTCAGGTCCCTTCGCAAGACTCACCAGCTGTGCCTCTTGAAGCACTTGCAAGTGGCGGTTCAAGTTGCCATCCGTGAGTGCGCATAGCTTTTTCATTTCCGGAAACGACATTCCCTTCGGGTGGGTAATGAGACAAGTGAGCACGCCAAGCCGAGCGCGCTCATGGATGACTCGACTAAGGCCGTCATACGCGAACGGCGACTCGGATTGGGTCTTGCGGTTAATTTTCTGCAACGGTGTCCTCTGCAGTGGTGTCCTGATATCCATAACGTAAGACGGCGGCGACGAGCAATTGCCCGACGCCGAACGGTATACCCATCGCCCATGGCGAGAGCGCACGATGGCTGCCGGCCAGCAACAAACAGATGAGCCCCGCCGCTAGATACCAAGCGCCGACGCCGAACATTTGCCGGGGCAAAAAGCGGCAGGATGCGAATACCCCAAGGCTGAACATGACTTCCCATAATCCCGGGAGCATCCACGACGCCTCCGGGGCGACCCGCATCATGACCACGGTCAGCAGAATTCCCACGACGATGCAGGGCAGAAACTGCTCGATCGCCGCTTGAATCATCTCCATCGCTATTCCCGAGTGAACTCGTCTTACTCGGACTATGGTTTCGAGCGCTGACAGGAACACCGCCACCGCGGCGGTCGAAATCCAGATAAGGAGGAAGACCTTTAAATTATCATTCGCACTCGGAAGCCAGCGAGATTGGGCTGCGGCGACCCCCAGCGCCAGGATGCCGCTCGAGGCCACAGATAGAGGGCCATAGCCGCGAAATAGCGTTTCTCGCGCGACCTGGGTACGGATGGCACTGATGTCATCAAGCGCCTGGCGCAGCTCCAGCATGGTAGACCCCATTCTAAATCCTCAAGGGCAAAGGGCATTGCAAAGCAAATGCCGGGGCCTGTCAAGAATTTAGACCGGGGCCGCAACGACATTGCTGCAACGCGGTGTTGCTTAAAGCTGCGGCTCACGTAATACTTTGTACTGCAAAGTATACTTTGTTCTGCAGAGTCAATGGACAGTCACTCGGCAAGGCGGTGATGAGTGGGGCGCTATTGGAACCTCGCGTTACCCATTAGCATGGCGGGTATCGCCGGTCTTCTTCATGATTCATGGCCGCAATCGGTGCTCGGGGCATGGTCCCATCTCCATGCTGTGTACGGATTGCTCCTCTGCGCAATGGTGGTCGCGGAATTTCAAAGGCGCGTCCGCTCGCCAGGACGGCAAGCGGCGGATATCCGCGCCATTTCGCGGCAGCTGGCGCGCGCCGTCTATTTGCTGCTGTATGTTTTGTTCGCCGCCAGCCAGCTGATCGCGGTCATCGTATTTTGCTGGAACCGCGGAATGCTCGGCGCACTGCATCCCGCGGTTCAACAGCCGCCCGAGAATTTACGTGACTATCTGGCGTACGGTATTTGTGCGCTTATCACGATCTACGGGCGGGCGGCACTGCAACGTCACCTGCTGAAACGCTCAAGCGGTGCCAGTGTCAGCGTGTCCCCACCTCAAGGACCACGAAAGAATCCGGAAGAATGGCCGGACGCGGGTGCGGTTGGTCGGCCGTGGGCGCAGGCGCCGGGCCGAAGTCAGCGGTAACCAGATAGATCTTCCCAGTTTTTTCGTCAAGCGCCATGGTGCGCGCGCCGCGTTGCGTTTGCACGGTGTCGGCGACCGTATAACGGTCGGGGGAATCTTGATGGACCACTGACAGGGTGCCTTCGCCATTAGAGCTAAAAACCAAAGCGCGCTTGGCATCGTAAGCCGCCGCGTCCGGATGCTCACCGATGGTCACGCGCGCGACCTGCTTGCCGCTGACCACATCGGTGACGGCCATCACCTTGGCATCGCAAACCGAAAAGAGCCGGTGGTGGGCGCCATCAAGCGCAATTCCGCTCGGACCGTTGCAGCCGGGCAATGGCCAGGTGCTCTTTACTGTCAGCTTTTGCGTATCGATCGCGACAATTTGTCCCGGATCGCTTTCGATGTTCACGAAGATCTGGCCGTGGCCATCGTCGACCGCAAATTCCGGCTTGTCCGGCACCGGGATCGTCGCGACGACAGCCAGGCTTGCGGCGTCCAAAACCGTGACGTTTTTGCTCATGCCGTTAAAGGTGAACACGTGCTTGCCGGTGGGTTCATACAAAATCGCATCCGGATTGCCGCCGGGAATCTTGGCTTCTTGAATGACCTTGAGGGTATCGAGATCAAATACGGTCACGGAGTTTGACCGTCCATTGCTCGTGTAACCGCGATTCAACGCTTTCGCCAGCGCGACGCCGTGCACACCTTGCCCGGTAGGAACGGAACCCAGAAGTTTGCCGGTGTCCGTGCTGATGACATCAACGCGCGTCCCTCGAGTGATGAAAAGCCGCTGTGTGGCGGCGTCCAAGGTGAGGTAATCCCAGCCGCCTTCACCGCCGAGTTTCCAGTGTTGCAGGACTTGCATCTTGCCATCGGCGGCACCCGCCTCGAGAACCGGCGCGGTCATCAGTCCCGTGCAAAGACTCAGCTTGATCAAAAGCCCAAAGGCAGCGCGAATAGATGGCATTGGAAACTCCTTAGGTCCTGACTCTGTGCAATGAAGCGACGTACTATGCCTTACGAGAAGAAGAATATCTTCTACAAATTATTTTGCGTGTGTCTCTTAATACGTCCTTAATAAAAGTCGTCAATAATTCGGACTTGGGTGCGCCTCGCGATACTCACGGCGAAGCGATTTGCTATTCTGTTTTGCCAGCAAATCCCGCAAATGCGCCACAAAGAACAATCCGTCGGTGTGCTCGACGGCGTCGTGATAGGGTTCCAAGAATGAGGTTCAACGCTTGCTTCGGTCTGATCGCTTTGGGCATCTCGAGTGCCGGGTGCGCGCTGCACGAAGTGCCGCCGAAAGCACCCGTGCTGCCGGCAGCATTCGA
Source organism: Steroidobacteraceae bacterium (assembly GCA_036401515.1). Taxonomy (GTDB): domain Bacteria; phylum Pseudomonadota; class Gammaproteobacteria; order Steroidobacterales; family Steroidobacteraceae; genus Bog-1198. The sequence goes on from DASWUU010000098.1 coordinate 6,564, forward strand.
GGCTCGTTCAATTGAGGACCACCAATCCTGGCCGAGCCAGGATTGGTACAAGGGCTTCGGCAGCCAGGAATTGCAATCGCTCATCGACCAAGCCGCGAGCAGCAATCTTGATTTGACGATGGCGCGAGCGCGGGTAAGACAGGCCGACGCGCGGGCCCGGCAAGCGGGTGCCGCCATTCTGCCGAGCGTCGATGCCAACGGAAATGCGAACTACCTTGCCGGGCACTCCGCAAATGGCACCGCGCACGAAACCGATTGGGCGGCGCTGGCGTCCGCGAATTATGAAGTTGATTTCTGGGGCAAGAATCGGGCGGCCGCGCGATCCGCGGGCTTGTTGGCGCAAGCCTCAAAAGCGGATCGCGATACCATCGCGCTGACGACCCTCGCGGGCGTGGCGAACGGCTATTTTCAGGTCTTGTCGCTGAACGATCGCCTAATCATTGCAACAGCCAACGCAGATGCTGCTCGGCAACTGCTCGCGGTCATCCAGGCCCGCTTCGACGTGGGGTTATCCAACCCCATGGAACTCGCCACCCAAAAAGCAATCGTGGCAACCGCTGCCCTGGTGATACCGGAGTTGAAGCAACAGCAAGCAGAGGCGCTAGCAGCCCTTGCCATTCTGTTGGGGCGTGCCCCGGAGCAATTTACGGTTCAGGGCCAAACGCTTGATGCCTTGAGCGAGCCGCAAGTGGGTTCGGGCTTGCCTTCTGAACTGCTGACGCGCCGCCCCGATGTGTTCATGGCAGAGGCCAATATGCGCGCCGCCAATGCCGACCTGCTCGTCGCACGCGCGGCTTTGTTCCCATCGTTAACGCTGACGGCGAGCGGGGGATTACAAAATCCAGCATTGAACGCCGCAGTCATCAGCTTGAGCGGGACCGGGCCCACTTTGAGTCTCCTCGCCTCGATTACTCAACCCATTTTCGATGGCGGCCGTCTGCGCGCAGCGCGCAGCGAGGCTCAAGCCAAAGAGGAGGAACTGGTGGCCGCCTACCGTGCAGCCATCTTGTCAGCGCTGGTGGACGTTGAAAACGCGCTGTCGGCATTGCGTCACCTGGAAGATGCCCGGCCGCTGCAGGAAGAGAACCTGTCGCAAAGCGCAAGCGCCTTGGAAGGAGCATCGTTTCGCTACAAGGCTGGGTCCGGCGATTTTCTCGCCCTGCTGGAAGCGCAACGCACCCTATACACCGCGCGCGAGCAATACGGCCAGTACAAGCTTGCGCGATTTCAAGCGCTTGTCGCGCTTTGTAAAGCGCTTGGCGGCGGCTGGCAAGTGCAAGCGCCCCCGTCTGCCCCCAAGGAAACCCGATGAATATGCAATTACTGTTCGCTGTCGCCGGCTGTTCTGCCATCCTCGCCCTCGGGGGGTGCCATAAGACGCCATCGGCGGACCAGGCGAAGGATCCGACCAGATCGGCACCGCAAGCGCAAGCGGCTCCGGATGCAAAGCCCGGTGATGCCGCGCAAGCGGAAGACAAAGCAGAGGGTAAGGACGCCAAGAAAGCGGCGGGCGAGGTGACCCTGGCGCCGGAGCAGATCGAAAAAATAGGCTTGCAGACCGGAGAGATCAAAGCGATCGACTATGCCGAGGAAACGGCCGGCTACGGCATGGTGATTCCGCACGAAGCGATTGCGACAGGTGTCGCGGAACTTGCCACTGCCGAGGCCACCGCAAAGCAAAGTAATTCGGCTCTAGCGCGAACCAAACGATTGTCCGGCACTCCTGGTGCGATGTCGGCAGATGTGGAAGAAGGCGCTGCAGAAAAAGCAGCGGTCGATACCGCTGCGTTGACGTTGGCCAAACAGCGCCTCTCTTCCACCTATGGACAAAATCCGCCGTGGGCTAAGGGAGGAAACCAGGCCGTGCTGCAGGGAATGGCGAACGGCAGCGTTCAGTTGGTGCGCGTGACCTTCCCGTTAGGCGCCGTGCAAGGCGATGTTCCCAACACTCTGCGGGCTTCTCGCATTGGCACGACTTCGGGAGGCAAGGGATGGAAATTGACTTCTCCATGGCCGGCGCCGGCCGATGCGACCGTTCCCGGTCGCAGTTTCTTCGCTGTGATGCATGCCAAAGATGTGGGCGAGGGCGAAAGGATTCTGGTGTGGGCGCCGACCGGTGCCGCGCAATCGGGCGCGTTGGTTCCGGCTGAAGCCGCGGTCATCAGCGACGGTAAGTATTGGTGTTATATCGAGGAGAAGCCGGGGACCTATGTCAGAACGCAGATAGATACCGGAAGGCCGTTCGAGGATGGCTATTTCGTCACCGCCGGGATCAAGGCGGGCGAGAAAGTCGTCGTCAATGGCGCAGCACAACTGCTCGCACAGGAATCGAATTCCGGTCCGGAAGCTGACTAATCATGATGCGCGCTATCGTAAGCCTTTGCGTGCGTCACTTCGGCGCGGTGACCGCGTTGAGCGTGTTCGCACTCATGCTGGGAGCATGGGGTGCAATGCGCTCCCCGTTGGATGTGTTTCCCGAGTTTGTTCCCTCGCAAGTGGATATTCAAACCGAGGCGCCGGGGTTTGCACCCGAACAGGTCGAGCAACTGGTGACCAAGCAAGTCGAGAATGCCGTCAACGGAGCATCCGGACTTGCCACGCTTCGATCCGAATCCATTCCCGGTCTTTCGGTGGTGACGATTACCTTCACCGATGGGGTCGATGTGCACGTCGCGCGGCAAGGCATTTCAGAGCGGCTTTCCGAGTTAGGCAGCAGCCTGCCTGCCGGCGTCGGCACACCTAAGCTCTCGCCGCTGGTCTCGAGCACCATGGACCTGCTCAAGATCGGCCTGTTGTCCGATAGAGTCGATGCCTTCACGCTGCGCGATACGGCCGATTGGATCATCAAGCCGCGGTTACTGGCCGTGCCCGGGGTCGCCCACGTGCTGGTTTTCGGCGGCGATGTGCGCCAAATACAAATCCAGCCGGACATGGCGAAGCTCGCAAGCTTCGGCGTTACGCTGAGTGAAGTAGCCGACGCAGCCCATGCGGCCTTGCCCATGAGAGGCGCGGGCTTCATCGATCTTGCCGCGCAACGCGTACTCATCATGTCACCGACACCGCAGCCCGACATCGATGCGATCAGCCAGGCGGTCGTGATCGAGCGCAACACCACCCCCATCCTGCTGCGCGATTTGGCGCTCGTAAAAATGGCGCCGGCGCTCAAATTTGGCGATGCATTGGTCATGGGGAAGCCAGGAGTGATGATGTCCCTCGCCAGCCAATATGGCGCCAACACACTGACGGCTACGCTCGCGGTAGAACAGGCGCTGAACGATTTGGTTCCGGCGCTCAAAGCGCAAGGCATCACGCTGTATCCGGCGCTGCATCGGCCGGCCAATTTCATCGAGCGGGCGCTAGGCAATCTAAAAGAATCGCTGGTGATCGCCGCCATTCTGATCCTGGCCGTCCTGTATTTGTTTCTTCGTGATATTCGCGCGGCCCTCATTGCCTTCACCGCCATTCCTTTGTCTTTGCTGGCGGCGATCGCGGTGCTCGATCGGATGGGCCTTACGCTCAACACCATGACACTGGGCGGGTTTGCGGTGGCCCTCGGAGTGCTCGTCGATGACGCCATCATCGGGATTGAAAATATCCTAAGGCGCTTGCGCGAAAACGCCACGCTGCCCCAGCCTAAGCCGAGACTTAGCGTCGTGCTCGAGGCTTCTCTCGAGGTGCGCGGCCCTGTGATCTACGCCACCGCGGTCGTGGTTGCGGTGTTCTTGCCGGAGCTTTTCACCTCCAGTGTGCAAGGCCACTTCGTGGGCCCGCTGGCATTGGCCTTTATCTTTGCTGTGCTCGCCTCGCTGCTGGTGGCGATGACATCGACCCCGGCACTGTGCGCGCTTTTTCTTAGGCGTCACGATGCGCGCCCCGAACCCCGGTGGCTGGCGCACCTCAAAAGTTGGCAGGGCTCCGCGGTCACGGGGGTGGCTAATCATTTTCGAATCATCGCGGTGCTGCTCATCGCCTTGGTTGTAGCCGCACTCGCCGCACTGCCGTTTCTCGGCGGCACATTCATGCCGGATTTTCGCGAAGGACATTTCGTCTTGCAGGTCTCGAGCGCGGCGACCGGAACCTCCTTGGAGTCGATGCTCGACATGGGTAAAAAAATCAGCGCGGAAGTTTTGGCGTTGCCCTATGTTTCGACCATCGAGCAGCAGGTGGGCCGCGCGGAACTCGGCGAAGACACCTGGGGCCCTCACCGCAGCGAATTCCATGTGGAGTTCAAGCCGGACGCCACGGTCGATCAGCACCAAGCGCAGGAGGAACTGCGCAAGATTCTGTCGGACTATCCCGGCCTGCAAAGCGAGGTGGTGACCTTTCTGGGCGATCGCATCAGCGAGAGCCTAAGCGGAGAAACCGCGCAGGTCGCAATCAAGGTTTTCGGAGATGACTTAGCGGCCCTCGATGCCACGGGCGACAAAATAACGGCGGTGCTGGGCAAGATTCCCGGCGTGGTCGATTTGCAGTTCAAGCACCAGGGCGGCACACCGGCCATCGCGATCGAACTGGTCCCGCAGGCTCTGGCAGCGACCGGCCTCAAGGTCCAAGACGTTTTGGACACAGTCGAGTCAGCCTATGCGGGCGCACTGGTGGGGCAAACCTTTCAGGCCACTCGGACGGTCAGCGTGGTGATGCTGCTGCCGGACAATTTGCGCCATCAACCCACCCAATTGGCGAAACTGATGATCACGAGCCCTGCGGGGCCGGTGCCGCTGTCGCAGATCGCTCGCCTGTCCGTGACCCAGGACCGCTATAGCATTGAGCACGACGGCGGGCAGCGCCGCATCAGCGTAACTTTCAACGTGGGCAAAGGATCTTTACAAAAAATCGTTCAACAAGCACAACAGGCGATTGCAAAATCAGTCGTACTGCCGCAGGGGGTATTCATCCAATTTACCGGTGCCGCCGAGGCCGAGGCGCAAACGCGCAATGAGCTGCTAATTTATTCCTGTCTCGCGCTGGGCTTGATCATACTTATTCTGTTCGTCTCATTTCATTGGCGCGCCAACAGCTGGCTGGTGTTGGCCAACCTCCCGTTTAGCTTGATCGGCAGCGTCTTAGCCATTGCGCTCACCGGCATCGGCATTTCGTTAGGATCGGTGGTCGGGCTCGTGACTGTCTTTGGCATCAGCGCGCGCAATGCCATATTGCAGCTGGCGCACTACGAACATCTGGTGGAGGTGGAGGGCGCAACGTGGAATGTCGCTTTGGTGATACGCGGCGCCAATGAACGCTTCGTGCCCATTTTGATGACTGCTGCGGTCACTGCGTTGGGATTGGCGCCCCTGGCCTTCGGCATCAACCGGCCCGGTCAAGAAATTGAAGGGCCCATGGCCATCACGGTGCTGGGTGGTTTATTGTCCTCCACATTGCTCAATCTTTTTGTGTTGCCGGCTCTGGCGGAACGTTATGTGCGCGTGCAACCTGTGCAGAGCGCAGATCGAGTGCAAAGCGCAGATCGAGTTTAAAAACGCTTCTTGAATCCCACCGACAAGCCGCGCGGCAGCACTTGCACTGAGAGCGGTACTGCGCGCGTCGTTGCCCAATAGCCTATTCCCGTCCCCAAAATGCCGCCCGCGATCACATCGGTCTGCCAGTGGGCTTGGCTCTTCAAGCGCGCGATCGCGTCGTACACGGGCAAAAGCTCCAGCGACCATACCCACGGATTCTCTCTGGCATAGCTGACGATAAAAGGCGTGACGAAGCTCGCCTGCAGCGTGACTTCTCCGCTGGGGAAGCTTTGACAGCACCTGCCTTTGAACCACTGATTAGCGGTTCCTTGGTAGGGCCGGGGGCGGCTGAATGAGTACTTGAGGGCCTCCGCGCCGAGACCTGAGATCACGGAGGCATCGATGCTTTGCCAAAAGGTATGCCCCAGCGGGTTGTCGTTGCCGAACCAGAGGGCGCCCGCGACCTCGGCGGCGATTACGCCATTTTCCAATGCGGTTTGATACTTGCGAGCCCAAATGCCGTTCGTATCCAAGCTCAGCTCGGAGTCGATCCCTAAGGGTCCGCCTCCCGCGAAGCAACTTGCGGGAAACAAACAACTGCAGGCGAACAGAACGGCCATGCAAATCGTGCACGCAGACAGGAAGATACGGGCACGCCGCACAGGGTAAAGTTTGCGCATAGCCATCACCTTTTCGTCAAGAACTTTGCAGTGCAAAGTACATAACGGCGTGTCTCTTGGCAATACACGCGTGCCCTCGTGAGGGCGATGGCAGCTGGTAACGGCGACCGGCGACCGGCGCCGGTCCTGTACATTAGTTTAGGATCCGGCGCATCCGCCCGCGGTCACCGCCGCAGATTATTCGCTTTGGGGGAGACTATTTGCCTGGCGGTACGTTGTTGGGGGTCGCGGGAATGCTGGGATGATCTTGTTGGGTTTTGAGCTCGTTTTCACAGGCCTTGCGCATATCTTGGCTGCTCATACCGCCGTTCGAAGCCCGCTGTTTGGCCATGCAGTCGTGCATTTTTTGCTTGTGCGTGAGGACCGGTTGATCCGCCGGCGTATCGTCTGCCAAAGCCTGAGCGCTGATGCCGACCAAGCCCACGAGAAGCATGGCTGGGATGTTGCTGAACATGTAATTCTCCAAAATTTGTATGGAGTCGACATTGTCCGTCGACGGGCGTTTCTGCCAATGTCAAGCCATGCCCTTCATTAGGAAGGGCATCTCCTACAAATTCCGGTAAGATTTAAAAGGTCGTCGTGGAGAGATGCGCGAAAACAACAACACTTTGTTTCGCGAAGACAATCATATATGGTATACCACGGACCAGAATATAAAGCGGTGTGGCACATCGGCTACGTCGGCATCGATGAGGAGTTGGCAAAATGGGATCGGGCTCAACGCATTCGCGGCTTCTTATGCAGCCTGATGATTTATTTTCGCCTGCCTCAAATCGATTACCGCCGAAGCTAAATATTTCCTTGGCGCGCGGCTGCTTTCGCGCGGATCTCGGACTATCGGTGTGGGCAAAAGAATGTACCGCTGCAGGGGACGGAACCATGGCTCATCCGATGATTGTGTATTCCTAAAATTATCCGGACAAACGACCTTTATGAGGACCTATACGATGCTCTATCCAAGACTGGCGAGGCCTATGCTGATTGCGCTGGCAGCATGCGCCGCTACCTTCTGCATCCAAGGCACTGCCTTGGCCGACGATGCCCAGGAAAATAAAGCGCTGAAAGAACAAATGCGGCAAATGATGCAGCGCATGGACGCCTTGCAGAAACAAGTAGAGGGCCTGTCGCGACAGCAAGCGGCACCCCCTGTAGTGACCACACCGCCGCCGCCCCCTGCGCAAGTAACAGGGCCGACTGCACCGGCTGTTGCGCAAAAAGCTCCGGAAGAGAAAGAGCCGTTGCTGCACAAAATAATCAGCGGCTTTTACGGCACGCTGGATGTGTCGCTTGACGACGTCACGAAAGGGATCCGCGGCCTCACCGCCTACCCGTATTCTTTGAACGATCCCACTAATCCCGCGTCAGGCTATACGCGCGGCCCGCCCAAGGGAGCTCAGATCGTCGGCAACGTGGGGTATCTTGGCGATCTTTCCACCAACAAGTCCGTGCTCGGCTATCGCGGCTCGCACAAGATCGACGGCAGCAATATCTCGTTCATTTATCAAATCGAGACGCAGCCTTCCATTACTGCCGCTCCCGGTCTCAGCACGTCTTATACCGCCCAATCAAACGTGACCAAGGCCGGAATAGGATATGGCGACACCTTCGTCGGCCTGTCAGAAGACCACTGGGGCAAGGTCAAGTTCGGCACCACCTATTCGCCCTACAAGAAGTCGACCGACCGCATGAATCCGTTTTCGGGCATGCTCGGCGACTATGCGGTGATCATGGGCAATAGCGGCGGCGACAACCGGGTAGAATTCGGCACTCGCCTCGATCATTCGATCTGGTATGAATCGCCCAAATTCGCCAAGATGTTCAGCTTCGATGTGCTCATCTCGCCGGGACAAAACCGCACGTACGACAACCTGGTCCAGTCGTCCGGCTCTCCGGATTGCAGCGGCGGCAATGTGCCGGGCAGCGGCAATTTGCCCTTGAACTGCGACGACGGCGGCTTTGGGACCGCCTATAGCGTCGACCTGAAGTTCGAAACCGGCCCTGTGTATGCCACGGTGGCGTACGAATTGCACCATCAGGTCAATCGCAACAGCGACGGTATCGGGGCGAATAATCCGTTGTACGGATATCTGTTCAATGTCGCCAGCGCCGGTTGCACGAACCCGGCCGGCGCGCCGATGCTCGACTGCGGCACCTACAACACTTATGCAGGTGAATACGGCGCCGGCTTTGTGGCGGCCAATGGCTTCTCGGCTCCCTATCTCACGGACATCGCGGATGAATCAGCCATCAAGGCCGGTGTGCAATACACCTTTCCCTTTGGCCTGGCAGTGAGCGGCATATACGAGTATTTGCATCGGGCCCTTCCGGCAAATCTTGAGTTCCAGAACGAGCGGCAAAGAAGCGGCTTCTGGTTTGCAGCGACGCAAGACTTTACGCCTCGGGACAATTTCAGCATCGGCTGGGCACATGCCGGGAATACACCAGGCGATCCAGGCGGCCAGCACAATTACAATCCGACCACGAATATCAACTCGGCGGACATGTACACCATTGCTTGGAAGCATCGCTTCGACAAGAACTTGTATTGGTACTTGGACGCGGCGGATACGATGAACAAAGGCAATGCCCACTATGACCTCGGCGCCGGCGGCCGCGGCGTTACCACCGACTGCCACGACGGTACCAACACCGTGTTCAACGACTACAGCAGCGCGGGGCCGACCACCTGGGGCGGCTGTCACATCATCGGCGTGTCGACGGGTATGAACTACAAGTTCTAACCGAGCGTTAACGCGGCGTTCGCCGCTTAAAGGCCGGGGGTCGTACCAACGCCCTCGGCCTTTTTTGTGCTTCAAGAATCTGTGGAGTGTTGGGCTCGAGGACTGACGATCGGCAAATCAAGCGTGGCTTCCGCCTCGCGCAGCAGCGCCCGATCGTCCTGCAGCCACGGATGAAAGCCGGGGCGGAAAAAGTTCAGCCAAGCAGGGAGTATTTGCCGCAGCAGGCCTGGGTAGCCCAAGAGATACCAGAACGTTCGCAGCCATGTGCTCGGCTTGTTTATGCCGTCCTGATCGAAGAACACGCCCATGTTTCGTATGCGGGCCCTCAAGAAGGTATTGCTCACTTGCAGCATTACCAGAGCGCGGAATTTCCAGCGCTTGAAGGCCGGCAAATTTTTCGTCACTTCCAGGAACGTGTCGTAGGCGACGGCTTTGTGCTCGATTTCTTCCATGGCGTGCCACTTCCACAGCCGGGCAGCATCGCTCGATGCACCTTTGAAGTGCCGTGGGTTCTTGAGACACGCATGGGCAATGATGGCGGTGAAATGCTCGAGCGCCACCGTCATCGCAAGATTGACGGCAGGATGGCGGTTTTTCGTTTTCGCCAAGCGCTCCGCCAACTCGGATTCAATGACCGCCGTCTCGTAGCCGGCGTCACGTACCTGGCGATTGAAATGGCTGTGCTCGCGGCTATGCGCGGCTTCTTGTTTGATGAAGGCGTCGATTTGCGCTTGCTGAGCCGTCGGCATGGCGTCGCGGAAATGACGTACGCTTTCAATGAAAAAAGCTTCGCCCAACGGAAAGGTCAGCGACATGCCGTTGTAAAATGCGGTGGCGACCGGATCGCCGCCGTTCCACCACCGATCGCAGGGGTGGCCGCGGCCAAACATGAGATTGCGCGGATTGATGGTGAGATCGGCGGGGATATGAGATGCGTGTTGCATGACGGGGCCTGCGATTGCGGTGCCCCAAAGGTAGCCGCTATTTATGTATGCGTCAATAGATATTGATGGCGTCGTCAATTAATAATTCCGCGATGCCGCAATGGCGTCCGCAAAATAGCGCCGGCGCGAGGACGCCGAAACTCCTAGGACATCGCCAATCAAGGGGCCCACCGACGATTCGGCGTAGGCGGCAAGAGTGACTATGAGTGCGACGCGCGCTATGCCTTTGCCGCCAGCGCTGGGAAGGCCCGCGGAGCGCTCGGCGATAAATTGCGAGAGCAGTTTGTTTATGGGCTGCAGGCGAGCGGTTTCGCCGGAGCGCACTAGCCACCCTAAAACGCGTCCGAGCCCGTCGCGGTCAAACAAATCGAACACGCGATCTACAAGCCGGCGATAGTCGTGCTCCTTGCCGTCCATCTGCTCCCCCATCAGGCGCAGGCCCGCCAGCAGCTCCCGAACGAGATCTTCGGCAATGGCGGCATGCAAACCGGCCGCTGAGCCAAAATGATGGCTGAGATTGGGATATGTAACCCCGGCCGCGTCGGCGACCGCGCGCATGGTAAGAACGTTTTCACCGCCCTCGACGATAAGGCCTCGCGCCGCCGCCAGAGCCTGCGCCCGCATGTCCGCAGCAGCACGGCGTACACGCTTAAGTTTGGCGGAACGGTGCGCTATGGTCTTCACGAGTTCTTTTAGTCTGCGTGATGCGCTTGTTACGAGCAATGGTTTACTTAATGCGCGCGTCTTCGTGAAGCGCGCGCCGGCTTACATCGTCACTGACTTATGTCGACTGTTCTGCATGACATAAAGCTCAAACCTGTCGCAGCCCGGAGACGTTGATCACGCTTTCATTCCGCGGGCTTCGCCAATATCTTGAGGCACCCGTACTGGGCTGGGGAAAGGATCTATGGCAACGCCGATCAATGCGCCAATGGCCGGTGAAATCTGGCATCTCAGCATCGAGGACCTGTTTCAGCAGGTTACTGAAGCGCCACGCCTCGGCGGCGACGGGCCCTTCGTGATCAATCTCAGCGTATCGACCGCGCCCATCAGCATTCCCGCGAAGGCATTTGACGCATGCCGCGACGCGTACATTTACCAGATTCAAGTAACGGAAGACGGAAGGACGCGATATCGACTGCGCCTCGGTCCCTTCGCCAATGAAGACCAGGCGGATGCGGTACTTGCCGAAGTTCGTGAAACTTATCCAGGGGCCTTGACGGCAACCGCCGGCGCGCCCGACTTGCGGGTCATTGCAAGCATGCAACCGAAGGTCGAATCGAAACAACCTGATTTGCCGAGACCAGTGCCGGCGTCGGATCCGAAAGCGGCCGTAGCGAAAAACACCGAAAGTGCAGCCGCGAAGACTCAAGCCGCTATGCTGCGGTTTGCCGAGGCGGAAGCCGATATATCCATCGACATTGCATGGCCGACCCCGGAGCTTGTGGTTCCCCCGGCCATTCCACTGCGCGCAGCGCCGGGCGTAACGGTGACCGTCGCGTCTAGAATTGAAAGCAAGCCTGCTGCGGCACCGCCTGTCGATCTGTCGCCCGAGTGGGCGTTGCCCGATTTGGATGTCCCTTTGCCCGAGGCCGCTGTGGTGGCTCCGATCGCAAACGCTGCCCCCGTGCTGACGGAGGTTGTGGCATCCGCGCCCAAAGTGCCGCCAAAAGCTGCGGCGCCGACGCCCGCACCCAAAGCCGCCGCGCCCGCAATCACACCCGTTCCAATGGCCGTCGACGCGCCTGTGTTGACCGAAGCGGTCGTGCCCAAACCTAAGCCAGCAGCAGTAGTGGCTCAAACCGCGGCCCCAGCCCCAAAAACTCCGGCATCAGCCACGCCCGTCCCGCGAGCGCCAACCGTTGCAGCGCCGTTGGTAAAGCCTGCAACGCCTAACGTTGCGGCGCCCGCTGCGGCGGCGCCCGCGAACGCCGCTGCGCGCGCGTCCGTCGCGCCTAAACCAATTGCAACCGCATTGGGTGCCGCCCTGCCGATACCGAAACCGGCAAAGGGGTCGATTTTCGCTCAGGCGATCGCATCCGCTCTGAGGCCCCCAGCACCGAGGCGGCAACCCGATTTGAAAGCTCCCGCTTCGAGGGTAGCGCCCTTGCGACCGGTGATCGTAGCAACCGCTCCGGCGCCGCCCGCGCGGGAGGTTAAAAAGCTCGATCGGCCTTTAGAGAGCTTGGAACATACTCAAACCGTGCGTGCGTTGACGGCGAAGGAATTGGAAGATATCGAATCATCGCGGTGGTTCGTCATTCAATTGGCCCTGGCGGACCGCGCGTTCGATCCGGACGCGGTGCCCAATCTGGACATCTTCGACGAGTATCGCTTGTACTCGGTGGCGGGGCTCGATCAAGGCCGTGTCGTACATGCGCTGCGGCTCGGGTTCTTCCGCGAAGAAATTGGAGCGGTCGCGGTTGCAAGCTATCTAGCCGCGTATTGGGACAAGCCGACCATTAAACGCGTCAGCGTTGCCGAGCGCGAGCGATTTGCGAATCAAAAAGTAGAAGCGCGCAAGGATGTGGGCGCGAGCGGCACGCACGCCATCATCGAAATTACCGACGAGCTCGTTGCGCCGCGCAAGCGCACGCCCACTCAAGCAGCGCCGGCCAAAAGTTCGAACCAGCCCGTCGGACACTAGTAGTTTGAGCGTTGTCCGCGTTGTCCGCGGACACTGTCCGCAGCCTAAATCTGCAGCAAATCGCCATTTCAAGGCCGGCGTCAGCCTGGCACGGCTCTTGCTCTGCTATGGATGGGGTCACCCCCGCGTAACTTCCGCCAACCGACCAGGAGACGTGCATGAACACTCGCATTTCCGCAAAATTCGCCGCAATGGCAATCGCTTTGATGATGAATGGCCTGCTCTTCAGTGGTGTCGCCTACTTGTTCGACGCGCAAACTCAACCGCATGGGTCGCTCATCTCGCTGGCAAAGCTGGTAGCCGCAATCCAATGGCTGATATGACAGCACGCCACCTTTGTCGCGCCGCGGCCTTCGGGCTAGTATTCGCCACCGAACTTTCGGTGGCGGAACAAGGCAAGGTCCATGGTCAATATTCGTATCACGGCTTGCGCGCTCGTGGCACTTACTCTCGCGGGGATCGCCGGACATGCGGCCGGGCGCTCCGATTTTTCCATGGCACAAGTGCTGCATTACCCCTTTGCCGCAGAACTCGCGGCATCGGAACACGGGGATGTCATCGCCTGGGTGTGCAATCTCGACGGCGTGCGCAACGTCTGGTTAGCACGAGCACCTTCTTATACGCCGACCAAGGTTACACAATATACGGAAGATGACGGCCAGGAAATAACGCAACTGACTTTCTCGCCCGACGGTACCCGGCTGGTCTATGTGCTGGGCGGGGATCATGATGCCAACTGGCCTGCCGAGGGGAACCTCGCGCCAGATCCCAGCTCATCACCGGAACAGCCGCTCACGGCGATTTGGTCCGTGCCGGTCAATGGCGGCGCGCCGGCAAAGGTAGATGAGGGCGATGAACCCGCCATCTCGTCGCGCGGGCAGCTTGCCTTCACCAAGGATGGTCACGTTTGGGTTTCCTCGCTCGATGGCGGAAAGCCTGAACGGCTGTTCTTCGACCGCGGCAAAAACAGCGAGTTGGCCTGGTCGCCCGATGGAACCCGGCTGGCCTTCGTGTCCGACCGTAAGGATCACTCCTTTATCGGTATCTTCACCTCGAAGACCGTACCCCTGACCTATCTCGCGCCTTCCACCAACAAAGACGCAGCTCCGGTTTGGTCGCCCGATGGCACGCGAATCGCTTTTGCACGCCGCCCCGGCGACGGCGGGGCACCGAAGCCGCTGCTGGCGCGCACGCCGCGGCCTTGGTCGATCTGGATCGCATCGGCGGCCGATGGGTCAGGCCGCGCCGTGTGGAAAAGCCCTGATACCTTGGCGGGCTCCTTTCCGGACACCGCGGGCGAGGCAAATCTGCATTGGGGGGCGGGCGATCGCATCGTCTTCATGGCGTATTTGGACGATTGGCCGCATCTGTATTCCGTTGCCGCCTCAGGCGGCACGCCGGTCTTGCTGACGCCCGGTAACTTCATGGTTGAGCACGTGGCGGAGAGCCGCGACCGCCGGTTCATGATCTACGCTGCGAACACTGGCACGACGCCGGGCGATGAAGATCGCCGGCATCTTTTCCGCGTGCCTGTGGATCATGCGGGATCAGTCGCCCTTACCGCGGGAGACAGCTTGGAATGGACGCCTGTCAGCGCAGCTGAGACCGAAGTGGCCTTCATCGCCGCCGGTCCGCAGAATCCCCCGACAGTCGCTGTGATGGGGCTCGACGGAAAGCATCGAAATGTATTGAATGCCGCCACCCATTCAGAATTCCCAACGGGCAAACTCATCGCGCCTAAGCCGGTCACGTTCAAGGCGGCCGATGGAACGCTGGTTCATGGCCAGCTGTTCGACACCGGCGGCACGAAATCCGGCGCTCGAAAGGCGGGTGTGATATTCGTGCATGGCGGGCCGCCGCGCCAGATGCTGCTTGGGTGGCACTACATGGATTACTACAGCAACGGCTATGCGGTGAATCAATATCTCGCCGCGCACGGCTTCGTGGTGCTCTCAGTAAACTACAGACTGGGCATCGGTTACGGCCGCGAGTTCCATCATCCCGAGCACGCAGGCTTTGCCGGCGCGTCTGAATATCAAGACGTTGTCGCGGGTGCGCATTTCCTTCAGTCGTTGGCCGGCGTGGACGGTAAGCGCATCGGTATTTGGGGAGGGTCCTATGGCGGGTATCTCACCGCGATGGCACTCGCACGCAATTCAGACCTCTTTAAGTCCGGAGTCGATCTGCACGGCGTGCACGATTGGTCGATGTTAATGGAGGAGTGGACCGGCAAGCAAAGATCTCGCTTTGAGAAAGGCGATCGCGACGCGGCCATGGAGGTCGCTTGGAATTCATCACCCGATGCGCGAATTGCGGGGTGGAAATCGCCTGTCCTGTTGATACAGGGCGACGATGACCGAAACGTGCCCTTTCAGCAGACTGTCGATCTCGCGCGCCGGCTCGAGGAACGCAATCTTCCGTTCGAAGAGCTGGTGATTCCGAACGAAATCCACGGCTTCCTGCGTCATGCCACGTGGCTGCGCGTCGATCAGGCAACGGCGAATTTTTTGGCGCGCACGCTGGGTGTCGAAGGGGAATAGTTTTTGTGGGCGCCCTGAATGGGCCGCGCCTTTACTGAGTCGCATGTTGACGAGGTTGCTTGCGGCGTTCCACCGAAGGGTAGGAAGGCTTCGAAGCGGCATTGGCGGCCTCTTGGGTGTGCGCTCTGTCAAATGGGCTAAACTCTCGAAGCCGCACGACGATGGGAGGCAAGCGAGGGTTCTTGGACAGTCGCGCGGCGTATAATCGCCGAGTGCAGATCCTCTGCGCCGTTCAGCGGCACCGTCCTTGCGCCAGCTGATGTATTCGGCTTTGAGGTACGCAGCCGACAAGGCAATTCCCGCCACCACCATGGCCATCAGCACCACGTCGAAGCTCATTTCGTCCACCCTTCAGCGAATCTGACACCACCCCACACGCCCACCTTGAGGGTCCGGCAAACGATTGCAAGGTGCCGACCGATATTTTAACGTCGGTTTCCGTCTTAGTAAATGACCACGAAGCTCACCTCGGTATGGCGCACGCAACAGTTGCTGCGACGCAACCTCGGTTGAGCGCTGCAACACGACCCATCTCGCTTCCCCGCGGCCTAGCGTCGGATACCGCAGTGTTCAGTCTTCGGTGCGCAGTTTGGCAACACGCGCGGCCGTGAGGTCCGATCCCTTGACGCCGTATCGAGCGGTGACGAAGTTAGCGACGGCAGCAATCTCGGCATCGGAGTAGGTGCTCCCGAACGCCGGCATGTTATCCGGGTCAATGAACACATGGCGCTCGCCACCGTGGATGATGACTTGTGCCACATTGTTGCCGCTCGGATCATTGACCGAACGCGTGCCTAGGAGCGTCGCGAAGGGAAGAACCGGACTCGCGCCGGTCCAACCATGACAACCGGCGCAGGCG
>DASWUU010000099.1:0-1840 GCA_036401515.1 Steroidobacteraceae bacterium
CACGCTGTCGGGAGGCATTATCGCCGCGGCAAACCCAAGCGCACCCGCCTTCGATCCCGTGGGAGTCGTCGATGAAATCTTTTTCGACGGCGACGATGCCGCCTCGCTCCTGATGCAGAAAGGAGAGATTTTCGGTCGGGATATCATTTTCTACTTCGCGGCGATTGCGGTGTATATCATCGTCGGTCTCACCGCCGTCTATACGATGTTTCTGTTGGCGCTCTCCAAGATTGCGCTCTCGGTCTTGATCGCAATGGGGCCAATCTTCTTGGCGCTCCTTCTCTTCGAGTCCACGAAGAAGTTCTTCGAGGCGTGGATTGCGCAGCTCTGCAACTATGCCTTCCTCACCATCTTAGCCGTGCTCGTCGCCGCCTTGATGTTGCACGTGATCACCGTTGCAGCGCAGGCGGCCGCCGCGAAGGGCGGCGACATCACGCTGGCGGATGCCCTCAAAGTCTGTGCGGCGGCGGCTTTGACCTTCCTCATCATGAAGCAAGTACCCTCGATGGCTCAAGGGCTGGCGAGTGGGATCGCACTCTCAGGATTCGGTGCCATCGGCAGCCTACTACGCACAGGCGTAGGTCTGACCCAAGGCGGAGCTAAGCGCGTGAAGGATTTCTCGCGCGGCGCCCTCATTGATAAGGACCGCAGTCGCTGGGACACCCTCTCTCGGAAGGCGGGGCAGAGTTTAATTGGCCTTCGCATGGCGCGTGAGAAACGGCCGCGGCCCAACACGCTGCAGTATGGATAATCCGGAGTCACGCATGCCCGTCAAACGGACCCAGGCTCTCCTCGCGAGTGCCGTTCTGCTGCTCGCGTTCTCGCTGGCCGGCTGTAGTATGCAAGCCAAACGAGTCGATTGCGACGGGAAGCTAAAGCCCATCAACCGGCCCGCGCCTCCCGCCGCATCATCGGCGCCTCCGAAGGCGGCCCAATCAAACGTGGGAATTAAGCGATGAAAAAGGACGCGGCACTGGAGCGCTACTTTGAGGAGGCAGCGTCCTGGGACAAGGATCACGCAGCGATGACTGAGCGCAGTGCCCGCATTGCCTGGCGGATCGCGATCGGTGCCTGCCTGCTGACCGCAATCGCGATCACGGCGCTCATGATGCTGATGCCGTTGAAGCGCGTCGAACCCTTCCTGGTCCGCGTCGACAATAGCACCGGCATTGTCGATGTGGTCCCTGCGTTTGCCGGTCGTGCGGACATGCCGGAAACCGTCACGCGCTATTTGCTCGATCACTATGTCACTGTCTGCGAGCGCTTCAACTTCTCTACCGCGGAGAGCGACTACGAGGAATGCGCGAGCTTTAATGCCGCGGCGCGTAATGGTGCCTGGTATGCGCTTTGGGATCGCGGTAATCCACTATCACCTTTGAATGTCTACAAGGACGGCTCGAACATTCGCGCCCAGGTGAGCGCGATTACCTTCTTCAAGCGCGGCAACGGGGGCGAGGATCTCTCGCAGATTCGGTTTACGAAGACACGGCGTGTCGGCGGAACGGGGAGCGATCAGGTGTCGCATTGGATCGCCACCGTTCAGTATGTGTACGTTGAACCTTCCAAAGACCCGCGCGCGCGGCGCTGGAACCCGCTGGGATTTAAGATTGTGGACTACCGTGCGGAAGCGGAAGTGCTGCCCGCCCCGGAACCCGCCAGTGGCAGCGCGCAACCGCCGGTCACATCCTCAGGCGCGTCGCCATGAGAGCGCCGCGACGTTTAAACGCCGCTCTCGTCGCTCTCGTTTTGTTGATGGCTGCGGGCGTCGTCGTCGCCGAGAGCATTCCCACGCGGGGCGTTGTGGATACGCGTATTCGCAACGCGACCTACAACGCAGACG
>DASWUU010000100.1:0-50114 GCA_036401515.1 Steroidobacteraceae bacterium
GAGACCTGCTTGTGTTGCGTGACGCTGCGGCCCAAGAACACTTCGCCCGATTCTTCACTATAAGTCTGCGGGCCCAAGCGATCCGAGAGACCCCATCGAGTAACCATGTTGCGCGCGAGTTCCGTGGCGCGCTCGATGTCGTTCGATGCGCCGGTGGTCACGGCATCGGCGCCGAACACCAGTTCTTCGGCAATGCGCCCGCCGAACAGGGTGGCAATTCGGCTCTCGAGCTGGCGCTTGCTGGTGCTGTAGCGGTCCGCCTCAGGCAGGAACATGGTCACACCGAGCGCACGCCCGCGCGGAATGATGGTGACTTTATAGACCGGATCGTGCTCGGGAACACTCAAGCCGACGATGGCATGTCCCGATTCGTGATAGGCGGTATTGCGCTTCTCTTCCTCGGTCATGACCATGGAGCGGCGCTCAGCACCCATCATGATCTTGTCCTTGGCTCGCTCGAACTCTTCCATGGTGACCGAGCGCTTGTTGCCGCGCGCGGCAAACAATGCCGCTTCGTTCACGAGATTGGCTAAGTCTGCGCCCGAGAACCCGGGTGTGCCGCGTGCGATGACGGAAGGCTTGACGTTGTCGCCGAGGGGCACCTTGCGCATATGGACTTTGAGAATTTGTTCGCGACCGCGCACATCGGGCAACGGCACGACCACTTGACGGTCGAAGCGGCCCGGACGGAGGAGCGCCGGATCGAGCACATCGGGCCGGTTGGTCGCGGCGATGACGATGATGCCTTCGTTGCCCTCGAAGCCGTCCATCTCGACCAGCAACTGGTTCAAGGTCTGTTCACGCTCGTCGTGCCCACCGCCCAGGCCCGCACCGCGATGCCGGCCTACCGCGTCGATTTCATCGATAAAGATGATGCACGGCGCGTGCTTTTTGGCCTGTTCGAACATGTCGCGGACACGCGAGGCGCCCACACCGACGAACATTTCGACGAAATCGGAGCCCGAAATGGTGAAAAACGGTACTTTAGCCTCGCCCGCAATGGCCCGCGCCAGCAAGGTCTTGCCGGTGCCCGGCGAGCCCACCATCAACACACCCTTGGGAATCTTGCCGCCAAGTTTCTGGAACTTGCCGGGATCCTTCAAGAAGTCGACGATTTCGACGACTTCTTGCTTAGCCTCTTCGACCCCTGCCACATCGGCGAACGTGATGTTGACTTGGTCTTCACCGAGGAGCCGCGCACGGCTCTTGCCAAAGGACATGGCCCCCCTGCCGCCGGAGGCCCCTTGCATCTGGCGCATGAAATACGCCCAGAACCCAATGAGAATCAATATCGGAAACGCGGATATCAACAGCTGCAAAAACACCGATTGTTGCTTCGGGGGTTCCCCGCCGAATTTGACACCCTGGGCCTGAAGGAGGCCGATCAGGGCAGCGTTGTTGGTTTCGGGATTGAAGGTGATGAACTGTTCCCCCGAACGGCGCTTGCCCTCGATGATTTCGCCTTTGAGTGTCACGGATTCGACCGTGCCGCTCTTCACTTCTGTCAAGAACTGTGAATATATGATTTGCGAGGGTTGGCCCGTGCGCATGCCGAATTGGCTGAAAATCGCCAGCAGAATGACCGCCAGGGCGACCCATAAGAGAATTTGTTTCGTCAAATCGTTCAAGTTTTCACCTGCAACCGTCACACCATAGCACAAGCAATTCTGACGGGCGTTTCCTCAAGTTACACCATCCTAAACTGCCGCGCCAACAGATAGATCTCAGGACTGCGAGTTCGTGACGCTTTCGGCTTTTTCGTCACTACTCGGCCGTAGCGGCTGCGAGCATCTTTGATGATCTGTTCGAAGCCGGCGCCTTGAAATAATTTCACAAGCAAATCGCCTCCGGGCGCCAAAACGCGGTCGGCAAACTCGATGGCGAGTTCGGCGAGGTACATGGAACGAGGCTGGTCCACCGCATCTATGCCAGCCATGTTGGGGGCCATATCCGACAATACAAGGTCAACCTTATCGGCGCCGACGCGTTGTAATACCTGTTCCAGTACGGACTCTTCTCTGAAATCGCCTTGGACGAATTCGACACCCGGGATGGCATCCATGCTAAGAATATCGGTAGCTACAATTCGACCCTTGCCACCGACAATACGCGCCGCGTACTGGCTCCAGCCGCCGGGCGCGGAACCTAAATCGACGCAGCGCAATCCGGGGCGCAACACGCGTTCGCTCTCTTGGATTTGCGCGAGCTTGAATACCGCACGTGAGCGCCAGCCCTCCTTCTGGGCGCGTTTAACGTATTCATCGTTGGCATGTTCGGAGAGCCAACGGGAACTGCTTTTTGAACGCTTAGGCATTTTAAGTTGTGACTATAATCTCGCCATGACGCTTTCCGAGAAACAAAAGAAACATTTGCGCCGTCTCGCACACCCGATGAGTCCCATCGTAATGCTGGGAAATGGGGGCTTGACCTTAGGGGTGGTGAGGGAATTGGACCGCGCGCTTGAGGACCATGAGTTGGTCAAAGTATCTGCCCGCGTCGGCGAACGCAGCGCCCGAGATACGGCGCTGGATGAACTGGCAAAACAGACTTCAAGCGAGATCGTGCAGCGCATCGGCAATATCGGCGTTTTCTACCGCCGCAGTAAAGAGCTGCCTAAAATCCTCATTCCAGACTGATCCATTCCGACTCGAGGCGAGCCCTCGTACACCAATCGAGGTCCCTCAGTGCGTGTCATTTTGTTCTGTATGGCGTTGTTCTTGGCGAGCTGCGGTGGTAGCTCGTCACAGAGCCCGAAAACCGTCAGCGCGCCATCCCTGGCCGGTCCAAGCAGTCTCGGCGCCACCTCCGCTTCCAGCACCGAGATCGATTTGACGTGGACCGCATCGGCCGACGCGCGGGTAACCGGCTATTTGATCGAACGCTGCCAGGGCGCGGGCTGCGCGAACTTCTCGCAAATCGCCGCGCCCGCCGCGACGACTTTCAACGACACTGGCTTGACTCCCGCGACCTCCTATTCTTATCGCGTTCGCGCCACCGATTCCGCGGGCGATCTGAGTGACTACTCTGCCGTCGCTACGGCGTCCACCGCAGCCAATACCGCTCCGCCCACGGCACCGCCCACGGCACCGGCCAACCTGACCGCCACAGCGGTTTCAATCGTGCAAATCAGCCTCTCCTGGGGCTCCTCGACCGATAACGTGGGCGTGACCGGCTACCTCGTCGAGCGTTGCCAGGGCGCGGGCTGCGCGAACTTCGCACAAATCGCCACGCCAGCCGTCACGTCCTTCAATGACACAGGCTTGACCCCCGCCACGTCGTATTCCTATCGCGTACGGGCGACCGATGCCGCCGGCAACCTGAGCAGTTATAGCGGTGTCGCCGGCGCCGCGACTCCCGCGGATAACATCACGGTGAGCCTAACCCCGGCGCGAGGGGGACTGACGATCTCACAAACGCTCAACCTCAGCGCCACGACCGCCAACGATGTTGGTACGGCCGGGGTCACCTGGTCTACCACGCTCGGTTCCTTCGGCGCTCAATCGCCGACGAGCGCCACGTACGTGGCGCCGGGCACGCCCGGCACCGTTACCGTCACGGCCACCAGCGTCACCGATGCCACCAAAAGCGCCTCTGCAACTTTTGGGGTCACCGACTTAGGCCTTGTCGGCACGTATCACAACGACAATTCGCGCGATGGTGCCAATACGCAAGAATTCGCGCTTACGACCGCAAATGTAAACACCACGACCTTCGGCAAGCTGTTCTCCTGCGCGGTTGATGGCGCAATTTATGCCCAGCCGCTGTGGGTGGCCAACCTGACCATCAACGGCGCGAAGCACAACGTGGTTATCGTCGCAACCCAACACGACAGTGTCTATGCGTTCGATGCCGACGCCAGCCCCTGCCTGCTGTTGTGGCAGGCGGCGCTGCTGGATGCCACTCACGGCGGCACGGTGGGCGAGACCACCGTGCCGTCGGGAACGGCCAACAGCCTAGTCGGCAGTGGCGATGGCGATATCAAGCCTGAAGTGGGCGTCACTGGAACCCCGGTCATCGACCCGGTTGCAAACACGGTTTATGTCGTTTCCAAGTCTGCGGTTGCCAACGCGCTGCCTATTTTTCAACGCCTGCATGCGTTGAATTTACTCGACGGCACGGAAAGAGCCGCCTCCCCTGTCAATATCGACGCCTCCATCTCCGTGGCCGGCACCGCGGACGGGTCGTCCACGATCAATTTCAATCCGCAGCAGGAAAACCAACGAGCGGGGCTGGCACTGGTTAATGGAATTGTTTATGTCGCATGGGCTTCGCACGAAGATGCCGATCCCTTTCACGGCTGGATGATGGGATTCAATGGATCGATGATGTCGATCGTTCCGAATGGAGTGTTCGCGACCACGCCCAACCAGGTGGGCAGCGTGTCGTATTCGCGCGGGGGTATATGGATGTCAGGTGGTGCGCCTGCCGCCGATGCAAATGGCAACCTGTATTTTTCGACCGGAAACGGCACCTTTGATGCGGATTCCGGCGGCTCCAATTTCGGCGATACCACGCTCAAGTTGGCCACGGCCAGCGGCCTGAGCGTCGCGGACTGGTTCACGCCTGCCGATCAAAGCGCGCTCGATGTGGCCGATTCTGATCACGGTTCCGGGGGGGCGGCGATCTTGCTGAATGCCCCCACCGGCAATTACCTCATCGCGGGTGGCAAAGAAGGCAGTGTATTCCTGCTCTCGGAAGCCTCGCTAGGGCACTACGGGGCGAATTCCAATCCGCTCAATTCCAATGCCCGACAAGAATTCAATGTGGGAAGCGCCATTTTCTCCACCGCCGCGTTCTGGAACAATTCGCTTTATATAGCGCCGGTGAGTCAGGCGCTGCAGGTTTACAATTTCGACACCACAGCAGGAATGTTTAATACCGGGGCCGCGAGCATCAGTAGCCATTTGTTCGGCTGGCCAGGCACATCGCCCTCTATTTCGGCGTCAGGCACCACCGGCGGAATCATCTGGGCCATGGACAACAGCCCCTATTGCACGCAGCAGTCCTCCGGCTGCGGGGCGGCGGTCCTTTATGCCCTCGACGCGAACAATGCGTCGAATGAACTTTGGGATAGCTCAACGGTGGTGGCAGACCAAGCCGGCAACGCCATCAAGTTCGTCGTGCCTACCGTTGCCAACGGCAAAGTCTATCTCGGCACCCGCGGCAACGACACGGGCAACGGCACCTCATCGGTGGTCGGCGAATTGGACGTGTACGGATTGAAGCCAAACTAGCAGCGCGACGGCGCAGCAGGCCAGCAGGTAAATCACGGCCGAGACGCCGTGCCATGCGCCGAAGCTAAGTCCAGCGGCAACGCCGTTTTCGCGCGCCAGTGTCATGAAGGGTTTCAACACCCATTCGTTGAGCGCAAGCAGCGCCACGGCCGCAAATCCTAAGGAAAATTTCCTTCTGTGCGGGTATAGCAGCGCAATCGCTGCGATCAACAACCCCAAGTAGGTCTCGATGCTGAACAGCCTGGCGGCGATGAGCCCCGCCAAATGTCGATCGCTTTGCAGGTTGAACAGCGTGGAAGCGACCCAAAGCAGCGACCACAGGCTGCCGGCCCAGAGCACCAGCAGCACACTCCAGATTCCTCGCAGAATCTTCACGCGTTTTTAGACGTAGCGGACCGAGACGATCTCGTAGCTGCGCGTGCCGCCGGGAGTGGTCACATCAACGATATCGCCTTCGGACTTTCCGATGAGGGCGCGCGCGATGGGCGATGAAAAGGAGAGCAGGCCTTTCTTGATATCAGCCTCGTCATCGCCCACCAGTTGGTACACCACCTTGGTGGCGCCGTCCTGATCTTCCAGCTCAAGCGTTGCGCCGAATACCACGCGGCCATTGGCCGTGAGCTTGGTGACGTCGATCACCTCGGCATTGCTCAGGCGATTTTCGATTTGGTTGATGCGGCCTTCGATGAAGCTTTGCTGCTCGCGCGCGGCGTGGTATTCGGCATTCTCGCTCAAGTCGCCGTGCGCACGCGCCTCGGCAATGGCCTTGATCACATTCGGCCGCGCCTCGCTCTTGAGCTGTTTGAGTTCCGCACGCAAACGCTCATCGCCGCGCAACGTCATGGGAGTGCGCGTCACTCCAGTTCCTTGTGCAAATCCTGCAGTCGATTCACTTCGATGTCGCCTAGGTGGTCAAGGGCGTCGCAGGTCGCGCGCGCACCGGCCACGGTTGTGTAGTACGTAACCCGTCTTGCGACGGCCTCGCGACGAATGGACCGAGATTCGCGAACCGCCTGCTTGCCCTCGGTGGTATTGACGATCAAGGCCACTTCGTCATTTTTTATCATATCAACGATGTGCGGGCGACCCTCGCGTACCTTGTTGACCCGGCGGCAAACCACGCCCGCCTCCTCGAGCACCGCTGCGGTGCCCCCGGTGGCGGCGATTTCGAAACCGCGCGCAATCAGCATTTGCGCCAAAATCGCCGCGCCCGGCTTGTCGCGGTCCCGGACACTGATGAAGCATAAGCCGCGCGTCGGCAATATGACACCGGAGGCGGCCTGGGCCTTGGCATAGGCCTCGCCAAAGGTGTTGCCGGTGCCCATGACCTCGCCCGTGGATTTCATCTCGGGGCCGAGGATGGGATCCGCTTCCGGAAATTTGATGAAGGGGAACACTGCCTCTTTGACTGAAAAGTAAGGCGGAATGCGCTCCAGCGTGCGTTCTTGCATGGCCAGAGTTTTGCCCGTCATGACCCGTGCCGCCACCTTGGCCAAGGGAATACCGGTGGCCTTGGAAACGAACGGCACGCTCCGGGAAGCGCGCGGGTTGACCTCCAGAATGTAGATCACGCCGCTTTGAATCGCAAATTGAATGTTCATCAAGCCGATGACATTGAGCGCCTTGGCGAGTTTTCGGGTTTGCACCCGCAACTCGTCTTGGATTTCCTGCGGCAGGCCGTTCGGCGGCAGCGAGCAGCCGGAGTCGCCGGAGTGCACACCCGCCTGCTCGATGTGTTCCATGATGCCGCCGATCAGCACATCGGTGCCGTCGCTGACCGCGTCCACGTCCACTTCGATGGCAAGGTCCAGAAAGCGGTCGAGCAGCACCGGGCTGTCGTTGGAAACCTTTACCGCGTCGATCATGTACTGGCGCAGGTCATCCTCATTGAACACCACTTCCATGGCGCGCCCGCCGAGCACGTAGCTGGGGCGCACCACCAAGGGGAAGCCCACATCGCGAGCCATGAGAATAGCGGTGTCTTCCGAACGCGCCGTGGCATTTGCCGGCTGCTTCAATTTCAGGCTGGCCACCAGTTTTTGAAATCGCTCGCGATCCTCTGCTACATCGATGCTGTCCGGCGTCGTTCCGATAATGGGCGCTCCCGCGGCGGCGAGCGCGCGCGATAACTTCAGCGGCGTCTGGCCGCCGTATTGCACGATCACGCCCTCGGGCTTCTCCTTCTCGATGATTTCCATCACGTCCTCGAACGTCAAGGGTTCGAAGTACAGCCGGTCCGAGGTGTCGTAATCCGTCGACACGGTTTCCGGATTGCAATTCACCATGATGGTTTCAAAGCCGTCTTCGCGCAGGGCCATGGCGGCGTGCACGCAGCAATAATCGAATTCAATGCCCTGGCCGATGCGATTGGGACCCCCGCCTAAAATCATGATCTTGCGCCGATTCGAGGGCGCCGCTTCGCATTCCTCTTCGTACGTCGAGTACAAATAGGCCGTGGATGTGGAGAATTCGGCACCGCAGGTGTCGACGCGCTTGTAAACCGGGTGGAGTCCAAGCTTGCGCCGCTCGCGGCGGATGTCCGGCTCATCGCGCCCCACGAGTTTTGCGATGCGTGAATCGGAAAAGCCTTTGCGCTTCAGGGCACGCAACCGCGAAAGGCTCAAGGATTCGAATCCGTCGCGGCTCAGCTCCGCCTCTTCGCGCACCAGATCCTCGATCTGCGACAGGAACCAGGGATCAATGCGCGTGGTATCGAATACCTGCTGCAAGCTCCAGCCAGCGCGAAACGCGTCCGCCACGTACAGAATCCGATCGGGACCCGGCCAGCGCAATTCGTAGGAGAGCCTCTCAGCTGCCTCGTCGGTGAGCGGCAGGGTCACCTGTTCGTTGAAGCCATCGTAGCCGGTCTCAAGGCTGCGCAGCGCCTTTTGCATGGATTCTTGGAAGGTGCGCCCGATGGCCATGGCCTCGCCCACCGACTTCATTTGCGTGGTCAAGCGGGTGTTGGCCCCAGGAAACTTCTCGAATGTGAAGCGTGGAATCTTCGTAACTACATAGTCGATCGTGGGCTCGAACGAGGCCGGCGTTGCGCCACCGGTGATCTCGTTTCGCAGCTCGCTCAAGGTGTAGCCAACGGCTAATTTGGCGGCAACCTTGGCGATCGGAAACCCGGTGGCCTTGGAAGCCAGCGCCGAGGAGCGCGACACCCGCGGGTTCATTTCGATGACCAGAACCCTGCCGTCGTCCGGGTTGACGGCGAATTGCACATTCGAGCCGCCGGTATCGACGCCGATTTTGCGCAATACCGCGATGGAGGCGTCCCGCAGCCGTTGATATTCACGGTCGGTGAGGGTCTGCGCCGGAGCCACGGTGATCGAGTCGCCGGTGTGCACGCCCATCGGATCGATGTTCTCGATGGAGCACACGATGATGCAATTGTCGTCGTGGTCGCGGACCACTTCCATCTCGTACTCTTTCCATCCCAGCACCGATTCCTCGAGCAGCACCTCGTTGGTGGGCGAGGCATCGAGCCCGCGCGCCACGATGCCCTCCAATTCCTCGCGATTGTAGGCGATGCCCCCGCCGCTGCCGCCCAACGTGAAAGAGGGCCTGATGACAGTGGGAAAGCCGATTTCCGACTGCACCGCCAAGGCCTCTTCCATGCTGTGGGCGATGCGTGCGCGTGCGGTCTCCAGGCCAATGTCGGTCATGGCACGGCGGAACAGTTCCCGGTCCTCCGCCATGTCGATGGCTCGCTGCGAGGCGCCGATCATCTCCACATTGAATTTTTCCAACACGCCCTCGCGCACCAAGTCGAGCGCGGTATTGAGCGCCGTCTGGCCGCCCATGGTCGGCAGCAGCGCGCTGGGTCGTTCTTTTTCGATGATGCGTGCGATGGTGCGCCAGTTGATAGGCTCGATATAAATCGAGTCCGCGGTCTCCGGATCCGTCATGATTGTGGCCGGATTGGAGTTCACCAGAATGACTCGATACCCCTCTTCTTTCAATGCCTTACAAGCTTGAGCTCCAGAATAATCGAACTCGCACGCCTGGCCGATGATGATGGGCCCGGCGCCGATGATCAGGATGCTCTCGAGGTCGGTTCGCTTCGGCACTAGCCTTCCGCCGATTTTTGTTTCACGGGCGTACGCCCGCGCGAGTTAGCCTGCACGCGTTTGACCATGAGGTACATGAAGTGCTCGAACAGCAGCCGCAGGTCGTGCGGACCGGGGCTGGCCTCCGGGTGTCCCTGAAAGCTAAACGCCGGGCGATCCGTGCGGCTGATGCCTTGTAGGGAACCATCGAACTGCGAGCGATGTGTTGTACGCAGCGTATCGGGCAGGGTCGACTCATCGACCGAGAAGCCGTGGTTTTGGCTCGAAATCAGTACCCGGCCCGAATCGATTTCCAGCACTGGGTGGTTCGCACCGTGGTGGCCGAACTTCATTTTTACCGTCTTCGCACCGCTGGCGAGCGCCAATAACTGGTGTCCTAAGCAAATCCCGAAAATCGGGACATCAGTTTCCAAAAAGCGCGCAATGGCGGCAATCGCGTAGTCACACGGCTCAGGATCCCCGGGGCCATTACTTAAGAAAATACCGTCAGGATTCATTGCAAGTATCTGATCAGCAGGCGTTTGTGCCGGAACAACGGTCATCCGGCAGCCATGTTCCGCCAAAATTCGCAAGATGCTGCGCTTCAACCCGAAGTCATACGCCACCACGTGCAAGCGGCTTTGCGGCCGCGGCGGCTTGGCCCCGGTTTTCCATATCAGGCCATCGTTCCACTGATAGACCTTTTTCGTGGAGACCGCCTTGGCCAAATCCATGCCCTTGAGGCCGGGAAATTTTTTGGCGGCGCGCACCGCGGCGTTTTGATCGATGTTCTCGCCCGTCATGATGCAGCCGGATTGGGCGCCTTTCTCGCGCAGCAGCCGAGTCAGCTTGCGCGTGTCGATATCGGCAATGGCCACCACCTTGCAGCGAAGCAAAAAACTCTGCAGAGACTCGGTGGAGCGCCAATTGGAATGCAGCAGCGGCAGGTCGCGAATGACCAGCCCCGCGGCGTAGACTCCACCGGATTCCAAATCCTCGGGCGTCGTGCCGGTGTTGCCCACGTGGGGATAAGTCAGGGTAACGATCTGCCGGCAATAGGACGGATCGGTGAGGATTTCCTGATACCCGGTCATCGCCGTATTGAAAACTACTTCACCCGTCGTGTTGCCTTTTGCGCCAACTGAGACGCCGCGAAACACGGTGCCATCTTCGAGAGCTAGCACTGCAGGTGTCGACACTCCGGTTCCTCGCTTTTCGCTACGGCGCGTTTGACGCAGATGCGCAAAGCGGGAGGCGCTCTAAGAACGTCTCCCGCTTTATGGGTAAAATCGCACGTCGTTTCCGGGCGCGAATATTAACGATGCCGGCGATCACTGTCCATGCTTCTTCATTAAAGTCCGACCACATCCCGCATGTGGTACAGGCCCTTGGGCTGCAAGGACAGCCAGGCGGCCGCCCGCAGCGCCCCGCGCGCAAAGGCGATACGGTCCGTCGCCCGGTGGGTCAATTCCAGCCGTTCTCCTTCAGCCGCAAACATCACGGTGTGCTCGCCCACAATGTCCGCCGCCCGCACGGAGGAAAACCCGATGCTTCCGGGCCTGCGCGGCGTCTGGACGGCATGCCGGTCATAAATCGCCAAATCCTCCAAGGCCATGCCCCGTGCCGCGGCCGCCGCCTCTCCAAGGCTTAAAGCGGTGCCCGAGGGCGCATCGCGCTTCGCACTGTGATGCGCTTCGATGATTTCGATGTCATAAGCGGCTCCCAGGGCCAGAGCGGCTTGCTCGACCAACTTGCGCAGGACCGCGACTCCAATGCTGGTATTGGGGGCCAGCAGGATGGCGATTTTGCTCGCCGCACGCTCGAGCGCAGCCAGCGTTGCCGCATCGAAACCCGTGGTCCCCACGAGCAACGGCACGCCCGCCTCGCTGCAAGCCCCTGCATGGGCTGCCACGGCGCTGCCGAGACTAAAGTCCAGCGCCACCGAGCCCGGCAGCAGCACCGCCGCCGAATCCCCAGTGATGGTCACGCCCGTGGCTTGGCCCTCCGTGGCGGCATCCATCCCCAGGCGGCTGCTTTGCGGCGAGGCAATGGCGCCAAAGAGATGAAACCGCGCGCCTTCGCGCAGTGCCCGGATCAGCGCCTGTCCCATGCGACCGGTAATGCCGAAGACCACCAGCGGCTGGGAGCGCACTTACTCGACCGTGCGCGTGAAGAATTTCTTGACGCCCTCGAAAAATGTTTGCTCTTTGGGATGATGGCTGCCCTGCTCCAACGAGGCCTCGAACTTCCTCAGTAGCTCTTTCTGCTCGGCCCGCAGACTCACGGGCGTCTCTACCACCACGCGGCAAAATAAGTCGCCGGGGGCGCCGCCGCGCACGGGGCGCACGCCTTTTTCGCGCATGCGAAATACGCGACCCGATTGCGTCTCACTGGGAATCTTCAAAACCACCTCGCCGTCGAGCGTTGGCACCTCGACGGTGCCGCCCAGCGCCGCGGTTGCAAACGTGATGGGCACCTCGCAGGATAAATGGCTGCCTTCGCGCTCGAAAATGGCATGCTCGCGCACGCGTATCTCGACGTACAGGTCCCCGGCCGGACCGCCGTTTCGGCCCGCCTCGCCCTCGCCATTCAAGCGGATGCGATCGCCTGTATCGACGCCCGCAGGCACTTTCACCGGCAGCGATTTTTCCTGCCGAACTCGGCCCTGCCCGTAACAGGTATCGCACGGATTGGAAATGATTTTGCCGCGTCCCTTGCAGCGCGGACAGGGCTGCTGGATGGTGAAAATGGACTGCTGCACCCGCACCTGGCCCTGACCGTTACAGGTATCGCAGGTCTTCGGCGTCGAGCCCTTGGCCGCGCCTGAGCCCTTGCAGGTCTTGCATTCTGCCATCGAGGGAATGCGAATCTCGGTATCGGTACCGAACACCGCTTGCTCCAAATCCAGATCCAGCTCGTAGCGCAAATCGGCGCCGCGAAAAACCTGCGATCGGCCCCGTTGCCCGCCGGAAAAGATGTCGCCGAACATCTCGCCAAAGATATCGCCGAAAGCCTCACCGGCGCTGAATCCGCCGCCGCGGTTGCCTTCAAGACCCGCGTGGCCGAATTGGTCGTAAACAGCGCGCTTATGGGAGTCGCAAAGCACCTCGTAGGCTTCTTTGCACTCCTTGAAGCGATGTTCGGCGTCGGGATCTTCCGGGTTGCGGTCGGGATGAAATTTCATCGCAAGGCGGCGATAAGCCTTTTTGATGTCTGCTTCGGTCGCGTCTCTTGCCACGTCCAGCAGCTTGTAATAATCCTGCTTCGCCATTGCTCACCTTAAGGCCTGCCGCCCATAAAAACGAACCGCCGGTACTATGCATAGCGGCGGTTCAGATCACAGTTTACCAATCACCAAGTTGTTAAGCCTTTTTGCGGTCGCTGTCCTTCACTTCCTCAAACTCGGCGTCCAGCACGTCATCCTTGGGTTGTTCGGTGCGTCCGCCGCCGGCTTGGCCGCTCTCAGCACCCGCCCCGCCGGCATTGGCCGAGGATTGCTCGTACATCTTCTGCATGATCGCACTCGATGCCTGTTCCAGGGCGGCTGTCTTGCGCTCGATCTCCTCCCGATCATCGCCGCTCATGGCCTGCTTGACTTCCGCCACCGCCTCGGTGGCCGCTTTCCTCTGATCATCGGAAATCTTATCGCCCATGTCCTTGAGCGCTTTCTCGACCGTATGAATGGCCGCATCCGCCTTGTTGCGCGCGGTCACGAGTTCACGGAACCGCTTGTCTTCCTCGGCATGCGTTTCGGCATCGGAGACCATGCGCTTGATTTCAGCCTCCGACAAACCGCTGGAGGCCTTGATCACGATGCGCTGCTCCTTGCCCGTTTTCACGTCCTTGGCCGAAACATTTAAAATACCGTTGGCATCGATGTCGAACCCGACCTCGATTTGCGGCATGCCGCGCGGCGCCGGGGGAATATCCGTCAGATCGAAGCGGCCCAGGGACTTGTTGTCGGACGATCGGTCACGCTCACCTTGCAGCACGTGGATGGTCACACCGGTCTGATTATCATCAGCCGTTGAGAAGGTCTGCGTGGCCTTGGTCGGAATCGTGGTGTTCTTCTCGATCACCTTGGTCATGACGCCGCCCAAAGTCTCGATGCCTAAGGACAGCGGTGTGACATCGAGCAGCAACACGTCTTTGACGTCGCCCGAGAGAACGCCACCCTGAATCGCGGCGCCGACGGCCACGGCTTCATCGGGGTTCACGTCCTTGCGCGGCTCTCGGCCGAACAGGTCCTTCACCGCTTTCTGAACCAGCGGCATGCGCGTTTGACCGCCTACCAGGATGACCTCGCCCACATCCTTCATGGACAGGCCCGCATCCTTGAGCGCGATACGGCAGGGTTCCATGGTCTTTTGGACCAGATCCTCGACCAGGGACTCGAGCTTAGCGCGGGTCAGCTTCATGTTCAGATGCTTAGGACCTGCCGCATCGGCGGTGATGTACGGCAAGTTGATTTCCGTTTGCTGCGCAGAAGACAACTCGATCTTGGCCTTCTCGGCCGTTTCTTTGAGGCGCTGCATCGCAAGGGGGTCCTTGCGCACGTCAATGCCACTTTCCTTCTTGAATTCATCCGCCAGGTAATTGACGACGCGAAGATCGAAATCCTCGCCCCCTAAGAACGTATCACCGTTGGTCGACAACACTTCGAATTGGCGCTCGCCGTCCACCTCGGCAATCTCGATGACCGATACGTCGAACGTCCCACCGCCCAGGTCATAAACGGCAATCTTGCGATCACCACCGTCCTTGTCGAGGCCATAGGCCAACGCAGCGGCCGTCGGCTCGTTGATGATGCGCTTGACGTTCAAGCCTGCGATGCGCCCGGCATCCTTGGTGGCCTGGCGCTGCGAGTCATTGAAATAGGCCGGTACCGTGATCACGGCTTCCGTGACGGTCTCGCCCAAATAGTCCTCGGCGGTCTTCTTCATCTTCATGAGCACGCGCGCGGAAATTTCCTGCGGGGCCATTTTCTTGCCCTGCACCTCCACCCAGGCGTCGCCGTTGTCGGCCTTGACGATCTTGTAGGAGACCATGCCTATGTCTTTCTTCACGACCGCGTCATCGAATTTACGGCCAATGAGGCGCTTGACTGCGGCCACGGTGTTGGCTGGGTTCGTGACGGCTTGCCGCTTGGCGGACTGCCCTACCAGCACCTCGCCATCCTTGGTGAAGGCAACGATGGACGGCGTGGTGCGATCACCCTCGCTGTTTTCGATAACCTTGGGCTTACCGCCCTCCATGATCGCGACGCAAGAATTGGTGGTGCCGAGATCGATGCCGATAATTTTAGCCATTGTGAAAACCCTCTAAGAATTCGAACCTTGCGACCGTACTTTGGGACGTGTCACGTATTTTTCAATTGGCGTCCCCCCCGGGCGCCTTACTAACTACAACCCTTGCGGGACGCAGCAAGCGCCCGTTCAAGGAGTAACCTTTTTGAACGACCGACAGCACGGTGTTGGCCGGTTGATCGCGGCTTTCCTGGGCCACCATCGCCTCGTGCCAATCCGGGTCGAACGGCTGCCCGGCGGGGTCGATCACCTTGATTCCCGCCTTGTCGAAGGCGCTTTGCAGTTGCTTGAGCGTGGCCTTGGCGCCTTCGAGCAGCGCCGGCCCCGGATTCGCGGCGGCCGCCCCGATGCCCGCTTCCAGCGAATCGCCCACCGTGACGAGATCTTGGGCAAAGCGCTCAACCGCATACTTGCGCGCATTCTCGAGTTCGCGCTCGGTGCGCTTGCGGTAGTTCTCCATTTCAGCCACGGCCCGCAAATAGTTATTCCGGTTTTCGGTGGCCTTCGCCTCCGCTGCGGCCAGCGCCGCGGGCGCATCAACAGCAGGCGAGTTCGCCTCTGTGCCATTGCCCCCTGAAGCCTGGTTGTTTTCGTTCACGCGATACCCTCAAGGAAATGGCGGCCGTAGGCAGGCCGCTCGAAGCGATCACGTGGGGGCTATTTGCGGGCGTTCAAGGCCGAACCGAGCAATTTGGCCGTGATATCGACGATGGGGATAACGCGCTCGTAAGCCATCCGGGTAGGGCCGATGATGCCCAAGACGCCAACGACCTGGTTATCAACCATGTAGGGTGCCGTGACTACACTGATATCGTCGAGAATCCGATAGCCGGACTCTTGGCCGATAAAAATCTGAATCCCGTCGGCCCGCAGGCAGCTATCCAGCAACCGCAAGATATCGTGCTTCTCGTTGAAGGCCTCGAATAAACGGCGCAGACGGTCAACGTTCGACAATTCTGCAAACCCCATCAAGTTGGTTTCCCCGGCTATGACATATTCCACACGCTCCGGGGGCGTGGTGTCGAAGACCTTTTGCGCAACTTGGATCGCATCCCTCATCAGCTGGTCCATATGCTGGCGCGTCTCCTGCAGCTGGGCCAGCAGTTGCGCGCGCACGTCCGGCAGGGAGCGCCCGGAAAATGCCTCGTTGAGGTAATTTGCCGCCCTACGCAGTTCCTCGGACGAATAGAAGCGATCCAACTGCACCACGCGGTTTTGCACTTCTCGATTGCTCATCACCATGATGGCCAGGGCCCGATTCTCCGAGAGTGTGATGAATTCGATCTGCGACAGCGAGATATAATTCGGATTCGGCAGGGTCACCAGTCCGGCCATGTGCGTCACGGTGGAAAGCATCTGCGACACGGTCTGCACCAAGGAGCGCCCGCTCGCGGCATCCGAGCACAAACGCCGTTCGATGTCCTCGATCTCATCTTGATGCAACGGCTTGAGCTTGAGCAGCGTGTCGACAAAGAACCGGTAGCCTTTGTCGGTAGGGATGCGGCCGGCCGAGGTGTGCGGCGAGGAGACGAACCCTAAGTCCTCCAAATCGGCCATGACGTTACGGATGGTGGCCGAGGAGAGGCTCAATCCGGAATCGCGCGATAAGGTCCGAGATCCGACGGGTTGACCGTCGCGAATATAGTTCTCGATGAGGGCTTTGAGGAGCAACTGCGCCCGCTCACTGAGTCCCTCGTCGGCACCTTCTGTCATAGTAGGTCCATATAACATGTTTGAAGCTACCTAGCGCATCCGGCTCGAGTCAAGTCCCGCGGGGGCGCCAATAACTCGTTTTCACACGTGGCCGCCTTGGCGGGGTCATGCTACAAGGAATCGACATGCCTCACTTATTCCAGTCTGTCGCCCTCGTGGGCAACGCCAAGGATTTGCGCGTCGCCGAATGTATGTTGGGGCTCGCGGCGCATTTTCACTCTCGCGGCGTACCGGTGCTGGTGGATCCCAGCGTCGGGTTGGCCTTCAAAGCGGAAACCGTGGTGCTCTGCCCCGAGCAGTCTTTTGCGACCCGCGCAGACCTGATCGTGGCCATCGGAGGGGACGGCACCCTGCTCTACGCGGCAAGATTGGTGGCCGGACATTCAGTGCCCTTGCTCGGCGTGAACCGCGGCCGCCTCGGATTTCTGACCGACGTCAGTCCCAATTGCATGCTCGAGGACGTCGATTCCGTGCTGGCGGGGCGGTACAGCGAGGATCGCCGCTCACTGCTCGCGGCGAGGCTGGATAGCCACACGGGGAAAAGCGTGCGAGCCCTGGCGTTGAATGATGTGGTGGTCAACAAATGGGAAACCGGGCGCACCATGGATTTCGAGACCTTCATCAACGGCCGTTTCGTCAACTCGCATGGCGGGGATGGCATCGTCATCGCCACGGCAACCGGATCGACGGCCTACGCGCTGTCTTGCGGAGGCCCCATCGTCGAGCCTGACCTCGAAGTCTGGGTACTGGCACCCATCTGCCCGCACACCTTAAGCGACCGGCCCATCGTGGTTCGGGCCGGCAGCAAGATTCAGCTGCGCATGTCGGATCGTTTCGAGTCTCGCGCGCAAGTCACCTGCGATGGCACCGCCATCGGCGATTTGGAGCAAGGCGACAATTTATATGTCGAAAGCGCTGATGCGCAAATCACCTTGCTGCATCCGCCGGGTTATGACTATTACCGGCTGCTGCGCTCCAAGCTGCACTGGGGCCGCGGCGGTCACGACCGTCCACCTGACGCCTAGGACCTAAGTGCTAACTCATCTGCAATTGCGTGATCTGGTTCTGGTCGATCAAGCGGAACTCGAGTTTGGCGCAGGCCTCACAGCCCTCACCGGAGAGACCGGGGCGGGAAAGTCCATCATCGTCGATGCCCTGCTGCTGATCGCCGGCGGCCGCGCCGCAGGCGACATCGTGCGACAGGGCACGGAGCGTGCGGAAATTGCGGCCAGTTTTGCCGGCCTCTCCGCCGGTGCAGTCAACTGGCTCCAAGAGCAGTCGATCGACTACGACGGCGAAGTCATCATGCGACGAGTGATCGGGTCGGATGGCCGCTCGCGCGCCTATGTGAACGGCCAGCTCGTGCCCCTGCAAGCATTACGCGGGCTGGCCGAGCTGCTGCTCGAAATCCACGGCCAACAGGAGTTTCAGCACTTGGTCAGCCGCGGCGCACAACGCGAGTTGCTCGATGAGCGCTTGAGCACGCCCACGCAGCTACGCACCGTCGCGGAACTCTTTGATCGAGTCAACGCCTGCCGCCGCGACTTAGAATCCCTCCGTAGCGCTGCCGAAAACCGTGAATCGCGCCTTGATCTCTTGCGCTATCAGTTAAGCGAGCTGAAGGCCGACGTGGGAACGGTCAGTGAAATCGAGGAACTCTTCGCGGATCAAAAGCGCTTCGCAGGGCGCGGCCGTTTAGGGTCGGCGGTACGCACGGCGCTGACTGCGGCCTATGAATCGGATACCGACAGCGCCCATGATTTGCTGGGCAAAGCCACTGCCGCACTGCGCGGCGTATCGGAGATGGATCCGAAACTGGGTGAATCCGGCAAATTGCTGGCCGAGGCTGCCATCCTGACCCAAGAAGCCGCGGAGTCGCTGCGCCATTACCTGGATGATCTGGATGTCGATCCCGCGCGTCAGGAGGAGATCGAGCGCCGCGCGGCGGCCCTCGAAGCCCTCGCGCGCAAACACCGCGTGGCCGTGCCGGAGCTTCCCGCACAGTTGCTGCGCATCGAACAAGAAGTCGCGGCGCTCGACAATGTGCAATTGAGCTTGGCGGGGCTGGAAACGCAAACCGCCGAGCTGATCCGCCAATATCGAACCGCTGCCCAGCGCTTGAGCGATGCGCGCCAGACGGCCGCCGCGCTGCTGGGAGTCCAGGTCACCCAGCTGATGCAGACCTTGGGAATGGCCGGTGGGGAGTTCGCGGTAAAACTGACGCCCAGCGCGCAGGAGTTTTCAAGCACAGGCAGCGATGAAGTGGAGTTCCTGGTCAGTGCGAATCCCGGCCAGCCGTTGAAAAGCCTGGCCAAAGTGGCCTCGGGCGGCGAACTTTCCCGCATCAGCCTTGCGGTCCAAGTCGCCGGCCGAGCACAAAGTTCCGAGTTGTGCATGGTGTTCGACGAAGTCGACGCCGGCATCGGCGGTGCGGTGGCGGAAATTGTCGGCCGTCAATTACGGGAATTGGGCGAGCGAGCGCAGGTGCTGTGCGTGACCCACTTGGCGCAGGTCGCCTCTCAAGCCCACAGCCAATTTCGGGTAACGAAACTGAGCGACGGGAAGATCACACGCACCGCGGTCAAAACATTAAGCGCCCCCGAGCGTGTGGATGAAATCGCCCGGATGCTCGGCGGAATCGATATCACGGAGCAGGCACGGGCGCATGCGCGGGAAATGCTCGCGCGAGGCCACCCTGCGGAAACGCCCAAGAAAAAAACATCGCGAGGCGCCCCCAGATAAGAGGGCTCGCTTTATGAGGGCGACTTGGCGCGTTTTTGGTTAGGGCAGTTAGGCTTGCGGCAGTGCCCATAGAGAATGAGGGCATGATCGCTGATCTCAAAACCCAAGCGCTTGGCCACGGCGTGTTGGCGCTCCTCGATGCCGCCGTCCATGAACTCTTCGACTTTTCCGCAGTCAACACAGACGATGTGATCGTGGTGCACGCCGTGATTGAGTTCGAACACCGCCATTCCGCCCTCAAAATGGTGGCGGGTGACAAGACCGGCGGCCTCGAATTGAGTGAGCACGCGATAAACAGTAGCGAGCCCAATGTCCTCATTCGACACGATGAGCTTTTTGTAGATATCCTCAGCGCTCATGTGGCGCGCGGGGCCATCCGCAAGGATTTCCAAAATTTTCAGTCGCGGCAGCGTTACTTTGAGGCCCGCGTTGCGCAGGTCATTGCTGTCGCCGGTGGCATCCGATTTCAGGCGCTGCGGCATGCTGGGCCTTT
Source organism: Steroidobacteraceae bacterium (assembly GCA_036401515.1). Taxonomy (GTDB): domain Bacteria; phylum Pseudomonadota; class Gammaproteobacteria; order Steroidobacterales; family Steroidobacteraceae; genus Bog-1198. The sequence goes on from DASWUU010000100.1 coordinate 19,544, forward strand.
GGGTTATGATGGGTTCCGATTATCAATCATTTGACGGCTATTCACCACTTTCATGAAAATAATTCAGTGCCTCATCTTGGGATCCGCGGTAACTCTGATGGCTTCCGGATGCGTGTACCGCATCAATATTCAGCAAGGCAACTTCCTCAATCAAAGTGCCGTCGACACCGTTAAAGAGGGCATGACCCGCAGCCAAGTTCGATACCTGTTGGGGACGCCCATGGTGGCGGACAGCTTCAACAAGGATCGTTGGGACTATATTTACTATCTCAAGAAGGGGCGGTCGCGGCACGTCGATTCACGCCGTGTGACCGTGTATTTCGACGCAGACAAAGTGGCTCGATTGGATAAGCCCACCGCTGCGGAAGCCGCGGCCCAGGACGCATCCGCTGCGAAAATCAAGAACGGCCGGATTTATTGACGCGCTTTCTGCGCGCGAGCTTCGGCTCTTCCACAAGCAGCCGATAGATCTCCACCCGCTCGCCATCCTTGAGGATCTGGTCTCGGCGGGCAACCTTGCCGAAAATCCCCACCGGACAATTCTTCAGATCCACCCCGAGGAACTGAGGATCCGAGGCCACCGCCTCAAGTGCGTCGCAGATCGTGGCTCCCTGCGCCAATTTCACGGATTTCGTGGCGCTCATTTGCGCCTGAGCGTAGACGACTTCGATACGAATCACGGTTAGCAGCCTAGGAGCCTGTCTCCGGGCCATAGACTTTTTGCGCCCGCGCCACGAAGGCCTCCACAATGCTGCCGCACAGCGTCTCGAAGACGGTGTTGAAGGCTGCCGAGGTCAGGCGGTTCTTGAATTCAAACTCGACTTTGAAGTGCACGCGCGAGCCGCGCGTGCCGATGGCATCGAAGTGCCATGCGCCGGTGAGGTCGCGGAAGGGCCCGTGCGTCAGCCGCATATCGATCTGTGCGTTCGGGATCAGGGTATTGCGGGTGGTGAATTCGGTCTTAAGCACGCCATGCGCGATTTTCATCATGGCGATGCGTTCCGTGGGGGACATATCATCCACTCGGGCGCCGACGCACCAGGGCAGAAATTCAGGATACCGCGGCACGTCATTCACCAAGGCAAACATTTGCGCGGGCGAAAAGGTCACCAGGGCGCTGCGCTCGACTACCTGCATGGACGTGTATTGTCCGGTAAAAGCGCCGGCGCCGCCATCTTAGGATCGAGTAGACTTCTGAGTTCAATGAAAACCCCCGAAAAGCTGCCGCCCATTGCCGTCAACCGCAAAGCGCGATTCGACTATTTCATCGAAGAGCGTTTCGAGGCGGGCATCTCTTTGATGGGTTGGGAAGTCAAAAGCATGCGGGCCGGCAAAGCGCAAATTGCCGAAGCGTACGTGTATGTGAAGAATGGCGAGGCGTTCCTGTTCGGTGCGCATCTTAACCCCCTAAACTCGGCTTCAACGCACGTGATCGCCGATCCCACGCGCACGCGCAAGCTGCTGCTGAACCGCCGCCAGCTCGATCACTTGGTGGGCGCGGTGGAACGGCGCGGCTACACGTTGGTGCCGCTGGAGCTGTACTGGAAAGAGGGCCGGGCCAAGCTGGAAATAGGCCTTGCGAAGGGCAAGAAACAGCACGATAAGCGCGCCAATGAAAAAGATCGCGACTGGCAGCGCGACAAAGCCAAAATCATGAAAGCGATGCGCCGCTGACGGCATAGGCGGAAAAGCGTAAGCTAGTGCTTCGATTGGGGCCGACCGGTTTCGACATGGGTTGCGAAACTGCAGGGGCGTACCGAGGTGCAGGTTCCTCGTTAAACTATTTGCAAACTTATAGTTGCCAATCAAGACAACTACGCTCTAGCCGCCTAATCGCGGTTGAAACCTAGACGGCTCGTGCTGATGCGAACGTTTAGGTGTAGCGCTCATCAGATAGTGGAACACACGTGCCTGGGGTGTGTTAAACGAAAAATTACTGGGCTGGCTGCGCGCTTTCCCTGCCCGTTGGGTAGTGCGCGGTGAGAACAATAGACGTGGCTACGTACGTAGATCTTGTAGCGTAGGACTTATGGACGGGGGTTCGATTCCCCCCGGCTCCACCAAATTAACGGCCGCGAGCGCGTATCCGCTATGACAAGGATTGAGGTTCCCAATAACCTTGGGCGGCTACGCCCAGGGGCCCGGTCCGGCCGCGCCGGGCGCTGGTTCATGCTTCTGTTGCTGCTGCTGATTTTAGGCGGTGGTCTCTGGACATGGCTGACGCTCGCCTGGGCGTATGCCGAGGGGGAGCGCGCGGGCGTATTGCAAAAATTCGTTCGCCGCGGCTGGGTATGCAAAACCCAGGAAGGCGAGATCGCGCTCTACTACGGCGGCGGTCAGTACTTAGGTCCCGGCACATCGCCCCAGCTCTGGGATTTCAGCGTGCGCGATCAATCTGTCGCCGACCAGCTGAGTAAATCAGTCGGACGGCGCGTGCAATTGCACTACACAGAGCATCCCGGCGTGCCCACGAATTGTTTCGCGGATACGCGTTACTTTGTCGATCGGGTAACGATCACGGACAACGAATCCGGAACGGGATCTGCTCCGACGATGCCTGGGCCGACTACACCTTCCCCCACGCCACCCGCTCCTACTCGCTAGGAGAACTTCGCCATCGAACTCGCGACCTGTTCGCCGATGCTCACCGCGGTGCGCAACGCGAGCAGACCATCTTCACCGGTGACCGGGGGCGGCCGGCCGGTGGCAACCGCATCCAAGAACGCCTCGATTTCCGACTTAAGAGCATCCCCCTGCTCATAGGTGTTCTCTTCGATGTCCACCTGGGGCATGCCGTCCGCACCAACGCCGCTACCCTTGCGAATGACGGTGAGAATTTTCTGCTGCAAATCGAGCGACAGATACGCATCGTCTTGGAACAAGCGCAGCCTGCGCTCAGTCTTCAAGCTGACGCGGCTCGCCGTGGCGTTCGCCACGCATCCATTGGCGAAGCGCAGGCGCGCATTGGCGATGTCGATTTCTTTGGAAAAAACACTGCTGCCAATGGCATCCACGGAAACCACGGGCGAGCGGACAATGCTCAAGATCAAATCGATATCGTGGATCATCAGGTCCAACACCACGTCCACATCGGTGCCTCGATGCTTGAAGGGCGCAAGCCGCGCCGATTCGATGAATCGGGGAACCGTGAGGGTGGGTTGCACCGCCAGGACTGCGGCGTTGAATCGCTCCAGGTGGCCGACTTGTAAGATGCGCCTCACCCGCGCCGCGATTTCGACCAGACTTTCGCCTTCGGCAATCGTCACGGTCATGGGCTTCTCGACCAGCACGCTCGCGCCGGCTTCTAAGAATGCTTTGGCCACTTCGAAGTGCGACGCCGTGGGTGTCACGATGCTCACGGCATCGACTGCCCCCAGAAGATCGCGATAGTCCTCGTGCGCCGCGACGCCCAGTTCGGAGGCTAACTTTTCCCGGGCCGCCGCCGCAGGATCGGCGATGCCCACTAACTGAGAATTCGGCAATTCGGCATATTTCTGCGCATGGAATCGGCCCAGATAGCCGACGCCGACCACGGCGGTGCGTATCAAGGAGGAGCGTCCCGGCGCCACTTGCTCTTGGCGCGATAGTCCTGGCGCATCTGTAAGGTCGCGCCGCCGACGATGGCCAGTCCGGCGCCGCCCAAGCAAAACAGTCCGCGCCACACCGTCCAGAGTCCGGCCCAGAGCGACCAAAGCATCATTCCCACCCCCAATAGCCCCCCGACCACAATGAACACCCAGGGCTTAATGTCGTACAGTGCTTGGGGGGTCCAGGAGCGCATGGAAGCGGATTCTACAGCGGCGGGCGACGCGCCGTGATTCGTTTACAATTACGGATGGCCTTCAGTTTCCGCCGCTTTGCGAAAGACAGCCCCTGGGGGGCCGAGTTGGTTGCCGCCACCGTGGGTCTACTGTTGGGCGTTGTCCTGATGCCGGTGCTGATCTTTTATGCGGGCGTGACGGCGCTGGGCCGTTTTGAGGGGGCTACCTTAAGCCACCTTTACTCCAGCGTATTCCAGGGTTTGCGCGACGGCTCCGTCGCCTCCTGGGTCACCGTCCTGGGTCCCTACGGCCTGTATCTCTTATTCAGAGCGCTGCAGGGCTGGTGGCGGGCGAGCGCCGGACTGGCCTGAGGCATTCAAGTTTTTTGCGTCCCGGACGCTACCTTGTCATAAGCGGATCTGATCCGTTTAGTGCCCCTGGAGTCGCGTTTTGAACCCCGAGATCGAAGCCCATCTTCGCCGATCAGTGAACTTTCCGTCGCCGCCGGGAGTGGCGACGCACATCATTGAATTGGCGCAGGATCCTGAGATCGAAATGGGTAAGGTAGCCAAGGCACTGAGCATGGACTCGGCATTGTCCAGCAAGGTTTTGCGCATCGCCAACTCTCCTCTCTATGCGCAGCGCCGGAAAAGCGAGAACTTGCGGCAGGCTTTGGTGGTTCTAGGGCTGAATGCCACGCTCACCCTCGCCTTGAGTTTCTCGCTGGTGAAATCGTTGCGCGGCGCAAAGCCCAATGGACTTAATTATAAATTTTACTGGCGCCGTGCGTTGCTTGCGGCTACCGCGGCTCGCGCTCTCGGCGATGCCATGCATCAGACGCTAGCGGAGGAAATATTCCTCGCAGCCCTGCTGCAGGACGTTGGCATGCTGGCGCTCGACCAGGCGGTGCCGGATTTGTACCGCGACGCGGAGAAATCGCAGCGCGATCATGTAGCGCTTGCCGAGCACGAAAAGAAGCGGTTGCAGACTGACCACGCGCACGTCGGCGGTTGGCTGATGAAGAGTTGGAATCTGCCGGAACGTCTGTATCGCGCGATCGAGCACAGTCATCAATTGGAATTCAGCAACATCGCTCATCCTTCGGGAATATTTGATCGTTGCGTCGCCCTCTCAGGGCCCGTGGCAGATCTTTTCTTGTTGGAACCGGAGCAGCGTCAGTTCGCGGAAACCGCCCTGTGCGCCGAACGCTGTCTCGGGATGGATCGGGTAGCCTTCGGACAAGTTCTGGGTACGGTGGGATCGATGATCCCGGAGACGGAGGCGATTTTTGAGTCCGAACTCCTTTCCAAGCAGCACCCGGATCTTATTCTCGAGCAAGCGCGCGAAGTCCTGATGTTGCGAAGTCTGCACGTGCTTCGCGAGATCAACACGCTGCGCTCCAATGAGGCTTCCTCGAAGTCGTCCACCGAGGTGGAGGAAGAGACCCGGCGCGATGCCTTGACCGGAGTCTATAACCGAACTTATCTCGAGCAGTTTCTGGCGCGGGAGTTTGAGAATTCGACACGCCACAAGTGGCCCCTGAGCGTGGCATTCGTTGATCTGGATGATTTCGCACAGCTCAATGAGAGCTTTGGGTGTCAGGCAGGCGATCGGGTGCTGCAGGCCACGGCGCGTATTCTGCGCGGCAATACCCGGGAGACGGATTTGATTGGGCGCCATGGCGGCGAGGAATTCGTGGTCGTGCTGCCGGCGACCGATGCCGAGACGGCGCATAGCATTTGCGAGCGCATCGTCATGGCGTTCCGCAACACCGGCCATGTGCTCGGCTCGCACCACGCCAAGGTCACCGTATCGATCGGATGCGCCACTCATGGTGCAGCGATTCAGTTCAGCAATTGCACCGACTTCATCAAGGCGGCTGACAAGGCGCTCTATACCGCCAAGACGCGCGGGCGCAATCGCTCGGTGCCGTTCGACCAGCAGTTGTCCGGGTCTTTCGCACGAATCGGCTGATCGACTCGCATCCAAAGCGCAGCAAACAGAAGCCGGCGGTTTTGGCAGCGCGGCTCCCGCCATGATTAAGTCATGACGCGCCCATCTTATGTCCCTAACGATTTGAACTGCGTCACAATTTCGTTATGTGGCCAATCCGTTCCTGTCGCAATTTGGGAACATTCATCCGGGGCCTTAAGACTAAAACTTAAGACAGCTGCACTGGCTATTTCGACGGGGCTTAAGATGGCGAGCAATTACAAGACAGGAGCGGATGACGATTCCTCTTTCACCTTTGCCGTACTTGAGTTGCGGCGGGCAAGAGCGGCGCAAGCGCTGGCTTTATCTCCCGGTCCAAAAAAGGTTTCCTATAAAGAGCAGGGGTCCGATCCGTACAATAGCTCCGGCAGCTTCGACCGCAAAAAGAACTGGAGCCGCGTGGGAAAGCGTTAACGCGCGGAGGCAGGCTACTGAGGTGGCGCCCCGCCTGACGCCCCGCCTGTCGCCCCGCCGCGACGCGGCGCGCGAAACTCACTGTTCGAGTACCACCGCGGGAAGCGGCGGCTGTTCGCCACGCGAAGGCCGACTTGGTAATACAGATTCAAGTCCGCCACTGCGCCGCTGACATCCCAGTCCGCAGAATACTGATCGCTGGTTTGGCGGTCGCGGTTTGCGAAGAAGTCAGCGATATGCGCTTTGCCCCAAGTCGGGCCACGCGCTGCGCTGTCGATGCCGGCCTGCACGTATAACACCGGGACGCCTCGACGGGCAAAGCTGTAGCTGTCAGAGCGGTAATACAAGCCTAGTTCGGGATTGGGCTCTGCATGGGCTTCGCGTCCCTGCAAGAGCGCGTCAGCGCGCGCGGTGTCTTCCAAGTCTGTGTTGCCAAACCCGAGAATACTGATATCACGCGTGCGGCCGCCATTGATCAAGGTATCGACATTGATCACGGCTGCCGTTTCGCGCAGAGGCAGGATCGGGTTCTCGACGTAGTATTGCGAGCCCAGCAAATCCGGCTCCGCCGCGGTGGTTGCGAGAAATGCGATGGAACGATCCGGCTTGGGGTCAGTGCGCTTGAAGGATTGGGCCAGCACCAAAAGGCCCGCGACGCCCGTCGCATTATCCACCGCGCCGTTGAACGTGTTATGCCCTTGTCTCGCCGCGTCCACGCCCAACGAGTCCCAATGAGCCGTGTACATGACATATTCATGGCCCTTGCGGCCGGGCCACACGGCGAGCACGTTCTGGGAATTGACGGTGCGTATCGCGTTGTGAATGGTCGCCTCGACCGTCATCCCGAGCGGCACAGGCTTGAAGCCGGGGTATGCGGCCGCGACGGCTAGCCGCGTGAAGTCCAATCCCGCGGCAGTGAATAGCGCGCGCGCTGCATCGTTTTGAAGCCAGCCCTCGAGCGCCGCCCGGCCCGCATAAGCATCTGGCGCGGGCAGTTCAAACTGCGCCCCCGTCCAGGTCGCTGCGATCACGTTCCATCCGTACCCCATGGCCTTAGCGTCATGGATAATGAGCACCGCACGCGCGCCATGGCGGGCCGCTTCCTCGAATTTGTAGGTCCAACGGCCGTAATCGCTCATGGCATTGCCTTTAAACACCGTGGGGTCCTTTGAGGCGTAACCCGGGTCGTTGGCCAAGACGACGACCGTCTTGCCGTTAACGTCCATGTTGGCGTAGTCATTCCATGCATACTCGGGCGCGACAATGCCGTAGCCGACGAACACCAGCTCGCTGCGGGACACCCGTACTTCGGCAACCGCCCGCTTGCTCCAAATCACCGCATCCTTACCCAAGACGAGATTCCGCGCGCCGCCTACGCCTAAGACGGACAGGGTTGCATCGGCGCTGGCCGTGATTTGCACCAGCGGCACCTGCTGCACGAAACTCGCGCCGTTGCCGGGCTTTAAGCCCAGCTTGCGAAAGTGTTCAATCAAATAAGCGACCGTCTTGTCCTCGCCGGGGCTACCGGGCTTGCGGCCTTGGAAATCATCCGACGCCAGGACGCGGACATGCTCGGCAAAAGCGGTGTCATCGATGTCGGTCGAAGGAGGAGGCTCCTTAGGGCGAAACGTACAAGCCGGCAGGATCAACATTACCCAGGTCAATATCGGCAAGAGGCGTTGTAATCGCATAAAGGCTCGCTGTGGGCTTTTCAGGCGCGTCGGGGCCAATAAAGCACAACCACGATCCCGAGGGACAACGCGGTACCCAGATGCGCCCAGTGGCGCCAAGGCCGCAATCGGGCTTGCCCGAGGAAACTCCCTGCACTGGCGGTGGTCAAAAGCGCAAATGCCGCCAGGCTACCGGCCAGCCGGGGCATTTCGTGCGATAAGTCCGGGTGTTCGCGCATCAAAACCCAGAACACCACCAGGACGCTACTGAGCCCGAAAGTGATCGATGCGGCGGACCCCAGGACGATGCCGATCAAAACCGTGAACGGACGCATATCCTTGGGCTCATATACACTTGCTAGGAAGCATGAGCTTCTCTAGCCTTGAAGGGAACGGGGAACGCAGTTTACAGGAGAACGGTGACGGTGATGACTAAACGGCTTAACGGCACTCGTTCGCGATGGATAACAGGCATCGCCGTCTGCGCGAGCGCAGTAGGACTTGCGGCCCTGCTCGGGGCCGCCATGACGCCGCCGGCCGCGGCACCCGCCGCGGCTGCCATCCTCGCTCCTACGGAGCAGGAAAATTATGTTGCGCGACGCGTAGCCGACATTGTCTCGCACGAGCACTACCGGCGAGCACCGCTCGATGATCATCTATCGAGCTTGATTCTCGATCGTTATCTCGATGCCATCGATGGTGCGCGAAGCTACTTCTACGCGAGCGACATTGCGGAGTTCGAGAAGTATCGTTACGAACTCGATGATGCCATCAAGACCGGCGATGTCGAACCTGCATTTGTGATTTTCCGCCGCTACCAGCAGCGCAGCCGCGAGCGCATGGCTTACGCGATCGATCTGTTGAGCAAGAAACCGGATTTCGAAGTCGACGAAAGCTTTAACTTCGACCGCGAAAAGGAACCGTGGCCCGCCAACAGCACCGAGATGAATGAGTTGTGGCGCAAACGCGTTAAGAATGACGCGTTATCGCTGGTCACTGCCGGTAAGCAATGGCCAGAAGTTGTAGATGTGCTGCGCAAGCGCTATGAGCATGTCGCGAAGCGCATGGATCAGAGCAAGCCCGATGATGTGTTCGAGGCGTTCATGAATGCCTTCGTGCTGTCGTTGGATCCGCATTCCAATTATTTCTCGGCGCGCAACTCAGAGGAATACAACATTCAAATGAGCTTGAGCTACGAGGGCATCGGCGCCTCGTTGCAGCTGACCGACGACTACGTGACGGTGATCGACGTGATCGCCGGCGGCCCGGCGGCCGTCAGCGGCAAGCTTGCCGCAAGCGACCGGATCACCGCAGTCGGTGAAGGCAAGACCGGCGAATTGCTTGACGTTATCGGCTGGCGCTTGGACGACGTGGTGCAAAAGATTCGCGGCCCGGGTGGCTCGACGGTGCGCCTACAACTGCTGCCCGCCGGCGCGGCGCCGGGCTCGGTACAGAAGGTCGTCGATTTCACACGCAATCGGGTGTCGCTGGAGAATCAAGCGTCCAAAAAATCCATGCGTACCGTGACGCGCAACGGCAAGGACGTCAAGGTCGGCGTCATCACGGTCCCGAGCTTTTATCAGGACTATGATGCCAGCCGCGCCGGCGCGAAGGATTATCGCAGCACCACCCGTGACGTGCAGCGCCTGATCACCGAATTGCGCAAGGACGGCGCCGAGGTCCTGATCATGGACTTGCGCGCCAACGGCGGCGGGTATCTGCCTGAAGCCGAATCCCTGACCGGATTGTTCATCGATCGGGGCCCAGTGGTTCAACTGCGCGACACGACTGGGCATATCGAGGTGGACGATGATCCGAATCCGGCGATCTTCTATAGCGGTCCTTTGATCGTGCTTGTCGATCGCTTCAGCGCGTCGGCCTCGGAGATCTTCGCCGGCGCCATTCAAGACTATGGCCGCGGACTCATCATTGGTCAGCAAACCTACGGCAAGGGAACGGTGCAGAATGCGCACCCGCTGAATTACACGATCTTTGGCCGCAAGCCCGAGTTAGGGCAGTTGAACGTCACCATAGGCAAGTATTACCGGATTACCGGCGAAAGCACCCAGGATCGCGGCGTTACCCCCGATATTGAATTGCCCTCGCTAATCGATGCCAGCGAGGTCGGCGAGAGCACCCGTGATCGTGCCCTACCCTGGGATCACATCGAACCGGCGGCATTCCGAGTCGAGGGCGATCTGAAACCCATTGCAGCCACCTTGACCAAATTACACACCGAGCGCACTGCCGGCAGCGCTGACTTCAAGTACCTTCACGACGACATTGCGGCCTTGGAAGCCATGCGCAGCCAGAAGACGCTTTCCTTGAACCTCAAAACGCGAGAAGCGGAACGCAAGCGCGTCGAGAGCGAGCGGCTCGATCGGGAAAACGCCTGGCGCGTCGCGCACGAGGTGAAGCCGGTCAAATCGCTGGAAGAGATCAAGGATGATGCGACCGCGGGTATTCTGCTCGATGAAACCTCGCAGATCGCGGCTGACTTGGTGACGGTCTCGGCGCGCCGGGCTGCCCCGACGCAGGCGCGCCGCACCGACGCGGCCGTTAACCGCTAACGCAGCAACAAGGTGTACAGATCCCAGTAGTCCTCTGCCAGCACGTTCCAGGTGCTCGCAGAGGCAGCTTTCGGCTTGTCGAAGGCAACATCCGCCGAAGCTGCAAGCGCTGACAACGAGTCCGCGGTGGGCACCGTGTCGGCGGCGTTGCGATACTCGCACGTGGCTCGCAGCCGTTCCAATCTCGTCCGCACCAAGCTGCCGATCTGTTTTTGGCCCGCCACTACTGCCTGAGCTTTTTGCACGCGCTGCATGTAGCTCTCGCAGTCTGCGCGTGCGCCGAAGCTCATCTCGTGAACACGCCGGGCAACGGCCTCCTTGGCGCGCGCGGCAAGTCCGTAGGCATCGGCATGCTCGCACAGCAATTCGGCATAGCTGATGATGGCAAGATTGATATTGCGGCGCGCCGCGAGCGACAGACCCGGGAATTCGGGGGAAGCCTGGTGCTCGATCGCGCTGCGCTCGGCGTGCAAGTCGCCGACTGCCTGATCGGCCATTACCACTTGGGTGCGCAATGCATCCAGGGTCTTGAGGTTACGACGCCGCTTGAAGTAGTGCCAGAAGGCAGTCAGGCGAGCCAGTTCCTGCTGCGCTTCGGCCAGCATGCGGCGCTGATCGTCCGCTGCCGCGCTCGCCACGCGCAGGCGCTGATCCGCATCGGCGAGCCGCGCATTTTTCGCCGCGTCGATGTCAAATTTGTGCTTGGCGAGTTCGCGGGCCTCTTGCTGGCGCGTCAAGTCGGCAGTAAATGTCGAGAGCTGCTGATGGCAGGCCTTCCAGAGTGCCCGCAGTTGGAAAAACACCAGCGCGCCAAAGCCGCTCTTCGGATCGCCCAGCAGATCGCCGAGCGCATCCATTTGTTCCTGAATGCGGATGGTCGCGCCTTCCTGCTGCTTTAGCCGGTCGCGCAACAGATGAAATTCGTCCTTGAGGTCGGCATAGGCCTTCTTCAGCCCTGCGCGATTCTGGAACAGCTGCATGAGCCGTTCTTCTTCGGGACTCGCTGCACCTGCTTCCGTACCGCCTTTGAGAAACGTCAGCTTATCGATCAAAGTCCCGCCTCAATCCAACCGCAGGTCACCCGATACGAAGCCAATCTTCGCGGCTAGAAGTGATGTCCCCGCTCGGCACAATATTCCAACCATTTATTTAGCATCATGTTTCGACCCCAGCGCTGATCCAGTTCACGCTTGAGTCCAGACTGCAGTTTGGACAGTTGCGGATGGCGTTCAAACCCGCGAAAGCTTCGCACTTCGGCAAGGCGGGCATCGTGATATACGCACACCTCCAAATCCGGGTCGCGCAGCGGCGATGCATCGATTTCGAACTCATACGTGAGCCGGAACACACCGGTGTAACGGCTCAACTCCAACGGGGTGAGATACAGATCACAGTCCGTGGAAACTCGAGACACGCGCTGTGATTTAACGTTGCGAAGATCTTCCACGAGCCAACCCAAGCGCACGAAATTGCTCTCGTACAGCGTCATTAGGCCGACGAAGCTGCCAGGCCGCGCCCGCCACGATGTTTCGCACCATTGATCCGCTATCATTTGAGAACTATACCATGCAGCTTCAAGTTTTCAGGGCCGCAGTCGGCGCTCGATCCCCATACGATCGAGAATTCTGGTTGATATTTCCTCAATCGAGACCTCGGTCGCATCCAGCACGGGCACACCGTGGCGCTCGAACAATGACTCGGCGGCCCGGACTTCGAAGGCTACTTGTGCGGCAGATGAGTAGCGGCTGTCGGGCTTCCGCTCGTTGCGAATTTGCTGCAGCCGATCCGGTCTGATGGTCAGGCCGAACAATTTTCGCGGATATCCGTCGAGGGCGCGGGGCATTCGCCGGGATTCGAGATCATCGTCGGTGAGCGGGTAATTCGCGGCGAAGATTCCATATTGCATGGCCAAGTATAGACAGGTTGGCGTCTTGCCCGAGCGCGAGACGCCGACCAAAACAACATCGGCACGTTCGTAATCCCGCACCACGGATCCATCATCGTTTGCCAACGCGAAATTCGTGGCATCGATTCGCGTCGCGTAGGCATGCGTGTCCGCCATGCGATGTGTCCTACCTGCGGTATGGCTCGATTGCGTCTTGAGTTCGCCGGCGAGCGGTGCTAGGAACGGGTCAAAAAAATCCAAGAAAAATCCGGTGCTGCCTCGAACCACGTTGCGCACGTCCTCCTGCACCAGGGTGCTGAATACGATGGGCCTTGTGCCCTCTTGCGCCGCGACCAGATCTATCTTTCGGACGGCCTCAATTGCCTTGTCAACGGTGGAGATAAATGGCACAGTCACTTGGCGAAATTCGATGCCGTCGAACTGCGTCATGAGACTGTGGCCCATTGTTTCTGCGGTAATTCCTGTTTGATCGGACACGAAGAACACAGTTCGTTTAATCACGTTAACCTCATGCGTCGGCGCTTTCGCCGTAAAGTGTTTCACTTAAACTACCGTCGGACAAGCAGTGCACTATGAAGCCTTACATCATCCCGTTTGAAAAACTGAAAAATACGGACGTCGAACTCGTCGGCGGCAAGAACGCCTCGATCGGCGAGATGATTTCCGGCTTGGCGAATCTCGGCGTCTCGGTGCCGGGCGGATTTGCCACGACCGCGCATGCCTACCGGGATTTTTTGGCCCAAGGCGGCCTCGACGAGCGCATCCGCGCGGCACTCGCCAGCTTGGATGTGGATGACGTCGAGCGGCTCGCCGTGGTCGGCGCGCAAATTCGCGGCTGGATGCTGGCGACTCCTTTTCCCGAGCGGCTGCAGACCGAAGTGCTCGAAGCTTGGCGCAAGATGAAGGGCGATGCCGATGCGGCTGAGTTTGCCGTCGCGGTGCGCTCCTCGGCCACCGCCGAAGACTTGCCGGAAGCTTCCTTTGCGGGTCAACAGGAGACGTTTCTTAACGTGCGCGGCGAGGAACACTTGCTCAAATCCATGCACGAAGTGTACGCCTCGCTATTCAACGATCGGGCGATATCGTATCGGGTGCACAATAAATTCGACCATAGCGCGGTGGCGCTCTCGGTCGGCGTTCAGCACATGGTGCGCAGCGATTTGGGCGCCGCCGGGGTGATGTTCACGCTCGACACGGAATCCGGCTTTCGCGATGTGGTATTCATTACCTCCGCCTACGGATTGGGCGAAACGGTGGTGCAAGGCGCGGTCAATCCGGACGAATTCTATGTCTACAAACCGGCGCTGCGCGCCGGACGTCGCGCCATCGTGAGAAAGAATCTCGGCGGCAAGGCGATCAAAATGATTTACGCCGACCCGGGCAGCAAGCAGCGGGTGCGCACCGTCGATGTGGCATACGAGGATCGGCATCGGTTTTCCCTGAGCGAGGCGGACATCACCGAGCTGTCGAAGCAGGCACTGATCATCGAGGAACACTACGCTGCTCCGATGGACATTGAGTGGGGCAAAGACGGCAGCACCGGCAAGATCTACATATTGCAGGCGCGGCCGGAAACGGTTCAAAGCCGCGCGGGACGCAGCATCTTGCGCTTCACGCTCAAAACGCGCTCCAAGGTTCTCACCACCGGCCGCAGCATCGGCCAACGCATCGGCGCCGGGCACGCGCGCATCATTAAGGATGCAAAGGAAATGTCGCGCGTGCGCGCCGGAGATGTCTTGGTGGCGGATATGACAGATCCTGATTGGGAACCGGTCATGAAACGCGCCTCGGCAATCGTCACCAATCGAGGCGGACGAACTTGCCATGCCGCCATCATCGCCCGCGAACTGGGCATACCGGCCGTCGTCGGCTGCGGCACGGCGACCACCGACATCCGCGAGGATCAGCCGGTCACGGTTTCCTGCGCTGAAGGCGATGCCGGATATGTTTACGAAGGCATGTTGGATTACGACCAGCGCAGCATCGAAATGGACGCGATGCCCTCCATACCCGTGAAAATCACCATGAACGTCGGAAATCCGGATCGTGCCTTCGATTTCGCCGGTATTCCCCACAGAGGCGTGGGCTTGGCGCGCCTTGAGTTCATTATCAACCGCATGATCGGCGTACATCCGCGCGCGCTGCTGGAATTCGACAGGCAAAGCGCAGAGACCAAGGATGCCATCAAGAAACAGATAGCGGGCTACGAGGGTCCGGTGAATTTCTATGTCGACAAGCTGAGCGAGGGCATCGCGCAGATCGCCGCTGCCTTTGCGCCTGAACCCGTCATCGTGCGGCTATCTGATTTCAAATCCAATGAATATGCGAATCTGATCGGCGGCAAGAATTACGAGCCGCACGAAGAGAACCCCATGCTTGGGTTCCGAGGCGCGTCGCGCTATATCGACAAGGTATTTCGGCCCTGCTTCGAGCTCGAATGCCGCGCGTTGAAGCGCGTGCGCAATGAGATGGGATTGACCAACGTGCAGGTCATGGTGCCGTTCGTGCGCACCCTGGCCGAGGCCAAGGCCGTGACGCAGCTTCTCGCCGACAATGGCTTGAAGCGCGGCGACAACGGATTGAAGCACATCATGATGTGCGAGCTTCCGACGAACGCATTGCTCGCCGATCAGTATCTCGAATATTTCGACGGCATGTCGATAGGCTCGAATGATATGACACAGCTCTGTTTGGGACTCGACCGCGATTCCAGCGTCGTCGCCAAGTCCTTCGACGAACGCGACGAGGCGGTCAAAGCACTGATGGCGATGGCGATCAAAGCCTGCAAAGCCCAGGGTAAGTATGTCGGCATCTGCGGCCAGGGGCCTTCCGACCATCCCGAGCTTGCGCGCTGGCTGGTCGATCAAGGGATCGACAGCCTATCGCTCAATCCGGATACCGTGGTCGAGACCTGGATGTTTCTGGCGAACGATTCGCCCAAGTGACCCTAGAACGAGCGAAACAGCCGCTCGCGATAGTATTGGAGCTCGCGGATGGAGTCGCGGACATCGTCGAGCGCCAAATGGTGCGAGGTTTTACGAAACCCCTCCCCGACATTAGGCGCCCAGCGGATGGCGAGCTCTTTCAGCGTGCTGACATCCAGATTACGGTAGTGGAAAAATGCCTCCAGCGACGGCATAAGGCGCGCAAGAAAGCGCCGATCCTGGCAAATACTATTGCCGCACATCGGTGAACGTTTAGGTTCCGCCCACAATTCCAGAAACTCAAGAGTGCGCCGCTCAGCCTGCGGCGTATCGACATTGCTCGCCAGCACCCGGTCAGCCAAACCCGAGCGGCCATGCTGATTTCGGTTCCAGTCGTCCATGGCGCTTAAAACCGCCTCGCTCTGATGCACGGCGAGAACCGGGCCCTCGGCAAGCACATTAAGGTGTTTGTCGGTTACGATCGTCGCTATTTCAATGATCAGATCCGACTCAGGCTTAAGGCCCGTCATTTCCAAATCGATCCAAATCAGATTTTCTGGGGATTTCATGGTGTTTCAAAGAAGCAATTCGCCATGGTAGCAGGCGGCACTGGCACAGTCCTCGCCAGTTTCGGCCGGGGCGTGCTGGTTCAGACCAGCACCGGTCTGGTGCGCTGTGGGCTGAAAGGTCGAAAATTACGGGTGGTCTGCGGCGATCGAGTAGTCTGGGGCTACCCGCCTTCGGCCGACGGTCCATCGGTGGAATCCATCGAGCCGCACCGCAATCTTATCGAACGCATCGACTCGCGCGGGCGGCCCGAGCCGGTGGCGGCGAATATCGACAGGCTCGCGATAGTGGTGGCGCCGCAGCCCGCCACCGATTGGTTTTTAGTGGACCGTTATTGGGCCGGCGCCGTCCTAAAGGATTTGGATGCGCTGATCATCGTCAACAAAAGGGACTTAGGCACGGAAGCAATTGAGCCGCAGCTCGATGAATACAGAAAAATGAATTTGAACTGCATCGAGGTGAGCTGCCACCCGAGAGCCGGTATCGGCGATCTTGAGAAGTTGTTGAGCACCGGAGTGAGCTTGTTGGTCGGGCAATCCGGCGTCGGCAAATCATCGCTGGTCAACGCATTGGCGCCGGAAGCTGAGGCGCAAACAGCCGAACTGACGCGCGATGCCGAAGGACGGCATACCACCACCACGGCGCGCTGGTATCAGCTCACGCCGACCGGGGCGATTATTGATGCCCCAGGAGTCCGGGACTTTGCCCCGCCCGCCCACTTGGTACGCGCGGCCGAGCGCGGTTTTGTTGAAATCTATGAGCGCAGCGTGCAATGCCGCTTCAAAGACTGCCACCACATGGAGGAACCCGGATGCGCGGTGCGCACCGCGGTAATCAATCAACAAATTTCCACGCGCCGCTACGAAAGCTATCGACGGCTGTTTCGGCTGTACGAGAAACTGGCATCCGATTGATTTCAAGAGACCGTGGTGCGCCCAGCCAGTGCATGCGCCAACGTGCCGCCGTCGACATACTCCAGTTCACCGCCCACCGGCACGCCATGTGCGATCCTCGATGCCTTAATCCCTAAGCGCAGCGCCAGTTCGCCCAAATAGTGCGCGGTCGCCTCGCCCTCGGCGGTCGGATTCGTGGCGAGTATCACTTCGCGCACCTCGCCCGCCCTGAGCAGTTGCTCGAACTCGTCCAGCCCCAGTTCTGCGGGACCCACGCCGTCGAGCGGCGACAAATGGCCCATGAGCACGAAGTAGCGCCCGCGAAAACCGCCAGATTGTTCGATGGCCACGACATCCGCGGGTGACTCGACGACGCACAGCTGCGCTTGATCGCGTTGAGTCGAGGCGCAAACGGTGCACAACTCGCTCTCCGTGAGCATACGGCAGCGCTTGCAGTGACCGACTTGTTGCAACGCTTCCGCGAGGGCCTGACTCAAAATGCGGCCGCCGTCGCGATCTCGTTCCAAAAGATAGAACGCCATGCGCTGAGCCGACTTGGGCCCGACGCCCGGCAGGCAACGCAGCGAATCGATCAGTCGCGCCAGTGTCGGTGTGTATTTCATCAGCTCAGAACGGAAGCTTCATGCCCGGAGGCAAATTGAGGCCGGACATGAGGCCTGAGTACTTCTCCTGAGTGCGCGCGGCGATCTTGCGAACCGCATCATTGATGGCAGCGGTCAACAAATCCTCGAGCATCTCCTTGTCCTCACCCAGCAGCTTAGGTTCAATCGATATCCGCTTCGCTTCGTGGCGGCCATTCAAAGTCACCTTGACCATGCCGGCACCCGATTCTCCCGTGACTTCGATCTCGGCCAATTCCGCCTGCGCTTTCTGCATGGTTTCTTGCATTTGCTGCGCTTGGCGCATCAGATTTCCCAACCCACCTTTCATCATATCGGCCTCTCTTAGCTATTTGCCGGTTTGATCGACCCCGCATCCACATCGGCGCCGAAGCGCTCGCGCAGCCCCTTGACGGCCGGGTCGGACTCGAAGGCATCGGCAGCCCGCGCCAATCGCTCCTGCTCCGCCTGCAACCGTTGGCGTGCCGGAGAGTTCAAGCCCGATTCAACTGTTTCGAATACCACGCGAATCTCGCGGCCTAGATATTTCGACAGGCCCTGCACAAGTTTTTCCTCGATGAGCCGTGTACGCCGATCTGCGGCAGCTTCATCGAGTTTCAAGACCAATAGATTACCCTCGAAGCGGCCCGGCACGCAGTTCAGCGCGAGCTGGCGCACCATTCCGCTCAAGGACGCCGCCTCCACCACGGCCGGCCAACTGCCTGGGTCAATGCCGAGGAGCCGCGCCGATGCGGGAGCCGAAGCGGCAGGGGCCGCGGTGGCGGTAGCTGTGCGAGGTAGCGAAGCCGCGACGGCAGGCGTGCTCGGGCGCCCCGCTTTTGCCGACTGGGCAGCGCTGTCGGGCCTAAACGCCAGCATTCGCAGCAATGTCATTTCAAAGCCGATGCGAGGCTCCGGTGCCATGTTCAAATCTCGGCGCCCGCCCACGGCAATTTGGTAATAAAGCTGAGCATCTTCGGGTGATATGGCTTTTGCGAGCTGGCTCAATTGGGCTCCGTCGAACTCCTCGTCCTGGGCAGCAGCCTCGGGAACGATTTGCACGATCGCTATGCGTTGCAGCAATGCCGCAACCTCCACCAGCGCGCGATCGTAGTCCGGCGCGTTACGATCGAGCTCTTTCACTTCGGCCAACAAGGCAGGACCGTCGCCGCGCGATAGCGCCTCGACCATGCGGCCCACGTGCCCGCGATCGATGGTGCCAAGCATGGCGCGTGCATTGACTTCGTTAACGATACCGCCGCCGAATGCGACGAGTTGATCCATCAAACTTAGGGCATCGCGCATGCTGCCCTCTGCGGCGCGCGAGAGCAGCGCAATCGCTGCCGGCTCGAAACTTAAGTTTTCCGCGGCCGCGATGAATTTCAAACGCTCGCCGATCAATGCGGCCGGCAATCTTTTGAGGCTGAACTGCAAGCATCGCGACAGCACGGTAACGGGCAGCTTTTGCGGATCGGTTGTGGCCAGCAAGAACTTAACGTGCGGCGGTGGCTCTTCCAAGGTCTTGAGCAGCGCGTTGAAGGAATGGTTCGAGAGCATATGAACTTCGTCGATGAGGTACACCTTGTACCGTCCTCGAGTCGGGGCATATTGAACGTTGTCCAGCATATCGCGGGTGTCGTCGACCTTGGTGCGCGAGGCCGCATCGACTTCGATGAGATCGACGAAACGGCCCTCGTCGATTTCCCGGCACGCTGCGCACACGCCGCATGGGTTGGAACTCACGCCCGCCGTCTCGCAATTCAACGACTTCGCCAAGATGCGTGCAACGGTGGTCTTGCCGACGCCGCGAGTTCCCGTGAACAAGAACGCGTGGTGAACTTTGCCGCTGTCGAGGGCATTGCTGAGCGCGCGCAGCACATGTTCCTGCCCGACCATTTCGGCAAATCGCTTGGGGCGCCATTTACGCGCTAGTACGACGTAGCTCATACGATATTGTCGCACGCCTTACGGGAGGCGGCCCGCGCCAGCAGGACCTCGGCGCCCGACTTAAAGCCTCTACCGCTGCTCCCTTCCGGGCCTGACGGGGTTCGTGACCAGTCGTCGCGAAGATGCAAACGCGAGCCACCATAAACTGAACGTGGCCGCTAAACACATTAGACGATGCCGATACCCGCTGCATCGTATTCTCTTGGCGGAGAGGGAGGGATTCGAACCCTCGAACACCTTTTGGGATGTTACTCACTTTCCAGGCGAGCGCCTTCGACCACTCGGCCACCTCTCCATACGGTGCGCAAGGGTACCGGAGCGGACCCGGCCGATCAAATATTGGAGCCTAGCCGCTCGCCGCCTTATTCGCCGGCGCCGGCTTGTAGCGCGGCGGCACGTCGTAACACGCTTCCTTGGGGCCCGGCGGCGGCGGAACATCGCTGACCGAGGGAATGACCAGCGCTCCGGCGGTATTGGGCGAATCCAATCCAGGAGGCACTTTCAGCGGCGCCGACGACACTGCGCGCTGATATTCCTGTCGCGTATGACAGTCCGGGTTCAGCTTGGTGAATAGGTGGCAGCCGCTCATAAGTGTTCCGGCGGCAGCCCACATCAAAATTCTAGCAAGACTCATGCAGCTTGGTCCTCAAGGGTAATTCCGGCAGCTCGCATCGCACGCAGCACCGTTTCATGATGCGCCGTCGCCAGTTCGACTAACGGAAGCCGGATTGCGTTCCCAATTATTCCCATCCTCGCCACCGCCCATTTGACCGGTATGGGATTCGCTTCGACAAACAGGTCCTTATGTAAAGGCTGCAAAGTCGCATCGATGGCTCGCGCCTGCGCCAAGTCCCCGTCAAGTGCCGCCCGACAAGCCTCATGCATCCGCCGTGGCGCGATATTCGCCGAAACGGAAATCACGCCGCGGGCACCCACGCTCATCAGATCGATGGCAGTAGCATCGTCCCCCGACAGCACCACAAACTCCGGCGGACAGCTGCCCAAAATCTCCCGCGCCCGGCTCAACGACGCCGTAGCCTCTTTGATTGCGACAATCCGAGGATGCCGGGCGAGACGAGCAACCGTGCTGGGCAAGAGATCTACCGCCGTTCGGCTGGGAACATTATACAGAATAACGGGCGCCGCTGAGGCGTCGGCCGCGGCCATAAAGTGCCTGTATAGACCTTCCTGCGGCGGTTTGTTGTAGTACGGCGTCACCAGCATCACCGCATCGACACCCAGCCGTGACAAGCTCCGAGTTCTCGCCACCGTCACATCGGTCGCATATGAACCGGCGCCGACGATGATTTTGAGCTTGTCGCGACAGCGCAGCACCGCCAGCCGCGTCAGCTCCGCGATCTCGGACGGGGAAAGCACGGGTGATTCGCCCGTTGTACCGGCCACGACGATCCCATCGGTGCCCTGGGCCAGGTGATAATCCAGCAATCGATCCCAAGCCGGCCAGTCTACTGCCCCATCGGCGGCCATCGGTGTGACAAGCGCCACCATGCTTCCGGAAAACATTGAATGACTCCGCAGCAAATATCGCTACCTTAAGTGCCGGACATGCACCCTGGCAAGCGCCCATCCGGTAGAATTTGCGCCGATGAAACAACATATCGTGATTTCTGCAGTCGGCGGCGACCGCGTCGGCATGGTCCATGAGCTGTCTAAAGCCATCGCCGATTGCGGCGGAAGCATCAGCGAAAGTCGTATGACTTCGCTCGGAAATGAGTTTGCGATGCTGCTGCTGGTCAACGGCAATTGGCACACGCTTGCGAAGCTCGAGGGCGAGTTCAAAAAGCTGGCTGATGCCAGCGGCATGAATATTCAATTGCGTCGTACGGAGGAGAGGTCCGCGCGCAATGACATGCTGCCGTATTCGATTGATGTCGTATGCTTGGATCAGACCGGCATCGTCGCTGGACTGTCGGGATTTTTCGCGCAGCGCGGCGTGGACATCGCGGAGCTCTCGACGCGCTCGTACGCAGCTGCCCATACCGGTGCGCCCATGTTTTCCGTGCAAATGATCGTTAATGTACCGAGCCGTCTGCATATTGGGGTTCTGCGCGAAGAGTTCATGGACTTCTGCGATCATTTGAACTTGGATGCCATTTTTGAGCCCGTCAAGAGTTAGATGCCATGAGTAAGATAGAAGTTGGCAAAAAGGCGCCGCCATTTGCCCTTGCAGGCACAAACGGAACCTGGGCGCTCGAGGATGCGAAGGGCAAAGCCGCGGTGCTTTATTTCTATCCCCGAGATAATACTTCCGGCTGCACTCAGGAAGGTCTGGATTTTTCGGCGCTGCATCCCCAATTCGAGAAATCCAATGCCGTGCTTTTCGGCATCTCCCCGGACAGCGTTGCTTCGCACGAAAAATTCAAGAAAAAAATGTCGTTCGCATTCGATCTGCTGAGCGACCCCGACCAGAAGGTGTGCAAACTCTACGACGTTATTCAGGAAAAAAGCATGTACGGCAGGAAATACATGGGAGTCGAGCGCACTACAGTTCTAATCGACGCCAAAGGCGTGCTGCGCCAGCACTGGCGAAAAGTGAAGGTAAAGGATCATGCGGAGGCCGTTTTGGCGGCGGTAAAAGCACTGTGAATGACAACGTGCGGCCATTGGGGACCGCTGTACTGAAAAGCCGTCAAGGCAAGGCCGAGCGCCGAATCTTCGTGCTCGACACGAACGTGCTCATGCACGACCCGACGGCAATCTTTCGCTTTGAAGAGCATGACATCTACATCCCGATGACGGTGCTCGAAGAACTAGATGCGGGCAAGAAAGGCTTGTCGGAACCGGCACGCAACGTGCGCCAGGTCAGCCGTTTCCTGGATGAGTTGATGCAAGGGGCCACCAAGAAACAGATCGACCGCGGCTTGGTGCTGCACCCGCCGGTGCCCGTTAATCACGGCAAACGCCCGCCCGGCGGCAGGCTGTTCTTCCAAACTCAGCTGCTCGAATCGGTGTTGCCCAGCAGTCTGCCGGGGCATGGTGCCGACAATGCGATTTTGGCGAATACTCTGGCATTGCAGCAGAAATTTCGCGGCGCCCGCATCACGCTGGTCTCGAAAGACATCAACTTGCGGATTAAGGCCGCGATTGTAGGCGTGCACGCCGAAGATTACTCCAGCGATAAGACCATCGAGGATGCGGATCTGCTCGTCAGCGGCGTGCAGCAGTTGCCGCAGAATTTTTGGGAAAAGCACGGCAAAGGAATGGAGTCGTGGCAGCAGCAGAGCCGCACTTACTATCGAGTGCGCGGACCCCTGGTGCGGGAATGGAAAACCAATCAATTTGTTTATGACCCCGGCGCGAACGGCGTAGAGGCCATCGTGCGTAAGCTGGAGGGCGATTCCGCGATCCTGGAACTCACGACTGACTATCGCACGGAACGCAACAATGTTTGGGGCGTCACGGCGCGCAACCGCGAACAGAATCTGGGATTCAACTTGCTGATGGATCCGGAAATCGATTTCATCACCATGCTGGGGCCCGCCGGTACGGGCAAAACACTGCTAACCCTCGCTGCAGGCTTGGCGCAAACCTTGGATCACAATCGCTTCAGCGAGATCATCATGACCCGCGTCACCATCCCCCTGGGCGAGGACATCGGATTCCTGCCGGGTACGGAAGAGGAAAAGATGGAGCCCTGGATGGGAGCATTGATGGACAATCTGGAGGTCTTGACCCAAAGCCAGCCGGGGGGTACCTGGGGCCGCGGCGCTACCAACGATTTACTACGGCACCGCATCAAGATCCGGTCGCTCAACTTCATGCGCGGACGCACCTTCCTGAATCGCTTCATCATCATCGATGAGGCGCAGAATTTAACGCCCAAGCAAATGAAGGCGCTGGTCACCCGTGCCGGGCCGGGCACCAAAATGGTGTGTTTGGGCAATATCGCACAGATTGACACGCCCTACCTGACGGAGACTACGACTGGCCTGACGTATGTCGTCAACCGATTCCACGGCTGGGCGTTTTCGGGCCATATCACCCTGGTTCGCGGCGAACGCTCTCGGCTGGCGGACTATGCCTCCGAAGTTCTTTGATTTTGCTTCGGTTTTGGGCGAACTTTGGAATCCGTCAACACTCCAATAGGCTGAACATGCCTATGTCAGCGCTGAAATCCATATCCGCATTCCTGATCGCCGCCGCGGTCGGTTTGAGCGTGGGCGTCGCCTACTCCCAAGGGGTCAAAGACTCGAAGCAGGATCTTCCCGATTTGGGTAGTCCGGCGAATGCCGCGATCTCCATCGAGGATGAATACCACGTGGGGCTTTCCTACGTTAATGAAATACGCAACACCGGAATGATCCTGACAGATCCGGAATCCAGCCAATATGCGCAGGAAATCGGTCATAGCCTTTCGAGTCACGCCCAAGAGGGCCAGCATCAATTTTACTACTTCGTTCTGAAAGACCCCGTGGTCAATGCCTTTGCAATCCCCGGCGGCTTCGTCGCCATCCAAAGCGGTTTGATTTTGGCGACACGCAATGAGAACGAGTTGGCCGGCGTGCTGGCCCACGAAACCTCGCACGTCACGCAGCGTCATATCGTGCGCCAAATCATGGACCAAAGTCATGAGGGCCTCTTGGCCTCGGCTGCAATGCTGGCCGCAGTGCTGTTGGGTGCAACGGCCGGGCGCGGATCTCCCGATGCCATCGAGGGCGCCATTTTGGCCGGTCAGAGCGCCATGATTCAGCATCAGATCAACTACACCCGCGCCAGCGAATTCGAAGCTGACCGCATCGGCATCAGCACCATGGCGGAAGCCGGCTACGACCCTCTGGGCTTGGCGAGCTTTTTCGATTATATGGGGCGTGAGGGACCGGAGCCGAGCCGCGTCAATGCCGTTCAGTTCCTGATCGATCACCCGATTTTTTCCGATCGCGTCGCGGAGGCTCGCGACCGCGCGGATCAGATCGGCCGAATCCGCCACGAAGATTCCTTGAGCTACAGGCTCATTAAGGAGCGCTTGCGGTCGGTCGCCGGCGATCCGCAAGCGGCGCGCAAATACTACGTCAACCTGCTCAAGAATGGCGGCGGCAAGACCATCGAAGAACGCTACGGCAAAGATGTGGCGGAGATTCTGTGTCGAAATCCCGCGGGGGCCATTCCCGATCTCCAGGAGCTGGTGCGCGAGTATCCGAAGGTGACACAGTTTTACGGCGCACTCGGCCAAGCCTACCTGGCTAATAATCAGCTTCGAGAATCGGAGGCGGTTTTGGAGCGGGCGATGATGTTATTCCCCCGTAACGTGCCCATTACCATCCGGCTGGCGGAAACCCTCATGCGCTCCGGCGATAACAAACGTGCGCACATGGTGCTGTTGGACTTGTTCAATAATGTGGAACCCACGCCGGACCAAACCCGACTGATCGCGAAGGCCGCAAATACCGCCGGCGACTATGCCGATTCATACAGTTATATGGCGGAGTTCTACCTCATGACGGGTAATCTGCAGATGGCCTCGAACCAGCTCCAGATTGCATTGACCCTGCCGAACCTCGATGCGGTACAGCGTGCTCGCTACAGCGCTCGGCTCGAGGAAGTCCGGGCCGCGATGCCCAAAAAGAATAAGGACCAGGTGGCCGAGGGTAACCGCAATAACTCCGCGGCTGACGGCATCCGCAACGACTCGGGCACCGGCCGCTACTAAAGCGGCTTTGACATTCCGTCGCTTCGGGCTGGGGCATGCTCAAGAATTTCCTGGATTATAAAAGTAAGTACGCTGCCAGGTCCTTCTCAATCGTCAGCGAGAGAAACACAACGCGAGCTTGTTCTAGCTGTGGCTGCTTATCCGGTCCCAGGGGTCTAAGGCAACTCGTTGTCAGGCAATGGTGTTGTCATGCGTGCGGTGTAACGCATGATCGCGACGTGAATGCGGCGCGGAATATCCTTGCCGGGTCCAGGTGTCGGACCTCCGTGTGCGGGAACGAGTCTTCGGCCTTGGCCGCTCCGTCGAGCAAGCTGCGCAGGCGCGTCAGCGAGACACGGACAAAGCGGCAAAGGACGGCGACATGAGCACCGGATAGTGTAATCTTGGCCTTTGCTTTCGGCGGCCGGAGATATTTAACATGCAGAAGGGTATGGGCGCACGCGCGGTGCTTGGCATCGCATTGGCTTTTTGCGTAAGCGGATGCGTCACACTCCCTCCCGGACACACGCCGCCTCCCCAGGACCCCTGGGAATCATGGAACCGCGGCGTATACAAATTCAATGATTCGGTCGATCGCGCCGTGGTCAAACCGCTGGCGCGCGGTTACGTGAAAGTGGTCCCCTCCCCCGCACGCACCGGCGTGAGTAATTTCTTCACCAATCTGCATACCACCACAACCATGGTCAACGATGCCTTGCAGGGGAAATTCGGGGCCGCCGCCAATGACCTGGCGCGTTTTGTCGTCAATACGACCATCGGCGTGGGCGGCCTCTTGGACCCGGCCTCGCAGATGGGATTGGACAAGAACGACGAGGATTTCGGACAGACCTTAGGACACTACGGCGTCAAATCCGGGCCGTTCGTAGAGCTGCCCATTTTAGGACCCTCCGACGCCAGAGACGCACCGGCCAAGGGCGTGGACATTTTTACCGGCCCGACTCATTACATCAGCAACAGCTATGTTTCATATGGGCTTTACGGTCTGCAGGCACTGGATACACGCGTCGCTTTGTTGCCTTTGGATTCGACATTGCAAAGGGTATTCGATCCCTATGCCTTCATTCGCGATGCGTATCTGCAGCGTCGCGCGTACCTCGTCTCGGATGGCAAGGGCACCGATGAGGCTCCTTTGGTAGATCCGGGGTTAGACGAGCCGTCCGAGGCCGTTACCCCTCCGCCGCCGCCCGGTGCGCCGCCTAAACAAAACGACGAGCCTCCGCCAAAACCAAACTGAGCGAGGCGTTCGCGGCGAATTAATCCGGTGGATTGTTTGCTCTAAGGAACGCGACCGAGGCTTGCAACATTTGCAAACGCGTTTCTCCGCGCGACAGCCAATGATCCTCATGCTTTAGGGTGACCATCTCGACGGATTTTCCAGCGCCCTTCAAAGCGCTCAGCATCAAATCGCTCTGCTCGTACGGAACCACGGTATCGTCGCGCCCGTGAATGAGTAACACGGGCACCGATACGGCACGGACATGTTCAATGGGTGAGACTGCAAGCAGATCGGGATCTCTCTGATCGGCAGTGCCCATAAACCGATCCCAATGGCGCTGGCTCAAGCCTACGTGTGAATATTCCGTCATCCATTTGCGGAAGCGCCGCAGATCGGCGATACCGGCCACCGAAACCGCACAGCGATATACCCCGGATTCAACGGTAACCCCGGCCAATGCTGCGTAGCCGCCGTAGCTCGCCCCCACAATGCAAACACGCTTCGGGTCGATGGTGCCCAGCCTCGCCAAGTAGCGCACGCCGTCCGATAGATCCGATTGCATCTTGCGGCCCCACTCGCCATATCCTGCTTCCAGGAAACGCGAGCTTAAGGTCGAGCCTCTGAAATTCGGTTGCAGCACCGCGTACCCCTGCGCAGCCAGTGCCTGCGCCCACCAATGAAAGTCCCAGGTATCCGCCGCAGCAGGTCCGCCATGCGGCAAGACGATGAGCGGCAGATTCTTTTCCGGCGCGCCGCGCGGCAAGGTCAAGAACCCCGGAATCGTCAATCCATCGGACGCCTGATAGCTGATCGCTCTGACCTCGGCCGGTGCAGTCACTCCTTCGTACACGTCTCCCAGCACCGTGGCATGGTGCGAATACCAGTCGTAGAGGACATAGACAAACCCATCCTTGGGGCCGAAGACTTGGACAACCATTCGCGAATAGTCATCCGAGTGTGAAACCAGTTGCACGCGTTCGTCCGGAAATGCGCGCAACACGGCGTTCCAGTGCGCTTGCAGCTCATTGTCGAAGAACACATATTGGCTGCTGCCGGCAGCGCGCATGCCGCCGACAATACGCCCGGACTTGCGATCCTCGATGACTCGAGCAAACGCTGAGCCGGCGCCGAGGGGCGGCCCCCAACTGTTATCTTTGAGGTTGAGAGGCTTCCATACCGGGTCGCCATTTTCTAAAAATACAACGATGAGGGCAGCGCCATCGGCACTAAAGCCGAGCACATGGGGTTTATCGACGGCGGCCGTGCCGGAGGCCGCCACCGACCATCGGTTGTCCTTATGAGTTCGAATCTCCCATAGCTTCTTATCGTCGTAATAGACCGATTGCGCGGCGATATACCCGGACTCATCTATCAGCCAGTCGGTGTCGGGTTGCGACGCTCGATCTAGGAGGCGCGGCCTGCGCTCGGGAATGGTAAATGAAAACAGACAAGGGAGCGTCCGATCGGACACGCAGTAGCCTGGCGCGTACAGCATGGAATGTCCCGACGACTCGCGTACCGCGGTCTGCCCCGTAACGACATTGAAAGTTCTCATGTCGGGAACTGCGAAGTCGAGCGGATTTATTTTTAACTTGCTGACGTTGAATAGCGCCAGCTGAGACCACTCCCGAGTAGGACCGGTAAAACCAAACGGTGGCGGGCTGGTGGTGGAAACGGTCGCCAAGAGATTATCATCATCAATCCACTCGACAGCTCGCAGCTTCGCGTCGCCGACGCGTACGCCCCCCAAGACTTCCGCTTTGCTTATCGCGGCGACGACAAGATTTCGAGTATCACCGCGGGTCCTAACGTAAGCGATTCTAGTGCCGTCGGGCGAAATCGCGACATCCTCCAAGTTTGGGAGGCGGCCGAATGCTTCGAGCGGCGGCGTTTCAGCAGCGCCGGCGGACTGCCATAAAAAAAGAGCAGCAAACAGTCCCGCGATAACTGTGCAGGGTACGGCCGACGCCCGCGGTTTAATCCCTACCATCCTTGGTTCCTTGCGGGCGTTACGTCCCGTCTTAAAAATATTTAGGCTGCCGTGAGCAGCTCTTCAACATCGCTCAAACGGGCGAGCTGATGCAATTGCACGGGTATGTTTTGGTAGCGCAAGGTGCGCTGCGCAGCCCGGGCCACGCTCAGCCATTCGATCAGCAGAGCAAGACCGGAACTGTCGCTATCCTTGACTCCCGCCAGGTCGATGACGGCCGCACGTCCGTTGATGATGGCCTCACTGCCCTCGAGCAGCAATGCGGTGACCGTCGTGAAATGCAGCACGCCGTTGATGCGGGCACGCTCACCCTCCTGCAGCTGGAAATCCGCTGTGTGCACAGCGCTGTTGACCAAGGTGCGCTGGCTTCGACGCCAGGGGGCACGGCTCAGCGGGCGGGTCAATGGGCCGCTCAATGCGAGGTCACCGCGGCCCCGTTGGGTCCGACCTTGCCTTCCTTTTCCAGACGGTTAATGACATCGTCCAGGCCCTTTTGCTGGATTTCCGATGCAAAATCCGTGCGGAAGCTCTTCACGTAGGAAATGCCCTCGATCACCACGTCCCATGCCTTCCAGCCGTCAGGGGTTTTATGCAAACTAAAATTCACGGGCACCTTATCGCCCGATGATCGCTTCACTTCGGTGCGCACGGTGGCGTTCACATCGTTGGGATCGCCCTTATATGGCAGGACCACGAACCGATCGCCCGTGAAATCGACCAGCGCGGCGCCATAATTTCGCAGCAGCGAATGATAGAAAGCATCGACGAAGCGCTTGCGCTGCTCGGGAGTCGCCGTGCGCCAAGTCTGGCCCAGCACTAGGCGTGCCGCATAATCGGTGTCGAATTTCGGCAGCAGAACATTGCCGACGAGGTCATCGAGCTTTTTGGGATCGCTCTTGTACATCGCGCGATTTTTATCCAGTTCCGCCAGCATTGCCTTGGCTGAACTCTCGACGATTTCCTGGGGTCCTGCGTTGGGGTTCGCCGCCGGGGCATCCGCCGCCTGCACCGCCACCGCCAGCATCGATATCAACATCGCCGTCATGACTCTGATCATTTCGTTTTCTCCGTCGCTTTCGTCTTTTCCGCCGCTTTCGGATCGGCTGCATTCTGCATATCGTCCGCCTTGGATTTTGTGAAATTCGCCAGGACTTGACCGATCAAATTCTCGAGCACGAAGGCCGACTGCGTAAACTCGATCTGACCCTTGTCCTTCAAATAAGTGTCGGCGCCTCCGGCGGTTAGTCCGATAAATTTACCTCCCAGAAGCCCTTGGGTGTAAATGCTGGCGTCGCTGTCCGTCGGGATCTTGTTGTAGTGCTCATTCAACCGCAAAACAACCACGGCTTTGTACTCGTTCGAGTCAAAGTCGATTTTCGTCACGCGTCCCACCTCGACGCCGGACATGGATACCGGCGCACCCACCTTGAGGTCGCCGATATTATCGAATTTGGCGGTGACCTCATAATGAGGCGGGCCGAAGATAGCAAGCCCGCGACTCGTCGTCTGGGTCGTCAGGAAAAATAGCGCAGCGAATCCCAGCAGTACAAAGGAACCGGTACCGAGATTCAAGGTGCGTGACTTACGCATACAACACTCCTACAAAAACGCTGCGGTAACCAAGTAGTCCAAGAATAGAATCACCACGGCCGAAGTCACCACGGTACGGGTGGTGGCGCGTCCCACACCCTCCGCCGTGGGCACGGCATAATATCCTTGGTGCACGGCAATGAGACTGCACGCCACGCCGAATGCGAAACTCTTGAAGATGCCCTCATTGATATCCTTGAGACTCACGGCCGAACGCATCTGCGACCAGAAGCTGCCCGCATCGACGCCCATGATCTGAACACCGACAAGTTGTGCGCCATAGATGCCGATGACGCTGAATATGGCGGCGAGTAGCGGCATGGCAATCACACCGCCCAAGAAGCGCGGTACGACGACGCGTTGGATGGGATCGACCGCCATCATTTCCATGGCCGATATTTGATCCGTTGCCCGCATCAAGCCCAATTCCGAAGCGAGAGCAGTGCCGGCGCGGCCCGCGAACAACAGCGCGGTGACCACAGGACCCAATTCCTTCACCAGACCGATCGTTGCCGCCGTGCCCAACGACTCCTCGGAGCCGAAGCGCTGCAGTAGCTGGAAACCTTGCAATCCCAGCACCATGCCGACGAACAAACCGGACAGCATGATGATGACCAAAGACAGCGCACCGGAATTGAAAACCTGCTGGGAGACCAAATTGACTCGCAGCAGCACGACGGGCGTATTGACGACCAAGCGATACAGAAAATGAACCACCGCACCCAAGTCTTCCAGAGCGTCGGTAAAAGTCTCCCAGAGCTCCCGGAACATGTTCTAAAGATCCTCGCTGCGCGACAGCAGCTCGTCGAAATAGTCCGGAGCGGGAAAGTGAAACGGCACCGG
>DASWUU010000101.1:0-12404 GCA_036401515.1 Steroidobacteraceae bacterium
ATGACATGGCCACTTATTTCGCCCGCCTCAAGGGCGACGGCGAGCTGGCTGTGATCGTTAACCGTTACTACGGTCGATCCGACGATGGTGATTTTGCCGGAGGCCCGGGCTTCATGCGCCATCTGCAAAGCAGATTGCCACTTTATAAGGAATGGTTTGTAGAGGCCGCCGAACAAAGCAGTCAAGACTGGCGCTTGTTGGCAGCGATCGGCTATCAAGAATCGAAGTGGAATCCGCGCGCTTCCTCCTCGGCGGGCGCACACGGATTGATGCAACTGACGATTGAGACCGCAAGCGAAGCGAAAGTGACTGATCTCTCGGACGCGAGACAAAGCATATTTGGCGGCGCGAGATATTTTCGCCAAGTATATGAAAAGATTCCGGCTCACGTTCCTGAGCCAGACCGAACTTGGTTCGCACTTGCTGCGTACAACATTGGCTACGGTCATGTGGAAGACGCGCGCGTGTTGGCGCAAAAGGCCGGTCGCGATCCTGACTCTTGGCAGGATGTGCGCGACTTTCTCCCGCTTCTCGAGGAGGAGCGCTGGTACACCCAGACCGAGAACGGCTATGCGCGGGGACGGGAGCCCGTGCGCTACGTCGAGAACGTCCGCGGTTATCGCGACATGCTGGAATGGGCCTGGGGCGACGGTCCCAACGCGACCGCATTGAACTAACGCCGACTTTCGAAGAATTGCCGCAACAACACTGCGGATTCCTCGCTGCACACGCCGCCGTATACATCCAACCGATGGGTCAATCGCGGCTCTCGTGGTAGATCGATGACACTGCCGCAAGCGCCGGCATTGGAGTCCCACGCTCCGAACACCAGCCGCGCGAGGCGGGCATTGAGAACAGCTCCCATGCACATGGGACAGGGCTCTAATGTGGCGTAGAGTGTGGCGGCGTTCAGACGGTAATTGCGCAAGGCCTGCGCGGCCGCGCGCAACGCGACAATTTCGGCATGCGCCGTCGGATCGTGAGTTGCGATGGGCCTATTCCATCCCTCGGCAATAACCTCGTTGTCTAAAACCAGCAAAGCACCAACAGGCACTTCGCCCTCGTCGGCGGCACGCTGTGCCAGGAGCAGCGCACGGCGCATGTAATCGACATCGCCGCGAGTATTCATAATGACCCAGCGGCTTGCCGTTGCCTGGCAATGTGGCGGCCTATGAATATTGCGATATACACCGCCAGCAGCGCCGCTGCACTGTAGCTCAAAGAATTATGAATACCGATGCTCGCGCCAAGTAGGCCGACGCTAAGCCCGCTGAAAGTGCGCATGCCGTTCGACGACATTGCAAATACGCCGATCACTCGCCCGCGAATCTCCGCCGGAGCGTTTAATTGCACCAAGGACTGCGCCATGGAATTGAATGCAAGCTCGACGAAGCCGGCGATGAACAAAAGCGTGATCGCCACCGTATAGGTGCTCGATCGAGCGAACCCCGCGAGCGCGCAACACCAGAGCATCGCCAAAATAGACGCAGTGCGTACTTTCGGCGGCAGGAGTCCCCCGCTTTCCAGAATCACCCCCGCGGTCAATCCCCCGGCAGCATCCGCCCCCAGCAGCATGCTATACGTGAAGTCAGGTCGCCCAAGGCCTAAGTCGACCGCAAACCCGGGCATTTGGGCCTGGTAGGCATTGCCGATAAAAAAGGCGGAAGCACCAACCAGCACGGTCATCGACAGAAGCACGGGGTTGCTTCGCATCACCCGCATCGTCGCAAAGATGTCGGCGAAGCCCCGCAGTCCCTGGGGCTTCGCCGCAATGACGGCATTGGGACCATAAGGGGCTTTGATCAGCCATAAAAACAAAGGCGCGTAAATCAGTGCATTGATAAAAATGCCGCGGATTGGCCCCAGCCACAACAGCAATGCACCCCCTACCGCGGGTCCGACTAAGAAGGCCAGATAACGGCCAGTCGCGTTCAGCCGAACAGCACTCGGGAGCTGCTCCGTACCCACGATCTTGTGGATGAGCACCTGCGATGCCGGGATCCAAATGACTCCCGCCAGTCCGTGAGTCAGCAGCAGAATCATGGCCTTCCACTGCGCTGTGGAGTCGGTCAGAAACATGACTCCCCAACCGGCCGAGACCGCCATAAATAGCAACATCCCGATCTGAATAAGGCGTCGGACATCGAAGCGATCGGCTAGGCCGCCCGAATAGGCGGCAAAGGCGAGATACGGCGCCCAGTGACTCACGACCGCGAAGGCCAACAATGAGGGCGAATGAAACTTCTGAAACACGACCCAGTAAGAAATCACATGCTCGATATTGTCCGCCATCATCGCCGCACTGCTGGCGAAGAAGAAAATTCGAAAATCTCGATTCGAGAACGCGGTAGATGTGCGGGGCCGGATAGCTTTCAAGTGAGCGATTGTAAGTCCAAAGATCGTGGAAGCAGTAGAATATCTCGCTGGCTTTACAGACTACAATAAGACGAGGATTTCATGCGCGGATTTCTGCTCATCGCTGCTTGCGCTGCCCTTCTACCCGCGCACGCCAATGAAGGAATGTGGACTTTCGATAACTTTCCCACCGCCGCGGTAAAACAGACTTTTGGCGCTGACATTACGCCTGCGTGGCTCGACCACGTGCGTCTCTCGACGCTTCGGTTAGCCAATTGCACCGCGGCGTTCGTGTCCTCCTCGGGTTTGATACTGACCAACCATCATTGCGTGGAGTCATGTCTTGCGGAGCTATCCTCGAAGGAGAAGAGTCTGCTGGAACTTGGCTTCAATGCGCCCGCTCGCAGCGAAGAGAAACGTTGCCCGGCACAACATGCCGATGTCTTGGTGGGTGCCGAGAACATTACTGATGCAGTACTCAAATCTGAGTCGGGGCTTGGTGAGACTGCAGCAAACGTTGCCCGCAAAAAGTTGCTGACTTCGTTTGAG
The DNA here is from genome assembly GCA_036401515.1 of Steroidobacteraceae bacterium. Lineage (GTDB taxonomy): Bacteria > Pseudomonadota > Gammaproteobacteria > Steroidobacterales > Steroidobacteraceae > Bog-1198. Next base: position 2,905 of record DASWUU010000101.1, read on the forward strand.
CAAGCGTGTCAACAAGCAAGCGTCAAGGCAAAGTCAGGTAATCTTGAATGCCAGACCGTGAGACTTTATGAGGGAGGCCAATATTTTCTATATAAGTACAAGCGATACGCAGACCTTCGCCTGGTCTTTGCCCCGGAGGCCGACATCGCCTCCTTCGGCGGAGATCCGGACAATTTTCAATTCCCGCGCTGGTCGCTGGATTTTTCATTTCTGAGAGCCTACGAGGACAACAAACCCGCCAGGACACCGAACTACCTGCAGCTCGATTTTGCCGGACCGAGAGCCAACCAACTGGTATTCGTTGCAGGCGATCCCGGAGCGACCGCTCGCCTCCAAACTCGTGCGCAACTCGAATTCGATCGAGACGTGTCATTGCCGGTCACCTTGATGAGAGCCGCAGAACTGCGCGGACGCTACATTCAATTCGGCAAGATAAACGCGGGCAACGAGCGCATCATCCTCGCCCCTCTCAATAGCTTGCAGAACGGTATCAAGGTGCGCCGAAAAGAGCTGGACGCGCTCAACGAGGATGCATTTCTCGACAGCAAGTCGAACGCGGAACAGCAGTTGCGCACCGCCGCGCACCTTGCAGGACCCGACCCTTGGGCCGAGATTGCCGCGGCGTCTCATAGAGAGCGCGACCTTTATTTGCCTTATATGTTCCTCGAGAATGGCGCCGGCTTTAGCAGTGCGCTGTTTCGCAATGCTCGTCTGCTCGTGAGGGGAGCCGACGAACGGCTGAAGCCCAACAAGGACCGGTTGCGCGAATTTACTGACTCCTCGCTGCCATGGCTACAGCGCGACCTGTTTGCGCGGGTGCCTGTCTATTCAGAATTCGAGCAGCTGACACTTTCTTTTTCTCTCGAGCGCATGCGCGAGTGGCTTGGGCCGGACCACCCAGTGGTAGTCCGCTTGATGAACAAGGAATCGCCAGATGAGTTGGCGACCCGCCTGATCGCGGAGACCAAGCTTGATGATGCGGCATTTCGAAAGAAATTATGGGAAGGCGGTAAGGCAGCGGTCGACGCATCTCATGATCCCATGATCGAATTGGCGCGCTCGCTGGACGGCGACGCCCGCGCCATCCGAAGACAATACGAGGATGAGGTGGAAGCGCCCACCATCGCCGCGGCGCAGAGGATCGCAGCTGCGCGTTTCATAGCGTACGGCACCAATACCTATCCCGATGCGACCTTCACGCCGCGGCTGAATTACGGAACGGTACAAGGATGGGTGGAAAATGGTAAAGCACTCGATCCCTTCACCCATCTCGATCGTGCGTTCGAGCGGGCAACGGGCTCCTCGCCATTCAAGATTCCCGCCAGCTGGATGAAGGTCAAGACCCAATTGGACTTAAGTACTCCATTTTGCATCTCTACCAGCAATGACATCGTCGGCGGGAATTCGGGGAGTCCCTTGATCGATGTATCAGGAAAAGTTGTCGGTTTAATGTTCGACGGCAACATACACTCGATCGCGGGACGCTACTGGTTCAATCCTGAAAACAATCGCGCTGTCGCACTGCATCCGGCCATCATTCGCGAGGCACTCGATAAAGTTTATGGTGCCCGCCAATTATTGGCAGAGCTCGAAGCGAAATAAAGGCCTCAAACCGACAACTTGCTGAAGGCGCTCGCCAGCAGAGCCCAGTAAGCCCCAGGTCTTAGGCGTTGAATAAAATCCAGGAACCGCGCATCCGCGCCGATCAGGATGCGAGGCTCATTGCGCTCGATTCCACGGATGATGCGTTGTGCCGCCTCCGCAGCCGTGGTTCGCGCCATCTTTTCGAACCGATCGCCGACCTCATTTGGATTCGGGTTTTCGCGCAAGCTGCTTCCGGCGCGCGCCTTACGTGCGATATTTGTCTTGACTCCCCCGGGATGAACCACGGACAACCTTACTGGGCTCTTGCTCATGGCCAACTCGTGCCGCAACGACTCCGAGAATCCTCGGACTGCAAACTTCGATGCTGAATAAGCGCTTTGCCCCGGCGGAGCGATAATTCCAAAGATGCTGGATATATTCACGATATGTGCGAGCGGCCTGGTCTTAAGATGAGGCAGGAATGCCCGCGTGCCTCGGACGACTCCCCAAAAATTAATTTCCATCAGCCACGCCATCTGGTTCAGGTCGAATTCGTCGAACTGGCCGAGCAGTGCAACTCCGGCATTGTTGATGACGAGGTTCAGAGCCGGGAACGCGGCCGTAGCGGATAACGCGAACTCTTGAATCTGTATTGGATCGGCAACGTCGACACGGCTGATAGTCGCTCGACGCCCATGCTTGGAGGTGATTTCTTGCGCGATGGATTGCAGCCCTGCTTGGTCTACATCGGCCAGCGCGACATCGCTGCCTCGGGCCGCGACTTCAAAAGCCAGCGCCCTACCGATACCGCTCGCTGCACCTGTTATCGCGGCGGCGGATCCCTCAAATAAAAATTTTTGCAACTTGCACCTGCTTATTCTTGCCGGTTGAATCCGTAGCGAGGCCGGATTTTTAACTCACGATCTTACGCGGCAAAGGGCTTAGTTAGCCAGGCAATCAGCGGAAAATGCGATAGGCTTGCACCCTGGAAAGACCCCCACTCGTGGCAACCCAAAATACCAACGTTCGAAACCCAAACTATTGCAAGGACACGAATCATGGCCAATGAACCCCTCCACGGCAGTTGCTTCTGCGGAGAAGTAAAATTCGAGATTTCAGGCGACCCGGTCGCTATGGGCTATTGCCATTGCGGGTCATGCCGGCATTGGTCAGCCGGGCCAGTGAATGCCTTTTCTTTGTGGAATCCAGGGGCTCTGAGGGTGACCCACGGGGAGGCGAGCATTGGCACTTACAATAAGACTCCCATCAGCTATCGCAAGTGGTGCATTAAATGCGGCGGGCACCTATTCACGGAACACCCGACTCTGGGGCTCGTGGATGTCTATGCCGCGATGTTGCCGCATTTAAAATTCGATCCGGGCGTGCACGTTCACTATCAGGAATCCGTGCTTCCCATTCGCGATGGAAAGCCAAAGTTTAAAGACATGCCAAAAGAGATGGGCGGATCCGGTATCAATCTGCCGGAATAACGTCATATCAGACCGGCGGCGCGCCCGATCAACAGCAACCCGGACCCGACGACCACGGCTCCGATGGCTCGCGCGACGCGCCTACCCGCCGGTGACAGACGCTCAACTGTGATGGCTGCGGTTACGACAGCCATCACGCGCAAGTCCATGACTCCAGTGACGAGGAGGACCGCCGTCAGGGGCGCACAGCAGTAGCTGCAGTGGCGGCCCAGCCGAAGTCCGTGTCGCCACGCAGAGCGGTCGTCCGCTGGTATCGTACGGGCGCATGGCGGTGTCCGTCGGCAGCAGGCTAGGTGATGTGCCTTCCAGGCAGTGAATTGCAGCGCGCCGGCGATTACCAAGATCATGCCGACCGCAATGGGAACGACCCGGGCCTGCGCCGGCTGCTGCATCTCGGCCGCCGCCAGCGCCGCACTCAGCGGAAACGCCACCATTCCAGACGCGGTCCACACCGAGAAGTACCCCAAGCTCACAAGGGCAGTCAGCCGACCCAGGCGCGTCTCGCCTGCCCTGCCGACGGCCTGGCGGTAACGCCACAGCGTTGGCACCAAGGATGGCAGCATCATCGCGACCATCATCACGACCCACATACCTAGGAACGAGGCTGCAGCGCCGGGCCACGTCTGTCCGGGCATCGACATGCGGCCCATCGCAGGCATCGAATCGCACCAGATGATCGTCACCGCCGAGCTGGCCGCGAACAGTAGCGCCAGAACGCCGAAAAATGCTCGCTGGGAAGCTGGCTCGGAAATTATGTGTGATCTCCAGCGCATAGCTTCAGCGCTTGACATACTCGTCGCGGCGGCGCCACCACACGCCGCCCGCCTCGTTGCGTCCCATGGGAGCGCGGTCGAGCCATTGGTACATGCCCCATAGTCCGTCCAATCCGCGCATAGGTGGAATACGTGTGATAGACAACGCCACCCGCAAGCACGAAGGCGCTCATACCGGGCCGATCGCGCGTGAACGTGGGAGCGTCGGTTCCGCACATTGCCGCGAACTCCGCGACGGGCGCCGGCACCTTTGCGTCCATCGCGGGTTTGCCGCGCCGGTAATTGTATTCGACACCCCCTTCGCGCTGTTGCTCCTCGGTCAACGCGACGTTGAAGTCAAAATTGAAGTCGCTGCCTTGCGAAGACGCCCAGGGAAACGTCCAGCCCATACGCTGCTTGTAAGCCTTCAGCTTCGCGAGCGGTGCCCGCGACACCGCCGAGAAAGCGACGTCGTGGTTCTCCAAGTGAACGACGATGTCGTTGAACCCGTCGGCGATCGATGAACAGGACGGGCACCCCGCCGTGTAGTCGGGCCCAAACATGAAATGGTAGACCAGGAGTTGTGAGCGCCCTCTGAAGAGGTCCGCCAGCGAGGCGCTCCCGTCACCGGTCTCGAATCGGTACGCCTTGTCGACCCGGACCCACGGCAGTTCCTGACGTCGCCGCGCCAGCTCGTCGCTGAGGCGCGTTAGCTCCTTCTCCGCCGCCAGCAGCTCGAGCCGCGCTGCCAGCCAGTCTTCACGCGTGCCGGTCATGTGTCCCGGCATCGAATTTCCTTGGGTCATGTGTCTCGTCGCCATGCGTCTCTCCTATGCTAATTGGTTCATTCTCGATCCGACGCTAGCCGTCAAGGTTTCTGCGACGCCGCCTCTCCGGCGTCCGAGACCTCGACCCACTTCGGGTTGGGTGCGCCGCCCGCGACGTAGCTTTCGTGCCAGTTCCACCACTTGTACGGCGGGCTCTGAGGGTAGCCCTCCGGCGAGTCCTCCCACGTCTCCTGTCGCCCGAGCGCCGTCATGTCGAGGTAGCTCCAGGTGGTGCCCATCGCCTCGTCGCCGCGCCAGTTGATGAAGTACGTGCGGAACACGCCCTCGCCGTTGCGGATGAAGGCGTTGTGGCCGTGATATTCGTCCACCCCGAAGTCGGCGTCGAAGCTGTCGGTGATCGTGTACCAGGGGATTTCCTCCCAGCCCATTCGCGCCTTCAGGCGCGCGATATCGGCCTGTGGTGCGCGCGATGCATACACCAGGGTCGTGTCGCGCGCGTTCAGGTGGGCGGGGTGGGCGACCTGGTCGGCCCCAGGGAGCAGCCGCGACAGGCATGCTCCGGCCAGCCGAATACGCCCGGCTCGAAAAAGGCGCGGTAGATGATGAGCTGACGGCGGCCCTTGAAAAGGTCGAGCAGGCTCATTTTGCCCCCGGGTCCTTCGAATACATATTTCTTTTCTACGGCAACCCACGGCATCCGCCGTCGCTCCGCGGCCAGCACATCGTGGGCGCGCATCACCGCCTTCTCCTTCACGAGCAGCTGCTGCCGCGCAGCCTCCCACTCCTGCGATGACACGATCGGGGGTGTATTCATGGTAAGTGCAACCTCGCCTGGTTCGTTGATCATGAGATAGTTATAGCGCCAACTATCGGAGGGTGGGAGTTACAAGTGTGACGGGATTCCGATGGACTCGTTGATCACCGCCGCGGGGCGTGCACTGGCGGCGGGAGATCCCCTCGGCGCATTGAAGCGTATCGCCCTGCGTGACGACGCGCCTGCGCTCGCGCTTCGGGGCATCGCGATGGCGCAGCTCGGCGATCTCGTTCGAGCAAAGGCGCTCCTGCGAAGTGCCGCACGTGCCTTCAGTCCGAGAGAGGCTGTGGCCCGCGCGAGGTGCGTCGTCGCGGAGGCCGAGATTGCCCTCGTCTCGCGCGATTTGGGCTGGCCGGCAAAGGCGCTCGACGCAGCGCGGGCCACGCTGGAAGAACACGGCGACCGCGTTAATGCCGCGCACGCGCGCAATCTCGAGATCCGACGCCTGCTACTGATTGGCCGCCTCGACGAGGCCGAGCGCACGCTCGCGGAGCTGGACCCCACGTCCCTCCCACCCGCCTCACGGGTAGCCCATGAGCTGGTGGTTGCGGGCATTGCGATTCGGCGCCTGCGGACGAAGGCGGCGCGGGCTGCCCTTACTCGGGCCGAGCACGCCGCGCGCCAGGCGGACATCCCCGCGCTGACCGCGGAGGTTGAAAGCGCATCCCGGGTGATGAACACACCCGCTGCACGTCTGCGTACGCGCGGCGAGGAGCGACTCGTCCGGCTTGAGGAAATCGAAGCACTCCTGACATCGGGCGCTCTCGTTGTGGACGCCTGCCGGAACTTGGTGCGCGACGCCGGCATGATTATCTCGCTCGCGACGCGCCCCGTATTGTTCGCGCTCGCCCGCGCGCTGGGTGAAGCCTGGCCTGAAGATGTGCCGAGGAGCACCCTGGTTGCACGCGCCTTTCGGGCGAAGCACGCCGATGAATCGCATCGCGCTAGGTTGCGAGTCGAACTCGGGCGGCTTCGCGTTGAGCTTCGGACGCTGGTAGATGTGAGCGCGACGAAGCGAGGCTTTGCGCTGGCGCCGCGGCGCGCACGCGAGGTCGCGGTTTTGGCGCCGCTCATCGATGAGCAGCACGCCGCGGTGCTAGCCTGCCTCGCTGACGGCGAGTCATGGTCGAGCTCGGGTCTGGCTATTGCGCTTGGCATGAGCCCGCGCACCGTGCAGCGGGGGCTCGAGTCGCTTGCGGCAGCAGGCAAGGTCCAGTGGTTCGGTCGCGGGCGAGCGCGTCGTTGGATAACCCCGCCGGTGCCGGCGTTCCCGACAATATTGTTACTCCCGGGTCCACTACCGAGCGATTAAAATAAAAGCATGAAACAATCTGATGCCGAAATCATCCGCGAATATGGACCTTTTTCAGGTGTAGACCACGTGCACGGCGTTACCTTTGACGGTCAGCACGTTTGGATAGCCACGGGAGCCAAGCTCAACGCCTTCGATCCGGTGAGCGGGAAAACTGTGCGCACGATCGATGTCGCCGCGCATGCAGGAACGGCCTTCGACGGTGAGCACCTGTTTCAGATCGTCGAGGATCACATCCAAAAGATCGATCCGAAGACCGGTCGAGTGCTTGCCACGATCCCATCTCCCGGTGGCGGCGCTGATTCGGGGCTTGCGTGGGCCGAGGGGACGCTCTGGGTGGGGCAATATCGGGAAAGGAAAATCCATCAAGTCGATCCCCAAACTGGGGCGATACTTCGCACCATCGAATCCAATCGCTTTGTTACGGGGGTTACCTGGATCGAAGGCGAACTCTGGCACGGCACCTGGGAAGGTGATGAGAGTGATTTGAGGCGAGTCGATCCCCGAACGGGAGATGCCCTGGAGAAGCTCGACATGCCGCCTGGAACGGGCGTTTCGGGACTCGAGTCCGACGGCGGTGATCTGTTTTTCTGCGGAGGCGGAAGGAGCGGCAATGTGAGAGCGGTCCGCCGACCGAGGCGAAGCTCCGCGGCCGTCAGCGGCTCCAAGCGATCCCGCGACTAAGGCTACGATGGCGGAGTTGTGGCTCCGCCCGTGAGTCATTTCCTACGATGGGCTCCGCGCGCAGGCGACTGCGCTCGGGTGGCCTTTCCAGGATAGTTTCGGCTGGGGCACACATTTCCTTTCCAATCCCGTCTCGATTCCCTGGCGAAACAAGGAGACTACAAAGATGAACACCACCAACCCCAACTTGGTCGTTATCGCCGCTATTTTGATCGTTCTTATAGTGGTAGCCGCCGTCGGCTGGGTTTACACGCAAAAGCGTAAGCAATCGGCGAGACTGCAGCAGAGATTTGGGCCGGAATACGGGAGCACGGTCGAGCGACTCGGAAACCGAACCAAGGCCGAGGCCGATCTCCTCGCTCGAGAGAAACGCGTTCAGAGTCTGAATATCGTCCCCCTGGCCGCCCCCGACGCCGCGAAATTCCTACAGTCCTGGACCGCCCTACAGGGTCGCTTCGTCGACAATCCCAAGGAGGTCGTTGCTCAAGCGGACCAGTTGGTGAACGAGGTGATGCTGAAGCGCTACCCCATGGGCGACTTTGAGCGTCGCGCTGCCGATATCTCGGTCGATCATCCCGCAGTAGTGGCGAACTACCGGGCTGCCCGGGCCGTCACATCGCCATTGCGCGATCAGGGCGGCGAGGCCACGACAGAGGAGCTTCGCAAAGCGGTAGTGCATTATCGCGCGCTGTTCGATGAGCTACTCGAGGTGGGCGAGCCGCCGCAAGACGTCCTGGCAACTAGGCAACCCCAACAACGCCAACAAGTATCGGTGCAATCATGAATACGGTAAACAACGGCCAGACCCCTTCCGTCAACGATCCCGCGCCAAGGAACCCGGCTAAGGACGAAGCGGCGCGCTCAGCGCAGATGGACACGGCCCGAGAGACCCCTTCGCGACACGAAGCGAGGGCCGATGTCGCGGCGTCCGAGACAGGTGCGCGCCCCGTAATTCCAATGGGCACCGATAACCCCACGGATAAGCCGAGCACTGCCGGCGAGCAACTCGCTCCACTCTTTGCGCAAAATGTGGCGACCGACTATCGGGAACGCTGGGTTACCGTACAACAAGGCTTCATCGATGACCCGCGGCGAGCGGTTCAGCAGGGTGATGAGCTGGTGACTCAGGTGATGAGAAACCTAGCCGAGACCTTTTCCCAAGAGCGCACGGCACTGGAGGGTAAGCTCAGCGGATCGGATAACGCGTCCACGGAAATGCTGCGCGTTGCGTTACGCCGCTATCGGTCTTTCTTCGAGCGCCTGTTATCCATTTAGGAGGTTAGGAGCAGGCCCACCTTCTACGACCCCGCGCATAGGGGCGAGGCGGCCGATCCGCCGCCTGCACTCGTGGTGCAAGTTGGAAAGGTCCGACTTGCACCACTTGCTATGTGATGCTGAAGAAACAAGCTTAAATCTTTGTTTTCCTTCGAATCATTCATGGGCAAAACGATGTGTTGCGCGAGTGGGCGCGAAGGAAGACCGATGCGAACTACTGTCACTATCGATGATGATCTGTTTCAGCAGGCTCTTGAAGTCGCGGACCCGGAAATGGACAAGGCTGATTTATTTCGAGAGGCAATGAATGTGTTCGTTCGCGTTCAGGCAGGAAGAAGATTGTCCGCCCTCGGTGGTAAGGCACCGCGGATGAAACGGATTCCGCGCCGCACGCCTCTATAGGTCCCGCGATTGAAATTCGTACTAGCTGACACGTCCATCTGGGTGGCGCATTTTCGGCAGCCGAATGGAGTCTTGCAGTCGTTGCTGGCCGACGACCAAGTCTTGTGCCATCCGCTAGTCGTGATTGAAATCGCCTGCGGCACTCCTCCAGCACCGCGTGATCGGACGTTAACGGATTTAAGGCGTCTGCGTTCCCCAGCCACCGCGAGCACGGAAGAAACTTTGGCGCTGATTGAGGGTGAGCGGCTTAGCGACTCGGGACGTGGAACGGCCGATGTGTCATAGCTCGCTTCGGTGTTGCTGACTCCAGAAGCAGCCCGATGGACGTACGACAGGAACCTCGACGCCCTGGCCACACGATTGAACGCTGCCTTCGACAACGCCGTCCGTTAGCGCGAA
>DASWUU010000102.1:0-2745 GCA_036401515.1 Steroidobacteraceae bacterium
GTGGTTCTCCCGGTGCGGTACTCCTTGGGAGGCGCGTACCCAATGACTCGCAATGCCCGGCGCCAAGCGGCCGCTTGCGGTGCGGGAGCCGGCGGATCATGCGGCGCAAATGGCGGGGTTTCCGGATTCGGGGGATTCGGAATATTTTCACTTCGCATGAAACGCTCCAGGTTGCACGACCAACCGGATATTGGAGCGCTACAATTACGCCAGGGATCGGTGAACCGCCTGGGGCTTCGTAGGATTTCCGGACGGCGAGTGTCAGACCCGGGGTGGGTTGTCGCGTAAGGTTTTAGATGGCAAGGTAAGGCCAATTCCTCTCGACCGCGATATCCTGCAAAGCGCTGTCCTGAGGCTCGGACTGGCCCAAATTGCCTGATTCATGTAGGGCGCGCGATTGCAGTTCCAAATTCAAGCGGCGCAACTGAACTTGCGTTCGGCCAAGGGCATCACTTAACTCGGCTGACCAGGTCAAAGCGCGCGCATCGTCCACTGCACGAACTAAGCCGCGCAGCACTTCCGCATAGACGCTGGCGCAACGGCCGCGGCGTCTGGCAGTAATAGTCGCCAGTGCGGCGATCGACCGATCGGCCAAGTCGCGCAGTCTGCCAGGTCCCTTCTGATAGCTCACATAAGGGTGGGCCCGCAAGCGGCCGGTAGCAATTCGAACGATGGTCCAGCAGGTTACAGCGCTTTTCTCGAATACAGCGCATTCGCTTCTCGGGCTATCCAGAACCTGGGCAAAGGCCCGTGCCCTTAAAGCCACATTACGCAAATTCCGTAGTCGCAACACTTCGGTGTCGATCATTTTTGTCGCCCCTTCTATGCCCCTTCAGCGACCGGTGTTAGCCGGCCGTCTCTTCCCGGGGCGGCATGCGTATTCTCACATTCTACTGCTACAAAATTCTGTAGGACAGCATCGTATGCCCCTGCCGGTGGGGTCCCGATTAACGGACTAATGTCAAACGGATGAGGCCTTATGGTCAGGCCAGCGCTGTGGGTCGGCTATAGTAGCGTCCATGATACAAGCCCGCCCGCAGCTAGGCTTTTGGATGTGCGTGGCCTTGGTGGTGGGCAATTCGGTCGGCTCGGGGGTGTTTTTGCTGCCGGCCTCGCTCGCGCCGTTTGGTCTTAATAGCGTGATTGCTTGGGTCTTCACCGCGACTGGCGCCATTGCGCTGGCGATCGTCTTCGCCGGCTTAAGCCGCGCTTACCCGAAGGCCGGCGGCCCTTATGCCTACGTAAACCTCGCCTTCGGACCGCTCACGGCGTTTATCGTCGCCTGGGGATATTGGATCTCTATTTGGGTGGGAAACGTTTCCATCGCCACCGGGGCGGTGAGTTATCTCAGTCCGTTGCTACCGTGGATTGCGGATCAACCCGGCGCTTCCGCCGGGGTCACATTGCTTTTGTTGTGGATACTCACCGCGGTCAACTGGTACGGAATCAAGGCATCGGGGTGGGTACAAAGCGTAACAACCGTACTGAAGTTGATGCCTTTGGTGGCCGTGGTTGTACTGGGAATGGTATCGGTGCGCAGGGCTAACATTGCGGAAGTCAGCGCAATTCCCCTCTCGGTGGGGGCGGTCACGTCGGCGGCGACACTGACGCTATGGGCTCTGCTCGGACTGGAGTCGGCGACGATTCCGGCTGACAAAGTCAAGCATCCCGGCCGCACCATTCCTATCGCCACTTTGCTGGGCACCGTCGTGACGGCCGTTATCTGTGGGATTGCCTGCACAACGGTCTTGCTATTGGTGCCGCCCGCGGCGCTGGTTCAATCCAATGCCCCATTTGTCGACCTTGCGCGCCAATTCTGGGGCGCCGGCGCCGGTAAGCTTGTGGCGGTGTTCGCCGCCGTCAGCGCTTTCGGGGCCTTGAACGGTTGGATACTGCTGCAGGGCGAACTACCGCGCGCGATGGCTGCCAGCGGCGTCTTCCCAGAAATTTTCGCCCGCGAGTCCGTGCATCGCACGCCTGGATTTGCTTTGTGTTTCGGCAGTGCGCTGGCTACCGTACTGATCCTGGTTAACTATCAGAAATCCATGGTGAACGTTTTTACGTTCATGATTCTGCTTTCGACCACCGCTTGCCTGGTTCTGTACGCGCTGTGTTCGGCGGCGCTGCTACGACTGCAATGGACAGGACGATTGGGCGCCGCTCGGCGCGGCTCAGCAGGACTGGCTGTGATCGGCATTATGGCGACCGCATATTCTCTGTGGGCGGTTGTTGGCGCCGGCTCGGAAGCGGTCGCTTGGGGCGCCGTTCTATTGCTGCTGGGGGTCCCCTTTTACTATTGGTTTACGCGGAGCCTTCGATAACCATGTGGCGATCCTTCGTAGCAGTTGCAGTCGGCGGTGCGCTGGGCTGCGTATTTCGCTGGTATCTCGCCCTCCTTTTCAACCGATATTTTCCTGCGATACCTCCAGGGACTCTGGCGGCGAATCTCATCGGCTGCTATGTCATCGGTGTCGCCCTCGCCTTCTTCGCCCTCTCCCCTGCCGTCCCCTCCGAGTGGCGGTTGTTCATTATGACGGGCTTCTGCGGCGGACTAACTACCTTTTCCACTTTCTCGGCGGAGGTAGTCCTCTTGCTACAATCGGGGCGATCCATCGCGGCACTCGGTGCACTCGGTGTACACGTGATCGGTTCACTCCTCATGACTGTCGCGGGAATCGGCACCGTGGCGTGGTTCAAGCACTAGGTTGGGGAGGCGCTCGCGTCGATTGTTTTCCGGCCGCCCGC
>DASWUU010000103.1:0-4354 GCA_036401515.1 Steroidobacteraceae bacterium
TGAACTGCCGCTTTGGGAGAAGATGAAGGCGATCGCGACCAAAATCTACGGCGCTGCTGAAATCACCGCCGACAGCAAGGTGCGCAAGGAAATCAAAGAACTGCAGGAAGGTGGTTACGGACACTATCCGGTGTGCGTCGCGAAGACACAGTACTCCTTCTCAACCGACGCGCAGCTGCGGGGTGCGCCATCCGGCCATTCCGTGAACATCCGCGAGGTGCGGCTCGCGGCGGGCGCCGAATTTATCGTCATGGTGTGCGGCGACATCATGACCATGCCCGGCCTGCCTAAGGTGCCGTCGTCAGCTCACATCGATATAGATGAAAAAGGCCGCATCGTGGGGCTTTTTTAGCCTGGCGAGCTAATACACAGGCGTCGTCTCGCTGAATAACGAAGCGTTGGCGAGCGTCATTTAAACCTTGGTCGGTGTCACACTTCGCAAAGGCGCTGAGAAAGTGCTTTGGTGTTGGTACGGGTGCGCAGCTCCAGCAGCGCACGGTCCGAAAGACGAGTATGCCCGGCCGACTACCATGCGCTCGCGCCGCCGGCGGGCGCTTCAGTCACTGTGACGGTCAGTGGACGTGACGCGATGACTAATCTTGCTGGCAGGCGACAAAACAATAGTTGATGCTGGGTGGATATTTCTTTTGAGCGGGCATCTGGTTAATGCCCTGCGAGAGAATTCCGTAGGCGCCATGCCGCTGCGGATACACAAGCGCTTGATTTGCTTATCCCAGGAGCGCCTGAGTCGTTGACTTCGGCGTGTGCCTCCGGTGGGTACATCGTATAGACTCGTTCCAAAGGATTGATCCTACCCATTCGACGCGCGCCTGCGGCGCGATTTCTTTGGCATAGTTGCGGGGACCGGTACGGCGGCAGCCGGCTCCGGCTTGATGCCCTCAGGCTTAAGTTCCCTGGCTCGAACCGCAATCGGGTAGTTCACATACGAAAGCCTTATCCGCATCCAGTCCGCGATCGAGGCAAATTTGAGGAATCCCTCTAGGTCTGCGAGGCGCTCGATCTCGGACGCCATAATCGCGAATTCAACGCTGCGATGCTCACTCGTCGTGGTGCTTGCGAACCAGTCTGTCGGCCGCCGGGTTTTGGACCGCGTGATGTGCACTGCCTCGCACTGACCGATGAGCCTGGATGCGAATTGCGAAGTTCCCCCGAGCTCACTGGCGGAGCAGCGCAAGACCACCGTGTTGCCACAATTCTCGACAATGGTGTCCGCGGCGGCCTTGCCGTAAGTACCCGATACTTGCGAGATGGACTGAAATCCGAGTACGCAGCGTCCGCCGAATTTCCGCAAGCGTGCCAGGGCGTCCTTGAGCCCGTCGATCTCACCGAGAGCGTCGAGCTCATCGATCACGAACCACAGCCGTTGGTCCCCTTCGGGGCGATTCATGGCTTCGAAGATCGCTATGCGCATCCAGGCGGATATCGTCGATCGCAGAGCGGCAATTTCTCCAGCCTTGTAGGGCAGGAACAGTACGCCGCCCCGCCCGCCATTTCGGCGCGCCGCGCCTTGCCGCACCCATTGGCGCACCGAGAAGGGCGCGGCCTTCTGCGCCGCGATGTAGCGCAGCGCGCGCACGGCGGAACTCGTCACCGATCGCACGGATCCAAACATTTTGTCGTTGGCCTCCGCGAGGAACGGGCCGGCGGCTGAGTTCGCCAGCAGCAGCTTTAGCTCTTCCGGCGACGCCTCGGCGAGCAGCCGGTAGATCTCACCGTCGTCCTTGACGCCGCCCTCGATGGCCTTTTCCACCACAGCCGCGAAAAACGTGCGCGCATATTCGATCCAGCTGCGATCCGAACTACCGCCATCGGGAATGAGTGAGCGGGCCAGTTGATCCACATCATAGGCGTTGGTGATTTCCCCTAACAAATTCCACTTGAGCGAATCCGGCTCGAAGGGATTGAGCATCACATCACCGCGATCGGCGTCATAAAAGTGCTTTAGATACCCCCCGTCCGGATCCGCGATCACGACGCGATCGCCTCGCTTAAGGGCGGCACTCAAGATTTCTCGTATTGCGGTGCTCTTGCCGGTGCCGGTCGTGCCGATGAACTTGAAGTGCTTGGTTTCGTCGTCCGCCGCAACCAGGAGGCCGGCAAGCGTGATGGAATTATTGCAGTCAGACCCGAGTTGCTCAGTGCCGACCGAACCCCTAGAGCGTTTAAGCCTCGAAAACGCCGCCGTGTCTGAAACGACTGCTCCGCGTCGATACGAACTATCGGACCTGCGTCCGCTCACCAGCCCTATGCCACCCACGTAGCCCAGGACGACAGATACCACTGAAGCCACAAAGAACTGAAAATAGCTACGACTCGCCACACCCAGGATGTGTAGCAAGGAATCCAACACCGCCACGATGATTGCTGCGATTACAGCCACTGCCACTGCCACAACGGGAGACACGAAAAAATCCGACACACGCGCCCTAGACCGGACGAGCGCGACGACCATGGGCACAAACACAAGCAGGTAAGCCAGCAGCAGGCCGGAAGAACCGTGTGTCAGTGCCGAAATTGTTGGGCTCGGTGACATGTCGGCTCCTTACAATCCAAGGTCCTTGCCGCGGCCTCGATTTCGGTTTTTTGCAATTCCTTGATTCTCATTGCGCCCGGATGCCTTAGCTTGGAGAATGTCCGCGCAATTTCGTCTTACCGTGAGCGACGCTTCAGCGTGCTTCTGACTCTCGCGGTACGCCAACCATTTGTTGACCGAGTCGTCAGCGGGAAGCTGCTTTTGACGCTCACGGAATTCCAACCAGTTCTTGACCGACTTATCCGTAGTTGCGGCGGGCGAGGAGTTCTTAAGGGACGCCCTTCGCAAATTTTGCGTAAGCGTTTTGGCTTTCATTTGTTGCAATGGGTTTTCTTGGACACTCGATGCTTTCGCCGCGGCTTGCGCGACACGGGCTCTGTACCGCTCGCGATGCTGCAGGCTGATCTTTGCAGCGTTGGCTTGGCGCCACTCACGTGCCTTGCGGGAGAACTGTGCGGCGTTAGCTTCGCGCCACTCACGCGTCTTGCGGTTCTGCTCTTCGGGGTTGGCCTTTCGGCGCTCATTCCTCCTGCGGTTCACCTCGGCAGCGTTGGCGACGCGCCACTTGCGGTTATTGCGGTTAATGGTTTCTCGGTTCGCGCTCACATACTCCCGGCGTTTCTGAAGTAGTTCCTCCCGCGTAAGGGCGCCGCGTGCGATCTTCTTCGGCAAGGACGCGTTGCGTTCGGCCTTTTCGATCGCCCGCTGACGCGCTTCCACTTTCTGTCTCTCGATGACCCGAGCCAGCGCATCGCTTCCTTTAAGTCGGGCCTCGATGCGCTCGCGGTGCCTCGCGCGAATATCATCCGCCGCGGGGTTACTCCTGCCGGATAGTTTTTCTTGGTAGCGGATGTTATCCGGCATCATGGGATTAGGTTCGCGGTCGATACCTTGGGCCTTGTAAGTGCGGTGATCGATTCGAGCCGTCAGACCCGCATCCCGCAGTGCCTCATTGGTGACTTGCGCCCAACGCTCTCGAATGAACAACAAGTCTTCTATGGATGGCCTCAGTCCGCGCGCGTGCCGCTCCCGACCCCCCAGCTCCAAAGTCGTCCTGGCACCTAGGCCGTTTGCAGTCACCTGCCGTGCCGTCATCAGCATGTGCGCGTGATGATGGCGTTCATCGGCGCTCGCACGCGGCAGGTGTACGGCATAGTCGACGGCATTTTGATATTTGTCCGCGAGTTCCTGTGAAAAGCGCTTTACTAGGTTCGTGCGCTGCGCCGCGGTGAGTTCTGGGGGTAGGCACACCAGCACTTCTCTCGCAAGCCGAGCATTTCGCCGATCCGAATGTTCCGCCGCATTCCAGAGGGCCGAACGATTGCGCGCCCAGTTCAGCTCGGTTCTGCCGGCCAGCTGGGAGGGCAGGACTATGTCCTTGGCGACAACGTCCTGGCGATGGGAATAGTTGTAGCCGTCGCCCGATCGTTCATCATGGATGCGCTCGCCCGCGCGGTAGGCCGCCGCTTTGGTAGCGCGACTACCCCTCGATCTGGAGAAGATCTTGACGCGGAGAAAATACACTGCCATCGCGACGCCTTCCATGTCACGCAACAATGCCTGTATTGTCACATTCTTGCGCAATCGCGATGCGAGCTCAAGGGCTCCCGACTCCCAGTTGCCAGTCGATTTCCTCCAATGTCAGACACGGCCTCGATGCAGCGCTAAGGTGACTTGCAGGTTCGGCGACGCGACGCGCCAAATGCAATTGATGGAGTTGACGATAATCAACGAGTTGGTGCGGTGCACTTACCGACCCCTCTGAATGTCGCCGATCGATTCGAGACCGCGCGAACAAAG
>DASWUU010000104.1:0-16735 GCA_036401515.1 Steroidobacteraceae bacterium
AGATGACCGCGCTCAGCGCTCCGCCATTCGGGCTGCCTAGCCCCGTGCACGCGTCCCAGCCTGCGGCTGCCGCAAAGTCACCGTTGTTTCCCGAGGTGATATCGCGCAGCGCCTGCGGATTTTTATAAAGCTGCGGATTTATAAAGCCGGCGGATTTGCCGGAGAGCTGGTTGATGCGCGCAATCAGTGCCGCCCACAGCGGTGCCACTGCGCTCGTGCCGCCGATGACGCTGTCCACCCCGTCCACCCGCACGTTGTAGCCGGTTTGCGGATCTGCGTTGCCGGAGACATCGGGTACGCCGCGCTGCGTGAGCGCCACGGGCTTGCCGTTATCCACCGCACTCAACGATGACTGCCAGACCGGCTTGGCGAAAACGCTGCTGATGCCCCCGCCGGTCGCGCCGCCGCTGGCGCCGTTGTTCCACACGACTTCGCTGGCGATGCCGCTCGAGGCGGCCTTCAAACTGGTCCCGCCGCAGGCGAGCGCGAATGAGCTCGAGGCGGGAAAATCCACGTGGTCGCTGCCATCGCTGACGCCATCGCTCGAGCCATTGTCCCCCGAGGCAACACACACGGTAACCCCTAAGCTTGCCGCGGCCTGGAACGCACCGTCCATCGCCGTCATGGCTTGAGCCGTCCAACTGGGTTCCGCGCTGCCCCAGCTGATGGAGATCACCGAAGGCTTGTTCGAGGTGTCATGGATGGCCGTGGTGATGGCATCAAGAAAGCCTGCGTCGGTGTTGGGCGCAAAATACACCGCGATTTTTGCCTGCGGAGCGATCGAGCCGACCACTTCGATATCGAGCATCACTTCGCCGTCCGGCCCATTCGCCGAGCCGGTGGGAGCATTAAGCCCGTGGTCCACGGACACCGCGATGACCGTGGGCGTTGCAAGACCTAAGCCCTTGAAATAGGCGTCCAAGTCAGCGGGGCGAAAACCCCCTCCCAACTCTATCAAAGCCACGCACTGGCCCGCACCGCTGCCCGCAGGAAATGCGTATAGGGAAGCCACTTGCGGCGGCGTATACGATACCGCGGCGCTGGAAGCCGGACGCATTCTGAAGTGCGGCGTCGCCTGCGGCCTGTTGTCTAGCCCTAAGACCGCTTCGACCACGCCGTCTAAAGCGACCGGCAGCTCGATGCTGCCGGTTCGGCCTCGATAACTGCAGCTGTTGTGGTGCATCTGCTTGAGCTGAACATTGAAGGCCGAACTGAACTGGGCCACCGTTCCTGACAGGATGACTGTTCGTCTCGCAGCGTGTTCCTGAGTCACTTTCAAACCATGCGCGGCGGCGAAGGCGCGCACCTTGTCTACGTCGGCAGTATCCGCGCCGTGTTGCCGCGCAAATTCCTCGCGGCTTAAAATCGGGGCGCCGCTTGTGCTGGGCTCCGCGAACTGCGCGACCCGTTTGCTCAACTCATCCCCGGCGCGACGCCGCACAAGCACAGTCACTTCCAGCCGTTCAGAAGGATCTGCCGGCGCCACTTCACGTGCGCCCGGTAGGGCAACTCGCTCGCTGCCTTTTAAAGTAATCGTTGCCATGATCGACCTCCCGCTTCAAGTCCAGGGAGATTCAAGTGTACTCAGGCGCAGATTTAGCGCCATGTCTTAGGTTGGCGACTAAGCGCAACTAAGCGGCGAGCGAAGGTTCCGCGGCGGTGACCACCGGCCGGCGGGCAAACCAGCCAAACAACAGAATGCCGCAGTAGCAGGCCGCCGGTACCACAAGGGCTTGCTTCAAACCCCAGATGTCGGCGGCATTCCCGGTTATCAAGGGCACGATGGCGCCCCCAACGATGGCCATGCAAATCACTCCCGACCCCTCAGCCGCACGCCGCCCCAATCCCTCGTTCGCCAACGTGAAGATGGTGGGAAACATAATGGAATTAAACAAGCCGATCGACAGCAAACACCAGCCCGAGAGGTGTCCCTCGGTGTTCGCAGAAATTAACAGCAGGCCAATCACGATTCCCGCAACGCATGCCAATACCTTGCCGGGCGAAAACAGCCGCAGCACATAAGCGCCGATAAATCGGCCCACCATCGCGCCGCCCCAGTAGAACTGCAAATGTTTGCCTGCGGCGGCCGCATCGAGTCCCATGGTGGTCGGTTGCATGAGGTAGTTCACGATGATTGAGCCGATCGCCACTTCGCCGCCTACGTAGAGAAAGATGCACAGGGTGCCGAACGCAAATCGCGGCCGCGTTAAAAGATTGAAGGCCTTAAGGATTGGCGTGTGGGGCGCGGGCAGTTCGACCAAGGCCTTGCGGCGCAGCCACACCACGGCGGCAAGAATCGCCAGCGCAATGGCAAGGCCCACATACGTGTGGGCAATGACGCGGCTCTCGACGCTGCGAAAGGTATCCAGCGCCGCACCGGACAGCGTTTTCGGATCAATGGTTGCCAGCGTCCCTAAAATGAGAATTGACCCTACGTACGGAAAAATAGTCGTGCCCAGAGAATTGAAGGCCTGCGCAAACGTCAATCGGCTGCTGGTTGTCTCCGGCCGCCCCAGCATCGAAATCAGGGGATTGGCGACCACTTGGACTGTGGTGATGCCGGAGGCCAGCACAAAAAGGGCGAACAGAAACAATCCGAACATGCTGTGCGAGGATGCGGGTACGAACAGGGCACAACCGGTCGTCATGGTAAGCAGGCCGACCACGGCTGAACGCATGTAGCCAATGCGCTTCACCAGCGCTGCTGCCGGAATGGACATCACGAAGTACGCGGCGAAAAACGCCGATTGCACCAGCATCACCTCACCATAAGTGAGCGTGAAGAGCTCCTTGAGTTTCGGCACGAGCACATCGTTCAAGCTCGTGATGCCGCCGAAAGCGAAGAACAAGATGAAAACGAACGCCTGCAGGTCGGGGGCGTAGGTAGCTTGACGCTGGCTGAGTTCGCGCGGGTTAGAAGCGGCGATCTCCATCAGGCGAAGGGATTTTGGCGGATGATGGTCTGATCGCGGTCGGGGCCGGTCGAGATCAGGGTGATGGGTACCCCTACCAGCTCCTGCAGCCGCTCCAAATATCGCCGGGCGTTCGCCGGCAAATCTTCGTATTTCTTTATACCCACGGTGCTCTCCCTCCAGCCAGCCATGTCCTCGTAGACCGCCGCGCATTCGCCGAAGCTCCCCGAGAGCAGCGGTGGGGTCGAGGCAATGCCCGCATCGGTCTTGTAGCCGACGCAAACACGTATCGTGTCCAAGCCATCCAGCACATCAAGCTTGGTCACGCACAATAACGAGCAGCTGTTATGAACGATCGAGCGGCGCAATGCAACTGCATCGAACCATCCGCAACGCCGGCGCCGGCCGGTGACTGAGCCGAACTCGTGGCCGACGCGCGACAGGTACTCGCCCGCCTCATCGAATAATTCCGTGGGAAAAGGCCCTGCCCCGACCCGCGTGGTATACGCCTTGACGATGCCCATCACCTCATGCAGCCGCCTGGGACCTAACCCTGTGCCCGCTGCCGCACCGCCCGCGGTCGTCGTCGATGAGGTCACGTAAGGATAGGTGCCCAGATCGACGTCCAGCATCGCGCCTTGCGCCCCTTCGAACAGCACGTTGCGCCCGTCCACACTGAGCTGCTCGAGAATGCCGGTTACATCGGCCACGAGCGGCTTCAGGCGTTCACCTAGAGCTAAATTCGACTCCAGCACTTGCTGGAAATCTACCGGCGAGGTCTGAAAATAACGCTGCAATATGAAGTTGTGATAGTCAAGTATTTCGCCGAGCTTTGCCGCAAAGCGTTCGCGATGAAATAGATCAGCGACGCGTACCGCCCGGCGCGCGACCTTGTCCTCGTAGGCAGGACCAATGCCTCGTCCGGTTGTTCCGATCGCCTTCTCGCCCTGCGCTTTTTCACGGGCCTTGTCGAGGGCAACGTGCGAAGAGAGGATAAGCGGACAGGCAGGACTGACTCGCAAGCGTTCCAATACGGGCACGCCCTGCTCCATCAGCATTTGCGCTTCTTTGAAAAAAGCTTCGAGCGACAGCACCACGCCGTTACCGATCAAGCATTGCACGTGCGCGTGCAGAATTCCGGAAGGAATCAAGGATAAAACGGTCTTCTTGCCGTCGATGACCAGGGTGTGCCCGGCATTATGGCCGCCCTGAAAACGTACCACGGCTTGTGCTTGGTCGGTCAGCAGATCGACAACTTTGCCCTTGCCCTCATCGCCCCACTGCAGGCCGATCACGACCAGGTTCTTACCCATTACGCGCCATCCATAGCAGTGCCAGTCCTGCCACCATGCTGATCAGTCCACCCCAGCGAAGTTGCGCCGGTTCTGTTTTCGATAGTTTGGCCATCAGGCGCTGCGCCGCCGCCGGATTGACGAAGGGCAATATACCCTCGAGCACCAAGTACAGAGCGAAAGCGCCGCCTAAGTAGCGCGCGAGTTCAGTCCAACCAATATCCATGATGGCTTGCGGTCAGCGTTTCGAGGGCTGAGGGGGTTGCGGTTGCTGCGGTTGCGATTGCGGCTTGTTGAAATACTTGAAGTAAGCACTGTCCGGAGCGATCACCATCATATCGCCTTGCGTGCCCACGGACTCTCGGTAGGATTGCATGCTTCGATAGAAGCTGTAGAACTCCGGGTTCTTCGAATACGACTTCGCATACACCTCGCTCGCAGAGGCGTCGCCCTGGCCGCGGACTTGTCCGGCCTGCCGTGCGGCGTCGGCCAGAATCTCGGTTTGTGCCTTGTTGGCCTCGGCACGGGTACGCTCCGACGCTTCCACCCCCTCGGCGCGAAGCTTGGCAGCCTGCGCCTTGAAGTTCGACCGCATGCGGTCGAACACCGAATCCTGAACCTGCTGCGGCAGATCGATCTTGGTGATCCGCACATCGACAAGCTCGATGCCTAGCTGTTCGGCCAGCGGCCGTGCGGTCTTCATCATGGCGTCGGTAAATTCCGTGCGCTCCGCGGTAATCACCTGCTGCAAACTCCGTTGCGTCACCACGCTCTTGATGCTGTCCTTCACGGTTTCGCCCAAGCGCGCATTGGCAACCTCTTCGGTGCCGCCCGTTGCCTCATAAAACCGGCGCAAATCTTGGATACGCCACTTGACGTAGAAATCCACATTGAGCTGCTCCTGCTCGCGGGTCAGGAAATGTTCAGACGGGTACATCTGCGTGAGAATGCGCGCATCGTAAACTCTGACTTCGTTGACCAGGGGAATCTTGAAATGCAGGCCCGGCTGATAATTGTAATCGACGATTTCGCCGCCGATCGCTTTGATGGCAAGCTGTCCCTCGCTCACGGTGAATACGCTGGCTCGCACGAACAAAATCACAACCACCAACGCCAATAAAATATAGAGCAATCGGTTTTGCATCAGCGCACTCCACGCGCCCGAGCGGGATCTTCCATCGGGGTCACTTGGATCTCCGGCAGCCGTGCCGGAGCCACCGTCATGGTGTCGTTGGGATTGGAGATCGACTGAGGTCCGGCCGAAATCAGCTTCTCCAAGGGCAAGTACAGCAGGTTGCTGCCACCCTTGGTATCAACGATGACCTTGCGCGAATTCTTGTACACATTCTCCATCGTTTCCAGATACATGCGCTCGCGCGTGACCGCAGGCGCATGCTCGTATTGATTCAAGACCTGATCGAATCGGGATGTCTCACCTTGCGCAAGTGCCAGCACCTGCAAGCGGTACGCCTCGGCATCCAGAAGATTTTTTGCGGCCTGACCGCGCGCACGGGGCACCACATCGTTGCGGTAAGTTTCCGCGTCCTGTTGGTAACGCTGCCGGTCCTTGTCTGCCTTGATGGCATCGCGCTGCGCATCCTGGACGGGATCCGGAACGATCACATCGCCCAACTTGACACTGATGATATTAACGCCCATGTCATAGTTATCGAGGGTCCGCTGCAACAACACTTTTGCGCGATCCGTGATCGAGGGATCAAAAGCCAGTGCCTTGTCGAGCGAGGCCTGGCCGACCGCTTCGCGCATCGCGCTCTCGCTGACCTGCACCAAGGTTTCCTCGACATTGTTGACCTTGAACAGGTATTTGCGCGGATCGGGCTTGGTGTACTGAACTGCAGATTTGACTTCGACCAGATTGGTATCCGAAGTGAGCATCCGGGCATCATCCGTCACGCTGAACTGCTGCGAAACGTTGACGATGCGCTTCGTCTCGATCGGCCAAGGCAGATGCCAGTTGTACCCGGGTCCCGTGGTCTGCGCGTACTTGCCAAAGCGCAAAATGACGGCCCGCTCCTGCGCGTCGACGCGATACAGGCCGCTGCCGATCCACACCGCCCCGATCAGCACCAAAATGCTGGTCATCCCCTTGCCAAAGCCAGGGGAACTTTGCCCGCTCCCGAGGCTGCTGCCGCCGCCACCGCGCCCGAACAGCGCGCTTAAGCGCCGCTGGAAGTTTCGCAGTACGTCGTCCAGGTCGTTTTGCGATTGCTGGGGTCGGTTCCAGGGATTGCGTTTTTCCCCACCAGGTTCATTCCAAGCCATGAGATATGCCTAATAATAAGTTGCGGAGTGTTTCGGATCATGGATGAATAGCCGCGCATTCTAACAGGCGAGCCCGATGGCTACCTTAAGAAAGCTTAGGCGACGCGCTGTTCACGCGAACTGGGAGTTTCCACGAGGTTGACACCCTTGGCGCCGGACAATTTCGCCACCTCGGTCAAATCCAGTTCGACTTCCATGTCCCAGCTGCCATCGTCGCATTGCCGCTCATGGCGCACGGCGTTTCGTTTATACAGATCGGATCGGACCGCCGCGGCCTGCAGTTGTAAATGGAAAGTCCGGCGGACCTGATTCGGACGCACGGCATGCGCCATCGCTTCGCGCAACAATCCTAGACCCTCGTGGCTCGCCGCGGAGAGCCAGGCCTGCGTCGCAACGCCGTCCGCTCCCGATATGGTCCGAGGCTTATCGGCGCTCAGGTCAATCTTATTGAACACCAGCAATTCGCGAATCTCCCCGGCGCCAATGCCGCGCAATACCTCGCGAACCTGTTCTATGCGTTCGTCGCGCAACGGGTCGCTCGCGTCCACCACATGCAGCAGCAGGTCGGCGTCGCGCGCTTCCTGCAGCGTCGAGCGGAATGCCGCCACCAATTCATGCGGCAGGGCCCGCACAAATCCCACGGTGTCGGCCACAACCACCTCGCCAACACCGCCCAGCTCGACACGTCGTACCGTAGGATCGAGGGTTGCGAACAACTGGTCGGCGACATAGGTCTGCGAGCCGGTGAGCGCATTGAACAATGTCGACTTGCCGGCATTGGTGTAACCGACCAGCGCCACCGTCGGCACCGGCACTTCGCGCCTAACGTGGCGGCCGGTATCGCGTTGCCGGTCGAGTTTCTCCAATCGCGATCGCAAGGTGCGGATGCGTTTCGCGATCAAGCGTCGATCGGTTTCCAACTGGGTTTCACCCGGGCCTCGCAACCCGATACCACCCTTTTGACGTTCGAGGTGGGTCCAGCCTCTGACGAGTCGTGTCGAGAGGTGTGAGAGCTGCGCAAGTTCGACTTGCAGCTTACCCTCAAAACTTCTAGCGCGCTGAGCAAAAATGTCCAAAATCAATCCGTTACGGTCTAATACTCGACGCCCCGTCAGCTTCTCGAGATTACGTTCTTGGCTGGGGCTTAGGGTTTGATCGACCAGCACCAAGTCGGCCAGACTCGCTTCCGCAAATGCGCGGATCTCCTCGGCTTTTCCACTACCCACAAAATATTTCGGGTCAGGACGAGCGCGCGCCGCGAGAATCGTGCCGACGACGACCGTGCCCGCTGATGCAGCCAGGGCCGAAAATTCAGCGATATCACTCGGCTCGACAGGATGCCCGATGCCAACGCCGACCAAGACGGCACGCTCACCGCCTTGCGGGCGTTCAAATAGTTGCAGAGCGCCACCTACTCATTCGACGATGGCCGGTTCCGTGACTTCACCGTCCTCGCCTGTGGGCAATCGCACATTGCGCGCGGGTACGACTGTGGAGATGGCATGTTTGTAGACCATCTGGCTCACGCTATTTCGGAGCAACACGACGAACTGGTCGAATGAATCGATCTGTCCTTGTAGTTTGATGCCGTTCACAAGATAAATTGAAACTGGCACCCTTTCTTTGCGCAGGGCATTCAAAAATGGATCCTGCAGAGACTGGCCACGGGCCATGGGTAAAGCTCCTTGTTTTTAGTGTCGTTTGTACTGCCGTATCACTTCCATGCGGCACGAGGCACATACCTGATTAATGCTAGCACAGCGCAATGGCCCACGTTAAAGGGAAGACCCGTTTGCAAATCCGCTCTCGGACAGTGCATCAAAAATCAAGCGTGCAACGTCCGGGCGCATGGAATCAAACCATTGCGCAGCGGCGCGTCGACGAAGCCAAGTCATTTGCCGCTTCGCGAGTTGTCGCGTCGCCGCAATTGCCTCTTGTGTGGCCTCGTCAAACCCACTCGCTCCGGCCAAGTATCGCCATATCTGCCGATATCCGACCGCGCGCATGGAAGGATGTTCCGGACTCAAATCGCCTCTTTCGTACAGGTTCCTCACTTCTTCCACGAAACCGGCGTCGAGCATTGCCTTAAATCGCAATTCGATCTTGGTGTGTAACTTGCTTCGTTCAAGGGGTGCAAGCGCAATTTCGATGAGATTGACGTCGGTGAAGACCGACACGCGCTCATGTTGCAGTTTTGTGATGGTTTCACCTGTAATACGGTAAACCTCGAGGGCGCGCTGGATGCGCTGCGGATCATTGATGTGGATCCGTGTGGCCGCTTGCGGGTCAACTTCCGCAAGCGCTCGGTGAACCGCGGCCCAACCCAAAGCGGCAGCGCTGGCATCGATCTCGGCGCGCACTTCCGGGTTGGATTCGGGCAACTCGGCAATGCCACTCGTCAGGGCGTGGAAATACATCATGGTGCCGCCGACCAGAAGCGGTTGGCGGCCACGGGACCAAATATCATCCATGGCACAGCGGGCATCGTGGATAAATTCGCCCACCGAATAGCTCCCCGCCGGATCGCGAATATCAATCAGGTGGTGCGGCGTGCGGGCGCGAGTGCCTTTATCCGGCTTAGCAGTCCCGATGTCCATTTCTCGATACACCAGTGCGGAGTCGACACTGATGATTTCCAGCGGGAATTTTTCCGTCAGGCGAATGGCCAGATCGGATTTTCCAGAACCGGTGGGACCCATCAATAACACCGCAGAGCGGCGATGTGGCGCCTGCGAATTCACCGTCCGCGCAAGAACAGACGATCAAGTTCGCTCATGGACAAACGCACCCACGTGGGGCGACCGTGATTGCATTGATCGGCCCGCTCTGTGCCTTCCATCTCACGCAGCAGCGCGTTCATTTCCTGCAAGCTCAAGATGCGCTGGGCACGCACAGCCGCGTGGCAGGCCATGGTGGCGAGCAAGTGGTTGATGGATTCCTCGACGCGCCGGGAATGACCTGCTTCCAGCAAATCGGACAAAACATCTCGAACGATGCCCACCGGATCACGGCCGAGCAACAACGTCGGGATCGCACGCAACGCCAATTGGTCGGGGCTTGAACGCGTTATTTCAAAGCCCAGCGCCGCAAATTCCGCTAGGTGACCTTCCGCGACATCGGCCTGCGCCGGGGAAACGTGCAGTATTTCCGGCATCAAGAGATGCTGTTGCGCTGTGTCTCCGGCCAAGAGCTTCTTCATGCCCTCGTACATGATCCGCTCGTGCGCAGCGTGCATGTCCACCAGCACCAAGCCGTCAGGAGACTGCGCCAGGATGTACACGCCGTGGAGCTGCGCGATGGCGTAGCCCAAGGGCGCCTCGCGGTCCGTGGGGACTCCGCCCGGTGGCGGCGCCCGATCCTCTCGCACTTCGGCGCTCGCCGAGCTCAAGAAGCCTCGATAGGCATCGACGGCCGCGCGGGGCGGCGCCTCGGGCAACGCGAAGCGCGCCTGCGTCGCCGTACCGGGCGCCGCCCCTGCGAAGCTCGATGCGCCGGTGAGCCAGTCGGACGGTGCGCTGCCGGCGGACTCGCCGGACGGGCGCGTGCCGGCCAGCACTTTCTCCAGCGTACGGAACAAAAAATCGTGCACACGGCGCGAATCGCGAAATCGCACCTCCAACTTTTGCGGATGTGCGTTCACATCCACGAAGCTCGGGTCCATCTCTAAGTACAGCAGGTATGCGCAAAACCGGCCGTGAAACAGCACGTCGCGGTACGCCAGGCGCGCGGCCCCGACCAGCACCTTGTCGCGCACGAAGCGCCCGTTTAAATACGTGAATTGCAAGTCCGCTTGGCTGCGCGAAAAAGTGGGTAGGGCCAGCCATCCGGACAAACGCAAGGTTTCCGTATCGTGATTAAGTTCCAAAACGTGCGCGGCGAATTCCTCGCCGCACACCTTCGCGACGCGCTCCAGCCGCTGCGCGCGGTCGGCCGCTGCGGGGAAGCTCCAAATGTGCTTGCCGTTGTGGAGCAATGAAAAGGCAACCTCAAAGCGCGACAGTGCCAAGCGCTCCAGCATGCGGGCGATATGTTGGTACTCGGTATTCTCCGTGCGCAGGAACTTTCGGCGCGCCGGCACGTTGAAAAAAAGATTCCGCACCTCGACGCTGGTCCCAACGGCGTGCGAAGCCGGTGAAGGCGCGCCGATCTCGCCGTCCTGGACTTCGATGCCCCAGGCGTGGTCGCCCCCAGCCGACCGCGATATCAGCGACAACCGCGATACGGATGCAATGCTCGGCAATGCCTCGCCGCGAAACCCCAGGGTTGCTACGTGCTCCAGATCATCCAGCGAGGCGATCTTGCTGGTGGCATGCCTGGCAAGGGCCAAGGCGATTTCAGCAGGATTGATGCCGACGCCATCATCTCGAACACGAATCGATCCGCAACCGCCGCGCTCTAGCTCAACATCGATTCGCCGCGCACCCGCATCAAGCGCGTTTTCTACCAGCTCTTTGACCACAGAAGCCGGGCGTTCTATGACCTCGCCGGCAGCGATTTGACTGATCAATGAGTCGGAGAGCAGTTGAATGGGCAATGGCGACCTCGGGTCGCGCATTTTCGCACAAGCGGCCACACTTCGAGCCCCAGATTCGCCCATTCGCCCCCTGAGCCTGACCCGGCGGCCAGAACTGCATGAGATGGGTTTGCGAGCTGCGCTATGCGTGTGCCCATCGGGGGGTTGGCATAGAAATAGTCGCGTACACCTTGGTGAATCGCAGCAGCGAGCCGCGCCTGCTGCCCTTGCGTGCGAAGCCTCTGTTCTTCCAGCGGATTTGAAATATAAGCCGTCTCGACCAGCATCGACGGAATGTCCGGCGATTTCAATACCATGAAGCGCGCCTGCTGCACTTCGTGCTTGCGAACCTCGCCGACTCTAGTCAACTGATGCAGCACCCGTTCAGCGGCCACGTGGCTTGCATTCAACGACGCGGATTGGGACAGGTCGAGCAGCACCGAGGCGAGCACATCGTCCTTGTCGTCCAGAGAAACTCCACCGATCAAGTCCGAGGCATTTTCCCGTTCTGCAAGCCATCGCGAGGCTTCATCGGTCGCGCCCCGCTGCGACAGGATGTACACGGAGGAGCCGTCGATGCTGCGGTCGTGAGTGGAATCGGCATGAATGGAGACGAACAGATCCGCTTGTTGCGCACGCGCACGTCGCATGCGGTCGCGCAATGGCACGAAATAATCACCGCTGCGCGTAAGAATGGCGCGCATGCCGGCCTCGGCATTGATCTTGAGCGCCAGCTCTCGCGCAATAGCCAGAACCACATCTTTCTCGCGCGTCCCGCTCTTCCCGATGGCGCCTGGATCCTCGCCGCCGTGTCCGGCATCAATGGCGATGATGAGATCGCGTGCATCCGTCGGAGCGTGCTTCACTTTGATCGGTTTATCGGGGGCGCGCGCGCCTCCGGCACCAGCTCCGAGGTCGATGACCAGGCGATAGCCATAATGCGCGTTGGGCGTCGTCAGAAAACTTTTGGCTTGGACAGGCCGTGCGAGTTCCAGGACGAGCCGGACATTTCCAGATGGGCTGCGCGACATGCGCACTGTTTTAATCGATCCCACCCCTCGGGGTGGTCTCTGCGCTTGCCGGCCGATTCGAGCGCCCGGCACATCCAGCACCACCCGCTCGGGATTGTGCAGCAGCACCAAACTGTGTTGTGCGCCGGCCGATAAGTCCACCACCACTCGGGTGTTGTCCGGGCCAGCCCAGAGGCGAACATCACGAACGTCTACCGCCAGCGCAGAGTGGCACAGGACGATGGCCATCAACCCTGCCAGAACGCGATGCAGCGACCGTGAACTCATGGCATTAAGTTAACGCCGATTCTGCTCCTTTTTCAAGTTATATTAGACACATAGCAACTTAAGCTACTGTCAAGTGCCAGCTTCGCCAGCCATTGCTCGCCTAACTCGCTCGCTGCTTGCACCGAAGCGATGCGGGACTCCCCGGCGTATCGCAGCAGCAAAACCAAATCCGCGGGGGGTACAGCCGCTCCACCCTTTTCAGGCCATTCGATCAACAGGAGGAAGCCGGGTCCCGTCAAATCGCGCAAGCCGAGTTCCTCGACTTCGGCGGCGGAGCGCAGGCGATACAAGTCGACGTGCGCGCAACTGATTTGCCCAATGCTGTACGTGTCAACCAGGGTGTAAGTGGGGCTGCGCACCCGCGAGGTGACGCCAAGCGTCTGCAGGAGGCTGCGTGCGCAGGTGGTCTTGCCGCTGCCGAGTTCACCGCGTAAGTAAACGACGGCACCGGCGTCCCGCGCGAAAGATCGCGCCAGTGCCCCACCTAAGCGTTCAGTGATGCCACTGTCCGGCAGGTTGAATTCCATCGAGGCCTTGGTCATCGGCTTATTATGAGGCTCATGAGCGCATCCCCATCCAACTTTGATGCCGCGGCCTTGTCGGCTTCCTTGAAAGCGTGGGCACGGGAGCTTGGCTTCACCGGCGTGGGCGTGGCGAGGATTGACCTGCCGTCCGACGAAGCCTTTTTCCTCGATTGGCTGCGCTCCGGATTCAACGGCGAGATGGGCTATATGTCCCGTCACGGCCTAAAGCGCAGCCGGCCGGCGGATCTGATACCCGGCACGGTGAGCTGCATCAGCGTGCGCATGGATTACTGGCCCGCAGAAGCTGCCGAGGCCGCCGACACGTTGGCCGACGGGAGCCTCGCCTACGTATCGCGCTACGCTCTGGGACGTGATTATCACAAAGTGCTGCGCTCGCGTCTGCAGACGCTCTGCGACCGCATTCAAGCGGCGGTAGGTCCTTTTGGTCATCGCGTATTCACCGACACCGCGCCGGTCCTCGAGAAGGCCTTGGCGCGCAACGCCGGGCTAGGCTGGATAGGAAAGCATACGAATCTGATCCATCGCGAAGCAGGATCCTATTTCTTCTTGGGCGAGATTTATCTCGATCTTGAATTACCTACGGACGAGCCCAGCACGGCTCATTGCGGTTCGTGCAGCGCCTGCATGCCGGCCTGCCCTACGGGGGCCATTGTGGCGCCCTATCGCCTCGATGCCCGGCGCTGCATTTCTTACCTGACCATCGAGCTGTCCGGAAGCATTCCGGTGGAATTTCGACGCGCCATCGGCAACCGTATTTATGGGTGCGATGATTGCCAGCTGGTCTGTCCCTGGAACAAATTCGCGCATCCAACGACGATGAGTGATTTTGCCGTTCGCCATGGGCTGGATGATTCGCAGCTCATCGATTTGTTTTCCTGGAGCGAGGCGGAGTTCTTGGAGAAGACACTTGGCAGCGCCATCCGCCGCATAGGTCACGAACGCTGGCTGCGCAATATTGCGATTGCGCTTGGCAATGCGCCGACCTCGGCGGGCGTGAAAGCGGCGCTTAACCAGCACGCACAGCATCCATCGGCCGTGGTGCGGGAGCACGTGCAGTGGGCGCTGGCCCAGCACCAAGCTGAACCGCTTCATTCCTAGCCCGGCGGCAGCAAGCTGCTCCCCGCCGGATTGAAGAAGTGACGGCCGCGACGGGCTTTGGTGATCTCGGCGAACAGTTGCGCGTAATCGCTCTCGCTATTCACAGGATCGATGGCAGCCGAGTTAACAATGAGCAAGGGTGCCGCATCGTAACTGTGGAAGAACCGCGCGTAGGCCTGCGTCAGCTTTTCCAGATAGGCGCGCTCGATAAGCTGTTCGTAGCGGATACCGCGTTTGGCGATCCGATCTACCAATACATCAATCGGTGCTTGCAGATAAACCACGAGATCCGGCTTGGGCGCATCCACGACGACGCGCTCGTAGACTCGTTCGTAGAGAACGTATTCTGCGTCGTCCAGGGTGACGCGCGCGAATAGGCGATCCTTCTCCAAAAGGTAATCGGCGATTCGTACCGCGCCGAACAGATCCTCCTGACGGACGTCCTCCAACTGGCGCGCGCGCTGAAACAAAAAGAACAATTGCGTCTGAAAGGCCGCTGCGCGCGGATTCTTGTAGAAACGCTCGAGGAAAGGATTCTGGTCGGCTTGCTCAAGGACGAGCTGGCCGCCCAACGATTGGCTTAAGCGGCGCGCCAAACTGGTTTTGCCCACGCCTATGGGCCCCTCGACGACTATAAATCGGTGCGGTGCTGCAACTGCCATTAAAGCTCATTACTCCAGGACTGAAATTCCGTCGCCGCCCGCGTCCCGTTTGAGATCGAGCACGTTGCCTACCTGTGGAATCTTGACCGTCGGGGCGATATCCGCCAAAGGATACAGGACGAAGTTGCGCGTCGACACTCCGGGATGCGGTACGGTCAAACCGGGCTCGCTCACCGGCGAATCGATCATCCACAGGAGGTCCAAATCGATAATGCGCGGACCCCAGCGCTGGTGACGCTCGCGTCCCATGCTGCGTTCGATGCCCTGGAGTCCGCTCAACAATTCTTGGGCCCTCAACTGCGTGAGCAAGCCGACGGCGGCATTAACGAAATTGGGTTGCTCTTGCGGCCCCATCGGCTGCGTGAGATACAGCCGCGATCGCACCATCAGGCGCGTCGCATTCAAGGTCCTCATCCGCTCGATGGCCTCGAGCACCCGCTCGCGTGGAGAATTTAAATTGCTGCCTATCGCCACGTATGCAGGGCGCCAAAGCGCACTCATCGTTAACTGCGGGCCGCACCGCCGCGTCGCCGTCGGCGTCGTCGACGGCCAGGAGCAGCAACCCCCTCCGCAACCGGTTCGGGCGGCCGCGCCTGAACCAGCGCAATCCTTTCCTCTTGCGGCAGCACTTGAATATCGGTCCACCACGTCGCCAGTTCGGGATCGGCCACGCCCACTTGCGCGCGCAGCAGCAGAAAATCGTACGCAGCCCGAAAGCGCGGATGCTGCAGCAGGCTTAATGACTTCACGCCGCTGCGTCGTGCGAATCGAGGCTGCAGCATCAGCAGCTCGCGCATGGGGATGGCAAAGCGCCTAGGGATGGCCACGCGCGACTGCTGAGTACGCAGCACCGTGTCGCAAGCCTGCATGAGCAGCGCGAGCTCGGGCGACGGACCTGCCTGTCTCTCATTGAGTTCGCGCAGCACCGCACTCCACAGGAGCACCGCGAATAAGAAGGTGGGCGTGACCGGTTTGTCCGCGGCTATGCGCGCATCGGTGTTGGCAAGACCTAACTCAAGCATTTCCCCCGCATAGGCGTACGGCGGCAGGGCAAATGCTGCTGCGGACT
The DNA here is from genome assembly GCA_036401515.1 of Steroidobacteraceae bacterium. Classification (GTDB taxonomy): domain Bacteria; phylum Pseudomonadota; class Gammaproteobacteria; order Steroidobacterales; family Steroidobacteraceae; genus Bog-1198. The sequence goes on from DASWUU010000104.1 coordinate 15,673, forward strand.
GCGGAAACAAATGCTCAAATAGGCCATATTGCTGAAGCAAGCGATAGGATTTTGCGCCGAAGCCCGAGAGAAACAGTTTCAATACCTCATCGAACAGCCGCGCAGGCGGGACGCCGTCGAGGAGATACGCCAGCTGCTTGAGCAGCTTTTCCGTGGCGGGCTCAATCGAGAAATCAAGTTTCGCGGCAAAACGCACGGCTCGCAGCATGCGCACCGGGTCTTCGCGATATCGGGTTTCCGGATCGCCGATCAATTTCAGGCGCCGCGCCTTGATATCGCTCATCCCATCCACGAAATCCCAAATCGAAAAATCCTCGATGTTGTAGTACAGCCCATTGGCAGCGAAATCGCGGCGCCAGACATCCTCTTCGATGGTGCCGTAGATATTGTCGCGAAGAATCCGGCCTCGCAGATCGAAAGCGCGATGCTCGGAATCGCTGGGCGGCGAAAATTCCGGCGTGATCGGCTCGAGCGTCGAGTCCTCGGACGCCGCCTCGGCATCGACATCCGGATCTTCCGCATCCTCACGCTCCGGCGCAGCGGCGGCTCGAAAAGTTGCGACCTCAATAATTTCGCTGCCGAAAAATACGTGGGCCAAGCGAAAACGCCGGCCGATCAGCCGGCAATTGCGAAATAGACGGCGCACCTCTTCGGGCAGCGCATTGGTCGCTACGTCGAAATCCTTCGGTCGCAGGCCCAGCAGTAAATCGCGCACTGCTCCGCCCACCAGGAAGCCCTGGTAGCCCGCTTCTTTAAGCCGATAGAGCACCTTCAAGGCGTTCGGCGAGATTGCGGAACGTGATATCGAGTGCTCGGATCGAGGGATGATCAAAGGAGACAGTGGAGTCATTGAGTTCAAAAAGAGGGGTTCCGCTTGAGTCCAAAAAATTGGCCCGTATACTACCAGCCCTCTAGGGTGCCAATGCCCAAAGATCCGCCAGTCCGCTCCCTTCGTCTAGAGGCCTAGGACACGGCCCTCTCAAGGCTGTAACACGAGGTCGATTCTCGTAGGGAGCGCCAATAAAAACAAGCACATAGGTTTTACAAGCACATCGCGGGTGGT
>DASWUU010000105.1:0-46173 GCA_036401515.1 Steroidobacteraceae bacterium
TCGCCTAACGCCGGGGCTGCGTGCGAGTCTGTCGCTGGCGCACACGGATGCCAAATACGATAGCAATTTTCCGCAGGGCAATATTTCCCGTGGCGAGACGATCGACGGCACTCCCGACATTCAAGGCAATATTGGTTTGCAGTACGACTTTCGCATCAGCCGACATCCCATGTTCGCACGCGCCGATGTGACCTACGTCGGCCATATGGCGGCGAAGAGCACGGATTTTCTGCTTCAGGCGCAGCCTTACCCCGTCGGTGAGTACGCCACGACTTCCGCACGAGTTGGAGCGGATGTCATGGAGCGATTGCGTCTCGAGGCATTCATCGATAATGCGTTCAACCGCTACGGCGTCACGCGCGAACTCGACAATGCGGGGAGCACAGTGCCGACGGTGTTCACAATCCGCCCGCGCACCTTCGGTCTGATGCTCAATTACGATTTCTGAGCCCAGCGATGAAAAACCTAACCTCTCGAGGAGCCGAGCAACCATGAATCGACGAAGTTTCTCTATGGCGGGACTCGGGGCGCTTGCCCTCGGGGGCGCGGCACGCAGCAGTCCCCCCTCGACCGCGGCCCGACCAGCGAACGGCCTGCAGGCGAAGGGCGCCGCAGCGACGCACTCTGGCGCGCACATCGCACGCGCGGACCGTAAAGCCTGGGCTCGGCACCATTTCAAAGGATTCGAGAACATCCTGATTCCCTCCTTTACGCCAGACCTGAAAGGTCTCGACGAGGAGGGCATTCGGCTTGACGTGCGCAAGTCGATCGAACACGGATTTTTTTCGACGCTGGTGCCGGCCATCGCATTGAGCGGGACCGAATACCGCCGCTGTCTTGAGATCGTCGTCGATGAGGCCAAGGGCCGAATCTCGGTGGCCGTAGCGGGGGAGGGCGGCGAGGAAGGACCCCCCGGCAAGCAACTGCTAAAGGATGCCGAGGCAATCGGCTGCTCGCACATGATCTTGAGTCTTCCGCCGACCGGTACTGCGGAGGAGCTGATTCGTTACGGAACTGAGATCGCGGAATCTACCAATCTCGGGATCTATTTGTGGATGGCGCAGATTCACGATTTCAAGCGGTTTCACCGCAGCCGAATTCCATTTGAAGTGTTTGATCGGCTGGCCGAGTTGCCGAACGTGATCGCCCTGAAGGTTGGGGACCCCGATGCGGCGACGATCTTTCAGTTGTTCGAGCGATATAACGCTCGCATGTTGGTTGGTGCGCTGATGCCCAACATCATGCCCTTCGGCGTCAAGGCATACGGGCAGCAGTGGAGCGGCGCGTTCACCATTGAGGCGTTGCAGACCCCTTCCCATCGCAATGCCGTGGAGTACTTCGATCTGCTGCGCAGCGGCCACTACGAAGAGGCCATGAAGATTTATTGGGACAAGATAGATCCGGCCTTTGGCGCAATGATGCGCGGGCTGGGACCGCTGATGGCGAAGGGGGGTCACGCCTGGGAGCATTTGAAGATCTATCAATTTCTTGGCGGCGGCAATGGCGGGCGCATGCGCAAGGATCCGCACCAAGACGCCCTGCCGCCCTTGACCGCTGCCGATCTGGAGGGCGCCCGGGCGCTGTTCACGCAACTCGGTCTGGATCCGGATGGCGCGCCCTTCGAAGCGCTGCAGGTCGGTCGCAAAAATTATGAGAAGGGCGTTCGCGCCCAGGATGTTACGTAACACCGGTCAGCACCGGAAAGAGGATATCGTGCCCACTAAACCTTATGTAGTCGATGTCACCACCCTGCCGCGCCAAAGCCGCTTCGGCGGGGCGATGTCGGAAACCGCAGTACTCATGGACCACTGCATCTTGAAGTTCTCCTGGGGTCGGGCCGGGGGGCCAGAGATGTCAGGCCGGCTCGCGGCGGCTGGCAAGCCCGACGTGCATCCCTGGGATCAATGCATCGTGCTGATCAGCGGGCGCGTCGAAGTCACGCTGGGCGAAAATGGCGAGCACGGCGTCTATGAGTGCGGACCCGGCTACTACATTTACATTCCTGCCAACATGCCGCACATCGGCAAGGTACTCGGCACTGAGGAGGCCTTCGGAGTCGATGTATTTGCACCCATCCGGCCGGATTATCTTGACATGGCGAAGCACCAACTCGATCACGAGAAGGCATGAACCTGAAGGATCACCGGATGTGCGCTAGATGAGCATGGAGCCGGGCGGCAAGCCTTGGGCGCGCGAGCACTTGCGTGGCATCGAAAATCTTTTGTTGCCCTCCTTCAGCTCGGATCTGCGTCGCCTCGATGAGGCGGGCGTTCGCTTGGACGTCCGCCGCAGCATTCGCCATGGCGCATTCTCGATGGCCTGCGTTCTTGAGTCGGGCCTCTCACCCGATGAGCAAAAGCGGTTCGTGTCGATCGCCTGTGACGAGGCTCGCGCAGGCATTGGCGTGTCGGTGACGCTGGGCGCGGCTCAACCCGCGCAGATCGTCGAGCTTCTCGCCTGGGCGGCCGCGGCGGGCGCGACGCATGCCCACCTCGGTTGCCCGCAAGGCTTCACCCCATCCAATGATGAACAGCTCATCGAGTATGTCGCGCGCATCGCTAAAGCCACCCGCCTGCCCTTGTGTCTGGTGGCTGACCGCTTCGCTTTCCCGAACCTTCACCCCAGCGGATTGCCGTTGCAAGCCATCGAACGAATCGCCGATATCGAGCGGGTCGTGGCGCTGCAGTTGGACACGATGGATGCCGGGCTCCTCGAAGAGGCTTGCGAGCGTTTCGGCGAGCGTCTGGTGATCAGCTCACCCCATCCTGGGCTTTGGCCTATTTTAGTGCGCAGTTTCGGCATGCAGTGGAGCGGACCATGGGCGATGGAGGCGGTTCAGTCGCCGGCCAAGCGCCATGCAGTCGAATTTTTCGAAAACTTGGTGTCCGGCGAGTTTGCAGAAGCGATGCGCCGCTACTGGGCCATCGCACCAGCCGTGGGTGCAAGTGCGCGGGTCGCGGCGACATTTGCTCACACCGGCGCGCGCCACCTGCCGCTGATCAAGTACCAGCAATGGCTATCGGGCGGCAATGGCGGTCTTACACGTCAGCCCGTCATGCGGCTGTATCAGCGGGACATGCAGGTGATTCGTACCGCCCTCTCGGCGGTGGGGGTCGTCTGCGGCGAGCCGGATTCGGCGTACTTCGTCGGTCGCGGCGGCATAGAAGGCAGCACATGAGCATTACACGCAATGAGCGCAAGCAGTGGGCCCGATCGGCACTCAAGGGCCTGGAAAATGCGCTGATGCCCTCCTTCGACCTCGACACCTGGCAACTCGATGAGGAGGGAATCCGCTGGGATGTCCGGCAAGCCATTGCGCATGGTTTCTTCTCGACCATGTGTGCCCTCGAGACGGGCCTTACGCTTGAGGAGCAGAAGCGCTTCGTCGAGATCGCATGCGATGAGGCGCGGGGCAAACTATTGGTGTCCTTCACCTTGCTCCAGGACAGCGTCGAAGACAGTCTGGAGTTGCTCGCGCATGCGGAGCGCGTTGGCGCGAGTCATGCGCTGCTCGGTTATCCGCCTTCCTTCCGGCCGGAAACACCCGCCGACATCGTGGCGGTGACCCGCCGGATCGCCGAGGCTACCAATCTCGGGCTGGTCATGTATGCCTCGGACAAATTCGACTTCGCGCGCTTTCATCCGAGCCAGATACCCTTCGAGGCCTATGACGAGATTGCCTCCTTGCCCAACGTCGTTTCCTTGAAGGTAGGCTTCGGCGATCCGGCCACTGCTTTCGAGGCGTTTGAACGATACGGGCGTCATGTTCTCGTCAATGTCGGCACACCTTGGTTGATGGGCTTATTCCCGTTACTGCACCGCCGCTACGGTGCGCAATGGTTCGGCGGTGGCGCCTGGGAGATGTGGCAATCACCGGAGAGGCCTTACATGATCGAGTTTTACGACGCGGTCATCCGCGGCGATATCACTGGAGCGAGGTCGATTTATTGGACGCTGGCCCGCGCCAACGCGATCGCCATGGGCGGCAACATCGCGCGTGGCGGCGACATCGGCATGTATCACTGGCCAATGGGGAAGTACGTCAGCTGGAGCGTCGGCGGCAATGGCGGAGCGATGCGAGAACCGAGCATGAAGTTGCCCATCGGACTCATGATGCAACGAAAGGCTGCACTGCGCGCCATCGGAATCGAACCCCGGGAACCCGACGCGGAATTTTGGGCCGGGCGAGTCAGGTTCGGGCGCGCGCGATGCGCGCCCACTTCAGAGGAAAACAAACATGGCGACGACTGAGCCGGTAGCGGCACCGGTAAGTGGGAAAGCCTCCCCCCGGTACTATGGATGGTACGTGGCCTTGGCCTGCGGCGTCGGTCTCGGGTGCGGCATTGCGAGTGTATTGACCTCGACCTTTCAGGTATTTCTAGCCCCACTGCAGGCGGAGTTCGGCTGGACGCGGCCGCAGCTATTTTTGGCGCTGACCATTACGCTGCTGGTGGTGACAGGTTTGGCGCCGTTCTTCGGTGCACTGGTCGACCGCGTGGGTGCCCGCCGGCTCATCCTCATCGGGCTGCTGCTGGAAGCTGCGGTGTTCGCCTCCTTCTCGCTGCAATCCGCCTCGCTACCGCCACTGTACTTGCGCTACGTAGCGCTGGCGGCTTTGGCGATGGGCACGACACATGTCGGCTTTGCTCGCATCATAACCGTCTGGTTCGATCGGCAACGCGGCTTGGCGCTGGGAATCATGCTGGCAGGGCTTGGGGTCGGCAACGCGGTTTGGCCCGTTCTCACGCAATGGGGAATCGATCGCTTTGGTTGGCGTTCGGCCTACCTTTTAATTGCGGGCACCATCGTGGTGGTCGGTTTTGGCACCGTGGCGCTGGTGGTGCGTGAATCCCCGCAGTCTGTTGGCCTGCCAGACGCTTCACTGGCGGAGCCCGGAGCCACGCCCTCGCAACGTGCTCAGTTTGGCATGAGCCGCCGCGAGGCAACGCGGACCTCAACCTATTGGTTGATGTTGGCGGCGTTCTTGCTAATTGGTGTGTCGGTTTCCAGCGTGCAAGCACATATGATTCCTCTGCTTCGCAGCCACGGCGTGAGTGCCAGCCTCGCTGCAAGGGTACTGTCGGTGTTGGGGATCGCCGTGGTACTGGGTCGGCTGGCCGCCGGATGGTTGATGGATCGTTTTTTCGCGCCGCGCGTGGCGATGGTCTTTCTGGCAGGGCCCACTGCAGCCACGGCTCTGCTCGCCGCCGGTGTCACGGGGCCTTGGGCCTTCATGGCGGGCCTGATGACAGGCCTCGCGGTCGGCGCCGAAATGGACGTAACAACCTATCTCGCCAGCCGCTATTTTGGCGTTCGCCACTTCAGTGCGATTTTCGCGTTTTTCTACGCCGCCTATACCTTGGGCGCCGCTTTCGGGCCTCTCGGCACGGCCATCGCGGTCGACAAAACTGGAGGCTACGCGGGGCCGCTGGCTGTCCACGCAGTTCTCATGCTGGTGGGTGTGATTCTGCTAAGCCGCCTGCCGCCATTCCCGCGCTGGACTTAATTGTTATTTCTTCGAGTGGGGAAAATCTCACTTTTGAAGGCGATGCCAATAACAAACATGCCAACTACGAAAACAAGCCCACCAATGGCTTCCCAAAGCATTGATCCTCCCGTGAGTTCCACAATCAGCAAAACAGAGGATCGGTTTGATGCGAATCAGATCTGCCCCTTGCAAGAACCAAAGGGTTCCAAGGAGGCAAAGGAGTATGCCAACGCCAGCGAGCATCCATTTTTTCACGCTCGTTTCCCATGAGTTCCGTGATCGGCTGCGGTTGCTTACGCGTCGCCCACGCGAGCCGCTAGCCATGTCCGGTCACCATCTTGAGTAAAGTGATCGGATCGCCGATTTCATCGCCGCGCCATGCCGTCATGAGGTCCGGTCGAACCAGGACAAATCGGCGCACATAAAGCTCAGCCGCATCCCGGTTCGGTATCGTGACATGGCGCACCGGCACGCCGCGCTGAACCGACTCGCTCAAGAAGCGGGTTACTTGCTCTGGTTGCGCGGCATCGGCGCCATCCCAGGCAGCGCTGAAGTCGAGCAGCGTGAAATCGGCACCGAAGGTATCCATCAGCGCTCGATCATTGTCGAGCCAAATGTGGGGCGCTCGATGGCCCGGTCGGGCCGTTGGTTCATAACGGCGAACATCATCGGAAGTCTCGGGCGTTCCATCCGAGACCACAATGGGCGAGCCTCGATAACGGTAGCCCAGCACGATACCGAAAGAAGCGAGCAACTTCTCCTGTCCTCGTAGGACTGTCTTGAGTTTTGCACGGCGCTCTTCCCCGGCAGCAGAATCCTCATCGATTTCATCGCCCAAACCCATGCTCGATCGAAGTTGTTTGTAGTTGTCGGCCGCTTCGGCCGTGTTGCGGAACGCGATCGGCCGCCGTTCGATTTCGTAACTATCCAGCAACTTCGGGCCTGCCCATCCATCCAGGTCCGCCTTGAGCTTCCAAGCGAGGTCGATTGCGTCCGAGGCACCTGTATTCATCCCGAACGCACCGGTCGGGGTGAAAAGATGCGCGGCGTCGCCCGCCAAGAAAACTCGCCCCACGCGGAATCGGTCGGCAACCAGTGCATTGGCAGCCCAGGGTTGGACCGACAGAATATCGACCGGTGTGTGGCGGCCGAGCACACCGTGAATGGCCGCGACGGGGTCGATGTGCTCCCAGTTCTCCCCCTCCTTTAGCAATTTGTGATAGGTGTAACGCGTGCCCGTGTCCCAGTTCAACACGAACCCCATATAGTCACGGTGCAGCGGAAGATATATCGCCCCGGGTCCGAAAGAGTGGCATTTCAGAAATTCAGGTGCGCGAAAATAGATGGAGGCAAATCGGGCCGTGCCCGCCTCGCCGGAGAGACGTACCCCGAGGGCTTGGCGGATGCCCGATCGACCCCCATCGCAGGCTACGAGGTAGCGCGATGTAATTTGCTGGCGCTCCCCCGTGGCGCTGCACTCGATCGTCGAGCGCACCTCTTCGGCACCCTGTTCGAAGTTTATAAACTTCCAGCCACGCCGCAGTTCAATCGAAGGGAGAGTTTCGGCGTAGGCGCGTAGCTGTTCCTCGAATTCGTTTTGACCGGTCAAATTTTTCAGGTAGGGCGACCAGGTCAGCTCTTCCCGCAACGCCCCGCCGTGCCGACGGACATCTTCCCAAGTGTTGTAGGGGGGAAGAGAGAATTTATGCAGAACGTGCCCGTGAAAGCTCGAAATCCAGAAGTAGTCGAGAGGGAAGTCGGAGGGGATGCCGCAGTCCTGCACTTTTTGGGCGATTCCCCAGCGGCGGCAGTACTCCATAGTGCGGCTGGCAATGGAGTTTGCTCGCGGATGCGGATCGGTGGTGTCACGCTGCTCGGTGCATAGGCAGCTCACGCCCCGCCAGCCAAGCTCGGCGGCAAGGAAAAGGCCGACGGAGCCACCCCCGCAAATCAGCACGGGAACATCCAGGGTCTTCATCCCGTGGCAGCGTACGGTAGCAGGGCCTTCGCGTCGATCATCCCTTGGGGCGATGGCCGCCTTAAAACTACTGTCGCATCATGGCCGCGAAACCCAAGCAGCGCAGCGGAGAAACACAGTGCTGGCCCATGATCGCATCGAACCGAAGTGGATCGACATGTTCGAGGAAGCCTTTGCGCTGTGCGCGGTCCAGCGGGGCGAAGTGGCGGCCATCCTGTCCGAATCGCAATCACGGCGCATCCTGGTCGAGCTGGCGGAATTGGCCCTGTCGCGAATGGGCGCCCGTATTTACCACCTCATCGTTCCGACCCCGCGTGCCTCGCAGGTGGTTCCCGTGCGATCAACAGGCGCCTCGACCGCGCTCGGCGGCGTAAAGCAAATCATTGACGCGGTGGCGGGAGCGAACCTGGTCATCGACTGCACCATTGAAGGCCTGCTGCATTCGCCTGAGCGAAAAGACATTTTGGCGCGCGGAGCGCGCATTTTCATGATCAGCAACGAACATCCAGAACTGCTCGAGCGCTTCAAGCCCAATCCCGAACTGCAACGCCGCTGCGTCGCCGGCGCCCAGATGATCAGCGCCGCGAAAACCATGCAGGTAATCTCCCCGGCGGGGACCGACCTTCGCGTGGACTTGGTGGACGTGCAGGGCCGCGGCAGCGCCGGACTCGCCGACCGCCCGGGCATGATGGGCTATTGGCCCGCGGGCCTGTGCTTATGCTTTCCTAAGAAAGGCAGCGTCAACGGCACGCTGGTCCTTGCGCCCGGCGATGTCAACCTGACTTTCAAGCGCTACGTGGAATCCCCGGTGCGCTGTACGATTGAGAATGATGCCATCCTCGAGATCGAGGGCGCGGGGCTCGATGCCGAACTGCTGCGTAGCTATTTCTCGGCTTGGAATGATCCGTTGGCTTACACGGTCAGCCACATCGGCTGGGGCATGAATCCCGGGGCGCGCTGGGATTCCTTGGTGATGTATGACAAGGCGGATCTTAACGGCACCGAGCTGCGCGCGTTCGCCGGCAACTTTCTATACTCGACCGGAGCCAACGAAACGGCCGGCCGGTACACCGACTGCCACTTTGACATGCCAATGCGCCACTGCACGGTGCTGCTCGACGATCGGGCGGTGGTGCGCGATGGTATGCTCCAAGCGCCGCTGTCATGAACCTTGAAGCCTTAGGAGAAGCAACGCGCAACGGCCGGCGCAGGTCATGGCTGCCGCGATCATTTTGTGGATTTCGGTGGCGATCGGTTGTGGTTACGCCCTGAGGATGGGGGGCTCTGCCAAGGTGCTTCTGCCGCTGGGGGTCGTGTTGCTATCGAGTGCGGTGGTCTTCGCGATTCTTCAGCGCAAGCTCTGGGCACGCCGACTCCTGCTGGCCGTGACGTTCGTGGGCGCAGCGGCGCTCGCCGCCTCGCTGATTGTAAATCCCTTCTCTCAGGCAACAGCGACGGCCTATGCCGTCCGGGGCATTCAATCGGTGCTGCGGTTCAGTGCCGTGTACTTGCTCTTTACGGACCCGGCGCGAAGCTGGTTCGGCGGCAGGCGGATATAGGTGCCGCTCAGCCCCACCGTTGATCCGGCCATACCCGCTAATCAAAGTGAAAATTGACGCCGCCGCCGACTGTTCTCGGTGGGCCATCGATCCCGACCGTGAACTGCGCCGCAAAGGCTGAGTACGTCGCGGTGCGGTATTCGCGATTCAAGGCATTGTCTACGTACCCATAGACGTCCCAATGCGCATCGCGCGGTCGAAAGGTGGCACGGAAATTCGCGATAGCGCGCCCGGGCGTCACGAGAGCTTGGGTATCGATGGCGTCACCATTTTGCGGTCCGATATAAGCCCAGTCCCCGCGCAATATAGTGTCGCCGACCGCGCCCATCGGCAGCGTCAATTGACTGCCTACGGCCGCTGTGAGATTGGGTGTGTAAGGCAACTTCGCGCCGACATTGACACCCACCGTCCCTGGGGTAACTTGAGTAATCTCAGTGTGCGTGTAGCCGGCACTGGCATTGAACTGCAGATATTGAGTGGCCTGGGCTTTGAGCTCCAATTCAGCACCGTAAATATGCGATCCGCCGGCGTTGACGAATTCGTGCTGGCCCTGGCCGTTTTGCGGCGTCACTTGCAGTTGCTGATCCGTGTAGTCGCTGTAAAACACCGCAACATTCGCGGTGAGCCGGTGCTCCAGCCACTCGGTTTTGGTGCCAACCTCGTAAGATTTCACTTTCTCCGGTGCAACGGCCCGGGATCCTCCGGGTGCCACCACATTGCCGTTATTGAAGGCGCCGCTTTTGAATCCCTGTGCATAGGAGGCGTAAAGCATGGCATCGTTTGTCACGTGGTATTCAAGCGCGACCCGTGGGGTGAAGGCATTCCAGCTATTCGAGGTATCGGTGAATTCAGTGGGTTGACCCACCTGCGTGTAATAAAAAGTTTTCTTATCGTAGCTGTAGCGCACGCCTGCCGTTAAACCCAGCGCATCGGTGATATGGTAAGTCGCATTGGCGTAAGCGGCGCCGCTGACCACCGCATAATTCGTGTACTGAGTCCCATTGTCACCGCAACCCCCGTTAAATGGCGGCTTGGTCGGGTCCCACGTAAAGCAAGGAATGCCGAAGAAGGCGCCGGGAAAAAGGCCGTTGGTTTCCTGGTAAATCGCGAAATCTTCCAGTTCCGTTGCGTTTTCCTTGTAGCCATAGACACCGGCCAGCCAATCGAGGCGCTTATCGAAAGCACTGCTCAAGATTTGGAATTCCTGGCTGGTTTGATCTTGCTTGATATTGTCGTAGGCGTTTGCAAACAGGCCCACGGGAGAACCATCGCCATCGTTCGAGGTGCTAACGCGCACCGTTCGATAGGCGGAAATGGATTTGACGGTGACGTCATTTTGATTCCAGGTGGCTGTAAGCGCCGTGCCCCAGACTCGTTGATGATCCTCGCCCGCAAAATTGCTTTGGCTGGTGTTGTATTGGCCGTTGACGAAAAACGAGGCGGGATGGCCGCCATGCAGGTCGGCGACGACGGTGTCGTAGTTCGGACCGGCCGGTATTGGCGGCGGCGGGGCGAATAAACCCACCTGGTAGGACAAGAGCCGCACACCGATGGGCAGGTTGTTCTTGCGTGAATAGTCGCCCGTCAGGTCGAAAGTCAGTTCATCCGTCGCGAGATATCGTATGGCGAGGCGCGCGGCTAAGTTATTTTCATTGGTCAGCGCTTCAGTTGTGCAAGTCGCGCAGTTGGCGTTGATGATGGGTTTTACATAGCCGTCATGCTTTCTTTCTGAAATGGCGAGGGAGGCGAATAACTTGTCGGTGAAGGGCACGTTGACTTTGATGTGGCTATTGATGGTGCCATAGTTGCCGCCTTCCACACCGCCGCTTAAGGCCAACTTGGCGTCCGGTACGTTGCTGATCAGATTGATGGCGCCGCCAATCGTATTTCGGCCATAGAGCGTGCCCTGCGGACCGCGTAATACCTCGACGCGCTGAAGATCCACTACGTCGAATACCGAACCTTGCGTTCGACCTATGTAAACACCATCCACGTAGATGCCGACTCCTGGGTCATTTTGTAGAAACGGATTGGTCTGGCCGATGCCGCGGATGAACGCAAAGGCAGCGCTGGAGGAGGTGGCGCCTGTGGAGCTGAGAAAATTTAAATTGGGTACAAATTGAGTCAGCTTGGTCAGATCCGTGATGTTGCGTTGCGCTAACTCGCCGGTGTTAAACGCTGTGATGGCCACGGGCACGTTCTGCAAATTTTCCGTCACGTGCTGAGCGGTGACGACAATCTCTTCCAAACCGAGCGTCGCTTGCTCCTGCGCACCGGCAAGAGAGACCGCAAAGAGCATCGCGGCGGCTATGACGAATGAATAGGGGCGTACGCCGGAAATCGTATCGTGATGCATGGGTCTCCCTTGATAAATCAGAGCGCACTGACGGCGCCTAGCACCCAGGATGCTCGCACGGGACGCGAGAGCCTGAGCAATGACTTGAAGGGAGCAATCCATAAGCGCGATTCATGTCCCTCCTCGCAAAGGGGGACAAACGGGGCTCCGAGCACGCAATTTTTGAGGCGAAGCCGTCCTTGTTTTTCTACTGGGGACCGTCCCACGGGCCAATAGGCTGCAACTCCTTTTCGCTCGGGCCGATCGCTTCGACCAACAGAAGCTTGCCGAGCGGGGATTCACTCGCCAAGCCGCGCGCCCACACCACTGAGCCGGCCCTCAAGAAAGGCGCCACCCTCGCGCCTTCCGTTGAGGCCACACGCAACACCGTCCCATCGTCGAGCAATGCGCCGCTGACATCACCCCGCGGTCCATAGATGGGAAGTTTTACCCGCCCGTGCATGGCGCGCGGCGCAGAGGCCGGGGTCGGCGCAGTCGTGGAGCTAGGCGTTGCACTGTCGTGCCCCGCAGGAGGATGTTCGTGATGCGGGACCTGACCCATGGCAAGCTGAAGCGGAATGTCGCCCAGCAATACGCTTTGATTCGATTGATCGTCGATCACAATCAGGGCCATGACCAGCGCTTTATCGCCAGTGGCTTTCAGTCCGTAGATGGTAACGGCATCGCCCGAATGCAGCGTTTTGATCAAGTCGGCCGAAAACAGCGGCACTGCTAGCACTTGAGTGCCATTATCAAGAAAGAAGCCATCCGTGCTGCCTCGCGGAATCAAGGTGAATTGGGTGATTACGCCACGCACAGTCGGCAACTGAGCGGGGTCAAATATTGAGGCCGCCGCATGTGATAGCGGTGCCCAGGCGAGCGCTGCAAAAACGCTAAATACAATCGCCATCCGCCATCGAGTCCGGTCAGCCATGCAGGCCTCCTCGTGCCAACTTGCCAGTTTTGAATTTCCGAAGCCTCTTAATCGAAGCCGCGGCGAAACTATCACGGAGGCTAAGCCCTAGGCTACTGCGCCTCACGCATGATTTTTAGTGATGACACCGGGCGAAAAAGCAATCGGACTCGCCGAACGCGGCCATTGCGGCTTAGTGCACACTCGCGCTCGCTCATCACGACCCGATTGATTGGTGCCCGTGACGCCGAACGATTGGATCAACATTCAGGAGTGCAGCATGTCTTTAAATCGAGTGTCGCACAGCGCAGCCTTCCTACGCTGTGCCGCCGCACTGGCCTTCGCATTGCTGAGTGCCGGGATCGCGAGATCCGCGCCCAGCGGCAGCATTGCGCGTCATGCAGCGCTACCCGCCGCTACCGCCGACTCGAATGCAGCGCACCGATTCGTATATCCGCAAGTGCATGCCGACCTGCAGACCTTGGTGGTGACGACCACGGCGGATGCTTACGACCCTAGAGATTTGGCTGCGCCCGGCACCGGTCGGCTCTCATTGCGGGAAGCCTTCGCATTGGCCAATCAGTTGGATGTGGAAGTGACGATTGTGCTCGAGCACAATGCGGTCTATCGCCTGGAACGTTGCGGCTTGTTCTCTGCCGATCTGAACACGGTCAATGAGTTGGTACACACGGCGAATAGAATTCTAACCATCTCCGGGAACGGTGCCGTCATCTTTCAGGATTGCGATGGCGCCGGGGTTATCGTCCAGGAGGGCGGCGATCAACTCCTCAATCTTGCCGATGTGGTGATTCAGGGCGGGCGTTCCACGCGGGTACCGGGCGGCGGTGTGTGGAGCTCTGGGGTAGGGCCAGTGCGTATCAGCAATATGGTGGTGCTGGATAATCAAGTGAAATTAAAAGGCAGCCCCGCCGCACCGATCTCCGCGGGTGGTGTTGCGAGCAACGGCGACATCATTATCAGTGGCGCCACCTTCGAGAACAACATCGCGGATCTGGGCGCCGGCGCAGCGGCGGCCGTGGGTGCGATCAAATCGGTGAAGTCCTCATTCCATGGCAATCGGGGGCCACTCGCCGGCGCTTTACTCGGTGGCAAGCTGGTGGCACCGCCACCGCCGCCGGGGCCACCACCCATGATCGGTCTCACACCGGACGGCGTTACGCTGGTTTATTCAACGCTCAATGATAACTCTCGCCCGCAAGTCAAGACGAGCGGCGGCGAACTCACGAGTTTCGCCTCCGCGATCGTTGCCTCAGGCAGCGGCGAGCTTTGTCGTCTGAGTGCCGGCGCGGCGCACTCACTTGGCTTTAACTATGCGGGCGGCGGAACCGGATGCGGGTTCGGTAAGGGTAATGCCGACGTCGAGAATGGACGGTCCCCTTCGCTCACGGCCACTGCCGGTATGAAAAATGTGGATGTTTTTCAACCGGGAGAAAGCAGTCCGTTGCGCGATGCCATCCCGGCCGCGTCCTGTCTGCCACCGGAAATGATGCCGCTGCTGCCGGTGTACTCCGGAATCACCACGGATCAACGCGGCGTGTCCCGGCCGCAGAAAGGTGCCTGTGATATTGGGGCGATCGAGGCGGTCGCGGGGTCTTTGAGCCGGCATGTGGCGCATCCTCCGGTGAGCGACATTCCGGTAGATACCTTGTGGGCCCCGCTTCCCATGCAACCGAACTGGCTCGCCGGCGCGGTCCGCGTGACCACCGCTGCAGATACACTCGCGGAGAAGCAAGTGTCACTGCGCGATGCCTTTATCAAAGCCAATGCGGCCGACCATGACAGCGTGATTCTGCTCGAGCCAGGCACCGTGTATCAGCTTGAGCGATGTGTGCCCGAGCAAACGGCCCGAGACAATCAAACTAACGAACTGGTGCAGGTGGGCAACCATTCCTTAGCTGTTTATGGCAACGGGTCCACGATTGTGCAGACCTGCGAGGGCAGCGCCGTCATCAAAAAGTACGGCGATGCGCGTTTGCTACTTGATGGCGTGACCATTACCGGCGGCCGTTCGGTAGCCCCGGGAGGCGGAATTTTTTCCGCCGGGGGAGGCGAGTTGCGCCTCGAACGCTGTTGGGTGACCGACAACGTCTCGAATGCCGCCGGTGGCGGCATAGCGGCTTTCGGTAGCGTGGTGCTCTTGAACAGTTCTATCAGTAATAACCGCACCTTTGAATTCGGGGGCGGTATGGCGGTGACGGCCGATGTCACCGCCGTGAATACCAGCATCTTCGACAATACCGCGGGCATAGCGGTCGGCGGGATCGGCATTCACGGCGGCATCATTACCCTGCTGTTCAGCACCGTAGCTCACAATACGGCGCCCAATATTGCGGGCGCTCAGCTCACCGCGCTGGGTACGGTCATCGCGGACTTTGTCGCCCCCGTCGCACCACCGGGCGGACCGCCGGAAGGCGCGGGACACGGTAAGGGTCCCGGATTCCCGCCCCCGGGAAACTGCATGATCGACAATCCCGTGACCTCCCTGTTCGGCAACTATTCGAGCGATGCTTCCTGCGGATTCGCCGCGGCGCATGACGCAGCCAGGCTAGCACCCAATCGCCCCGAACAACCGACATACCTGGTCCCGATGGCTGGGAGCCCACTGATTCACGGCATCTCGGCGCAAGTTTGTTCACCCTATCGGCGCGCAACAGATGCGCTGGGAACGGCGCGATTCTCTGAATCCGGGTGCGACATCGGCGCCATTGCCGCCCGCGCTTCTCGCTGAAACGACTCACTGACTGACCCTAGCAATCGAGAGAACCATGCGTTCAAAAGCACAAATACAATTGATCGTGTTCACGGCGACTCTGCTGTGCAGCGGCGCAAGCCTTGCACAACAATCGGCCGCATCCGCGGCCGCGCCGACCGAATTCGAACATCGCGCCGAGCCGCCGGCCCCTCCGATCTATCAGCAAATTGATGAGCGATATAACGGCTTGGCCAATGTGAACCTGCTGGGTGCGATCAGCGGCCGCGTCACGGCCGATCAAGGCGCGGTGCATGCGTTTCGCGTCAAAGCGCACGACATCCTTCACAAAATTTATTACACCGTGTACACCAACAAGGGTGCATATCATTTTTATGCGCTGCCTGCCGGCAGTTATGAGCTGTTTGTGTTGCCCTACGATGATGCTTACGATTCACCGACCGTAAAACTCGAACTGCAGCCAGGCAAAACCGAAACGGTCGATTTACCGTTAAAGTTCAAAACGCGCACCGATCCGGTGAGCTACCTTACCTGGGATAAAATCTATCCTGATGAGCCAGGAAAAAAGGAATTGATGCAAAACTGCATCAGTTGTCACGGCAAGCTCTGGTTCCATCGATTGCCGCGGGACCGGGCGGGGTGGGAGTATTCCGTCAATCGGATGACCACCGGTTCCCCGACGTGGGCAGGCATGCCGAATGTGAGGCTCTCGGTGCAAGAGCGAGATCTCATATTGAATTATTTGGTGAGAAATTTTTCGCCGGATAAGCCGCCGCGCGATGTTCGTCTCGATGACCGCAATGCCGTGCTGGATGAGGAAGCACTCAGTCATGCCATTTGGACCGAATACGAATATTTCGCCGCGCCGAGCTTTAATGATTCGGACGTTCAGCCCTCCGCGCGCACCAGCTTCGGCGGCTTCAACGTGCTACATGATGCCTATATCTCACCGCTCGATGGCACGATTTGGCTATCCTCGCCTGGCACAGACGCGGCGGTTAACCTCAATCCTCGCATCCTTAGTCTGCGCGATCGCTGGCGTACCTATCCGGTTAAACAGGGCGGGCGTTTGTCCTGGGAACACGGTATCACGGTAGACTCCAAGGGCCATGTATGGCTGGCCGAGATCTCTGACGGAAGATTGGGCGAATTAAATCCAGCCACCGGAGAGTTCAAGCAGCATGAAACTCCACATCTCGGCTCGATCCTGCAAGTCGCCGCGGACAAAGATGACAACATCTGGTACGGCAACGTGCACGGCGGCTTCATCGGGCGCTACAACGCGAAGACCGCTTCGATCCAGGACTGGCCCATGCCGATCTCCGATTCGAGCGCTTATGGCATGGCGCTCGACAATCAGGGTAGCGTCTGGTTTGCAGGCTGGGGCCGCAATGTCGTCCTGAAATTCGATCCGAAGACGTTTCGTTTCAGCGAATATTTCACCACCACCGTTCCCTCAGGCGTACGGCGTTTAGGCGTCGATCGAGATGACAACGTATGGTTCTCGGAGAATTCGGGCGAGGGTATCGGTGTCATCGAAAAAGGCTCGACCCGGATCAAGGAGTTTCGCACGCCTCTGCATTTCACCGAGCCGTACGAAACGTGGCCCGACAACCGGGGCACGGTCTGGGTTACCGATGCGGTTTACAATTCCTTGATTGCGTTTGACTCGAAGAAGCGTAAATGGGGTTCTTACTATCCGCAACCGCAAGGAGATCACTGGAGTATCCCGAAGGTCGAAATCGATTCTGAAGGAACGATCTGGATGGGATCGCGCGGCGTGCCAAACCTGGTGGCCGCGAAATTGCAACCCAAGGGCAATGTGGCGGTCAGCTTCGAGACGGCCGTTGTGAATTCCCCCAACACATCCAACTGGTCCTCGCAAGCGAATGTCCGGCAATGAATGCATCAGCGCGGTTCGCGCTCGAAATGCGCGACTTTCTATGCGCGGACTGAGCCTCGCCGTCGGCTGGGCATTTTCGCTTCTTGCCTTGATGCAAGTCGACCGGGCTTACGCGCAGGAGCCGCCTGGCGCGCAGCTTTTCCAACAGAACTGCGCCGCCTGTCATTCTCTCCTTCCAAATGCGAGCGCAGCTGCCCCGAGCCTATTTGACATCGTCGGACGCAAGGCCGCGAGCCGCGATTTCCCGTACTCGGCAGCGCTGAAGGTGAGAGCGCAGCAGGGATTGATCTGGGATGAAACCACGCTCAAGTCGTGGATTTTACGGCCCGCCGAGCTTGTCCCCGGCACCAGCATGGGGTTCGCTGGCATGCGATCGTCCGCTGACGTCGAGGCCCTTATCCTGTTTCTCAAGAGTAATCCATGAACGCCAATTGGACCGCGCGCGATATTCCCCGGCTGGATGGCAAATTGGCGCTGGTTACCGGGGCAAATCGGGGCTTGGGACTCGAGATCGCCACGCGTCTTGCCCTCGCCGGTGCCACTGTAGAACTCGCTTGCCGAGATTTAGCGAAAGGGCAACTCGCCTGCGCTCATATCCTGCGCCTCGCACCGCACGCCAAGGTCATTTCAAGACAAATAGACCTGGCTGATTTGCCCTCCATTCATTCATTCGCACAGGCATTTAACACTCGGGGCGCGGCTCTCGATATCTTGTGCCATAACGCCGGCGCCATCATGCTGCCTTCGTTTCAAAAGACTGAGGAGGGATTTGAGCGCCAAATGGTCACCAATTATTTGGGCTCCTTCGCGCTCACAGGTCTCTTAATGCCGTCCTTGGAAGCTGCCCGCAACGCCCGCGTAGTCAGCAACTCGAGTATGGCCCACCGCATGGTGAAGGGCATTGACCTCGATGATCTTAATGGCGAAAGCAAGCCCTACAAGGTCATGCAGGCTTACGGTCGCAGCAAGCTTGCCAGCTTATTATTCGCCTTTGAGCTGGCAAGACGATTGCAGAAAGCTCAATCGAAGGTTACTTCTGTGGCGGCCCATCCCGGAATCGCCAATACCAATCCCGGCACCGGCAGCCTTGCCATGCGAATCATTGGTTCATTGCTGGCGCAAACGCCCGCCATGGGCGCACTGCCGGCGCTGTACGCCGCCACGGCACCGACTGCGGCCAACGGCGACTACATCGGCCCCGGGGGCTTCAATGAGCTGCGTGGGTTTCCGCGCAAAGTCAGCTCCAGCATCGCGGCGCAAGATCGGCAGTCCGCCGGCCAATTGTGGACCCTCGCTGAACGCTTGACCGGAGTGCGGTATGAGTTAGCCGCGGCGTAAACAGACTGGCTAGTCGCTGCGTTATTGACGTACGGTTTCGTGTGCTAGCACTGCCCGCAGCAGCGGATACAGCACCAAGGAAACGCCTAATGATGTGAAAAACTCAATGCGCATGATATGCGACAAACCAAAGTGCGCCAGCCAGACCGCGATGAGAATGGTCACAATTCCGGCCCAATTGACCGACTCGGAAGAGAAATCAGCTTGTAATGAATCGATGCGCATGCGCTTCACGATGAAAAAATCTGCAACAATGATGCCGGCGAGACTGGTGGTGAGCACGCCTAAAATAGTAATCCAAGCGCTCACCAGCTCGAATACTTTTCCATACAGCATGCCAAGACTAAGCAGATTGGCGAGTACCACGAAGGTGAAGCGTCCCGGCCTCCAGCCAAACGCCGCATCGAACAGATTCGTTAGCGCGAGAGAGCCGCTATAAGTATTTAACACTTGAGCCTTTGACTGCGCCAACAGCATCAGAATTGCGCCGGCCGCGCCCCCGAAAATTACGAAGGTGGAGGCGATACTGCCTGGACTGGCGAGTGCCAAGGCGTGCGCATCATTGACGCTCAAGCCTCGGATCTGAACGTAGTAGTTCACTATCGAATCGAATCCCGCGTACATGACTATGGCGCCGATGCCCAGCATGCCGATCGACATGGCAATATTGCCAATGAGCGCGGCAATGCCGATGTCCACAGAGCGTTTGGCGTAGCGGCCAAAATCTCCATCCACCAACGCCAGCGCGCCTGCCGAGCCAATCAGCACATTGATGCAAAACACGTAGGCGTCATTGGAAGAATCGATGCCCATGGCGTGGCGCGCCGCCTCTGGCAGCTGCGGACCGAACGAGAACAATGCAGTAAGATCATGGTGCGATTGCGCCACGATGCGGCTTAGCATCCACGCCAGTACACCCAGAAACAGCACAAGCACGACCGACGATACTCTCGCCACCAACTGAAATCCAAAGGCGGTCAGCAGGATCCAGGCAATCGTTAGGGCCCCATAGATGGCAACCCGCCACCACAACGTGTCCGGCACGGCGAGAAAAAACAATATGCCGTTGTAGAGCAGGGCATTCTCAATCGCAAGAAAGCCGATGATCATGAACCCGAAAATCAACGAGGCTATGAGCGAGCCGCGCGTACCGAGCCCGTGCTCGCGAGTCATCAGCGTGGAGGAGAGCCCAGTTTTGCACCCCACATGGCCGACGCCCCACCCGAGCAGCGCGCCGATCAGCGTAACGAACACTCCGCTCCAGACGGCGATACGCAAACCTGCTGCAAATGCCACGAGCGCGCCGAAGAATAATTGTATAAGGGTCGTGACGATCCCGGCGGTATTCCAGGAGAGTTTCAGCCAGCCGGTGCGCTCTTGGTCGGGCACTCGTTCCAGGGCGTGATCGTCCATGCGACTTGCGACATCTTTAATTGGCGTTCTCCCTTTATCTTTACAGCTTATACCCTTCAGGTGCTGCGGCAATCATGACAGGTTCGACCCTCGACATAACCGCGGGCGATGAACCGCGGTTAAATCTGCGCCCTGGCGCAGCGGCTGCGATCGGGCTAGTCTGCCGGGCCTTGAGGCGGGACTGCTGCCCGAAAAGGAGAACCATATTTTGAACTCGGATTTTGATGTGATCCTGGTCGGCAGCGGAATCAACAGTTTGATCTGCGCCGCGCTCGCCGCGAAACAAGGACTTCGAATTTGCGTTCTAGAGCGAGACCGCCACTTCGGCGGATGCGTTCGCAGCGAGGAATTGACACATCCGGGATTCGTGCATGACACGCTGTCAGGATTTCATCCGCTGTTTATCACTTCACCCGGCTATGCGGAGCTGCGAGGCGAGCTCACCGAGGTCGGACTGCAGTACTGCAATTCCGCCACGCCAACCGGCGTGCTGCTGCAGAACGATGCCGTGGCTGTGTTAACGACCTCGCGCACGCGGAACGAAATCGCCTTCAACGCCTTGTGCCCGGGCGATGGCGCCGCTTATGCGACGCAAATGCAAGCTTTCGAACGAAGCTCGCGATTGACATTTGGCCTACTGGGCGGGGAGATGTGGAGTGCAAGCACGTTGCGGCTGTTGCTGGCCGAAGCGTGGCGCCTGAGTCCACGCGGATTGCTAGCCTTTTTCGGCGAAGCCCTGCAGACATCCCGGCAGTGGCTCGACACTCACTTTCGGGGCGCAGCCTTGAAGGCGCTGTTAGCGCCTTGGGTACTGCACACAGGACTCGGGCCTGATCATGCCATGTCCGGCTTCATGAATCGCTTGATCGCCTTCACGCTCGAAGCCGCAGGCATGCCGGTGGTAAAGGGTGGCAGCGGCAGATTGATCGTCGCGCTCAAGCAGCTGATTGAGCGACGCGGAGGGGTTCTCCTCGCCGATCAGCATGTCAGCCGTGTGCTGGTCAAGCATGGCCGCGCGGCGGGCGTGCAGCTCATGAACGGCAAGCAAGTAGCGGCAAGAAAGGCCGTGGTTTGCAACGTCACACCTACGCAATTGTATTTATCACTTCTAGCCCCTGAATTCGTTCCCGAGGCCATACAACGGTCCGCGCGCGGCTACCGCTATGGCAGAAGCGGCATGCAGATTCATCTCGCACTTTCCGAACCGCCGCGCTGGCGGAATGCTCAAGCACGAGAGGTCGTCATGCTGCATTTGTGCAGTGGCATCGATTCAGTCGCCACCGCCGTTAGCGAATCGGAACGCGGCCTCTTGCCCGCCGAGCCGACCGTTGTCATCGGACAGCCCACGGTAATCGACTCGACGCGCGCGCCCCCGGGCGCCGCCATTTTGTGGATCCAATTGCAGGAGCTGCCGGCAATCGTGCGCGGCGACGCATTGGGACACATCAAGATCCCGGCGAGCGGGCAATGGTCAAGCGCTCTGAAGGAAGCCTATGCCGATCGCATCATTCAGCAGCTCCGTTCCCATATCGATAATCTCGATGACTGCCTGCTGAGCCGTTGCGTCTTGTCGCCCGCGGATCTTGAAGCGAGGAATATCAACCTGGTGGGCGGAGATCCCTATGCCGGGGCCTGTTCAATTGAGCAGTCTTTTTTGTGGCGCCCCCTGACATCGACTATTCGCCACGAGACGCATATCAAAAATCTGTACCATATTGGCGCCTCGACCCATCCTGGCCCGGGTCTTGGCGGCATCTCCGGGTATCTGGTGGCCAAAGCCCTCTAGAAACCTTGGTTCTCACCCGTACCGGGGCACCTCGTATACGCCCACGGTGTTCATTCGAAGTCAAAAAGTGCGCTGACTTCCGCGGGCGAGTAACTACGAAATGCAATCAATGTTTGGGATTTCAATATTCCCGATATCGCACGAATCTTGCCGGTCACCAGATCGGCGAGCGCCTCATTGCTGTTGACGCGCAAAATTGCCACCAAGTCAAAGTGCCCGGCTACCGAGTAGACCTCGGTCACGCCTGGAATGTTGGCCAGGGCCTCGGCAATTTGATTGGTTTCCTTCGCCTCGACGTTTAACAGAATGATTGCTGCCGGCATGCTAGACACCTGCTGTTAGTTAAGATCGGCACGCTATTGCCCGTGGCTACTTTAAGCTAATCACGGTTTAGGATACTAGCTCGACAAGTTGTCGAACACCTGGCGCATCAGTCGGTTCATCAGGATAATCTCGGCGCTGCTAATTTCCGCCATGGCGCGGCGGTAAATTGCAGCGGCGGTTGCTCGCTGCGCTTCCAAGCACTTCTGCCCGAGCGCAGTCAAATGTACCTCGGTGACGCGCGCATCGGAGCTTCGGCGGGCGAGCCGCACCCAGCGCTTTTTCTCCATACGCTGTACCACCCGCGTCATAGTCGATAGCCGCGTCACGGCGCGTTCGGCGATTTCGCTGACGCTGCTAGGGCTGGTCTCATTGACGATCATTAAGGCCCGCCAGCTCATCAGGTCCATGCCCGATGCTAACAGGGCATTTTCGATCCGCTGCGCGTAGCGCCCAGCGGTGCGCACCAGCAAATACAAGGGTGAGTCCTGCAACCGGAAGCCGCTGGATTCGGGATCGCCGCGCTGCCTTGCGCCCTGTTCAAACGTGTCGTCGCCGCAGGTCGCGTGGTTACTTAGTGTATTCGGCACGGCGCAAATCCTTTAGATGGCAATAGTTGCAAAATCACGTAACTCGACTATTATCACTATTAAATCAACGTTTCTCAAGGTAACCCGATGGCAGAACGGTCATTTGCGCGCGAGGTTGAAGCGCTACGCCTGGGCGCGGGAGCGCAGTTTGAAGGTGAAGCCATTCTTGCTGTCACCAAGGGGCTGTTGCAGGCGGGGGTTTCTTATATCGGCGGATATCAGGGCGCGCCGGTCTCGCATTTGATGGACGTGCTTTCTGACGCGCGCGACATCCTGACCGAACTGGGTGTGTACTTTGAAGCCAGCGCTTCCGAAGCCGGAGCTGCGGCCATGCTGTCGGCGTCAATCAACTATCCGCTGCGGGGCGCTGTCACTTGGAAATCAACCGTGGGAACCAATGTGGCCTCGGACGCATTGGCCAATCTTGCATCTTCCGGCGTAACCGGCGGTGCGTTGATGATCGTCGGCGAGGATTACGGCGAAGGCGCCAGCATCATGCAAGAAAGAACGCACGCATTTGCGATGAAGTCGCAGGTGTGGCTCCTCGATCCGCGTCCTGACTCGACCGCAATTGTCGATATGGTGGAAAGGGGATTTGAACTCTCGGAGACCAGCTCCACGCCCGTGATGCTGATGCTGCGAATCCGTGCTTGTCATATGCGCGGAACCTTCGTGGCAAAAAACAATGTTTCTCCGAAATTCACGATACAGCAGGCGCTCAAGAGTCCTCGCCGCTCTGCCTCCCGCATTATCTTGCCGCCCGCGACCTATGCCCAGGAACAGGAGAAGATCGTGGATCGCTGGCCGGCCGCGGTTAGGTACATCGTCGAACATCAGCTGAATGAAATTCATTCGGGCGCAGCGGCCGGAATCGGCATCGTGATGCAAGGCGGCCTCTATAACACGGTGCTGCGGGCGCTGAACTTATTGGGCCTGGCCGATGTATTTGGAGCATCAAAAATTCCGCTCTACATACTGAATGTCACCTATCCGCTGGTGCCTGAGGAGTTCTCAAGGTTCGCAGAGGGTAAGAAGGCACTGCTGATCGTCGAGGAAGGTCAGCCGGAATTCATCGAACAGACCGTGAACCAGTTCTTGCGCCAGGCGGGCAGTCAAACGCAGATTGTCGGGAAAGGTCCTTTGCCGATGGCTGGCGAGTACACTGGCGCGGTCGTGAGCGTAGGAATAAAATCCTTTCTGACGCAATGGGCGCCGCAGGAGCTGCTGTCCGATGCGCAAGCTGCTCCCTTGGGATCGGCTCCTGCAGTGCTGCAGCCGATCCAACAACTGAAAGCGAAAGTGCCGCCCCGACCGCCGGGCCTGTGTACCGGGTGTCCGGAGCGACCTTTCTTCGCCTCGATGAAGCTGGTGCAGCGCGAATTGGGTGAAGTTCATGTGAGCGCGGATATCGGCTGTCACTCCTTCGCCACCTTAGCACCCTTCCATATGGGATCGAGCATCATGGGATATGGCCTCGGCTCAGCGAGCGCCGCTGCACTCAGCAGCGGCCGGGGGGGAGAGCGTTCCGTTTCGCTGATGGGCGATGGGGGTTTCTGGCACAACGGCTTGACCAGCGGCATCGCAAACTCCGTATTCAATCAACATGATTCTGTAACGGTGATCATCGACAACGGTTATTCAGCGGCAACGGGTGGGCAATATATCCCCTCCTCGCGCGTGGACCTGAAAAATGGCAAAGGACGCAACTCCATCGAGCGCGCGGTACGCGGGGTGGGGGTCGAGTGGGTGCGCACTGTCCGCACTTACAATATGAAACAGTGCATGGCGGCGCTCCGGGAAGCGTTGACTGCGGTTTATAAGGGTCCGAAGGTCATCATTGCGGAGGGTGAATGCCAACTCAATAGGCACCGCCGGCTGGCTCCGGTTCTGCAGCGCATGGCCAAAGAAGGCAAACGGGTCGTGCGACAGCGCTTCGGCATCGATCCTGATGTGTGCACGGGCGATCACTCCTGTATTCGACTCTCGGGTTGTCCGTCTCTCACCCTGAAGTCCAATCCGGATCCGCTCAGGCGTGATCCGGTGGCGCATGTCGATAACAGCTGCGTAGGTTGCGGGGTGTGCGGCGAAATAGCCCATGCCGCCGTGCTGTGCCCGTCCTTCTACCGTGCCGATATTATCGCGAATCCGACGGCATTCGATCGCATAAAACTTCAAATCCGTTCCGCCGTCATCGGCTTCCTGCAGCGGCGCTTCGAGCGGCGTCTCGCTCGCCATAAAATGCGGTCTGTGGCATGACATCGGTCCGGCCGATCAGCCTGGCCATCGCGGCGCTCGGGGGCCAAGGCGGCGGAGTCGTCTCGGATTGGCTGGTCGAGGTCGCGAGGCGCTCGGATTTTCTGGCGCAGGCAACCTCGGTTCCCGGCGTTGCGCAACGCACTGGCGCGACAATTTATTATCTCGAATTTTTCCCGCGGGTGGCGTTGCCGGCGGATGGACGGCGCCCCATCTTTGCGTTGATGCCCAACCCAGGGGACGTCGATATAGTCGTCGCCTCGGAAGCCATCGAGGCCGGCCGCGTCTTGGAACGCGGCCTTGTTACACAACGCACCACCTTCATCGCCTCTTCTCATCGGGTTTATACCATCGCGGAGAAATCCCATCTAGGCGACGGCCGCGCCGATCCGGCCCCCATCGTCGCATTGGCACGCAGCCGGTCAAAGCGCTTCATCGAGCTCGATCTGCAGGCGGTGGCCGATTCGCAGGGTAGCGTCATCAGCGCCGCCATGCTCGGTGCCATTTGCGGATCCAATGCCTTGCCGTTTTTACGCCAGGCTTACCTCGATGCCATACGCGCAGGAGGCATCGCGGTGGATTCGAGCATCCGGGCATTCGAGCGCGCCCGAAGCATCGTGCTGACAGAGCGCGCTGACCCGCAGAGCGGCATGGCCGTGGCTAGCCTCGATGGCCTGCCGGCGCGACTCGCCGAGCGGATCCGCAGGGTAGTTCCCAGCCGCGCTCAAGAGATCGCTTGCAGCGGGGTGAGCAGATTGCTCGACTATCAAGACCTTTCGTATGCTGAACTCTATCTGGACAGACTTGAAGCAATCATCAACTGCGACAGCGCTGTTTCCGGGGACTACATGCTCACCGAGACCTTCGCTCGCGGGCTCGCCTTATGGATGTCATTTGAGGATACGATCCGGGTGGCGGATTTGAAAATACGCGCATCTCGCACGCAACGGGTGCTGCGCGACGCACGCGTCGGTGCCGGTGAGATTGCGCAGATCACTGAATTCATGAAGCCCCGTATACAGGAACTCTGCGGCACGATGCCCGCCGGCCTCGGCGGGTGGTTTCTCAAGTCAAGCGCACCGAAACGGTGGCTGTCCTATGTAGCAGGGGATCGCAAGATCTCAACCTCGACCGTCAGCGGCTTTCTGCAGTTGTACTGTCTCGCGAGTTTACGAGGCTTTCGCCACAAAACATTGCGTTATCAACAGGAACAGCTGCGTATTGGCGAATGGCTTACGTTGCTACGGACTCTTGCCCCAGTGCACTACGCACTCGCGCTCGAGGTCGCGTGCTGTCAAGAACTGCTCAAGGGCTATGGCGATACTCATGAACGCGGGGCATCGCGATTCGCCATTATTCTCGCCAAAGCGCGCGATTGGGCACAGGAGCCGGAGGCAGCAACCTGGGTGAATGCCCTTAGGAAGGCCGCGCTTGCCGACGAGCACGGCAAGGAGTTCACCGAGGCGCTGGCCGTACGCGCGGAGGCTCGCGACAGTCTCAGCTCGAGCGGAGCCTGCTCGCTGCATTGAAGTTTCGCGCTATCGACATTCGATAATGATCAGTGGAGCAGCCTATGACAATTCCTGGTTTCCTAAAGTGGCCGTTCTTCGATACTCGCCACCGCGAACTCTACAGTGCACTTACCGCTTGGTGCGCTGAGAATGCGCCGACCGCCTCGCACAGCGAAACGCGCGATGCTACCGATCAAATCTGTCGCCACCTCGTTAAAGAACTGGGGAGAGGAGGGATCACGCGCTATTGCGTGCGTTCGGATCACGGTGGGGCTTTCGCTGAGTTCGACGTGCGCAGCATATCGATTATCCGCGAAACATTGGCGCGCTTCGACGGCCTGGCCGATTTTGCATTCGCCATGCAAGGACTGGGTAGCGGCGCGATCAGCCTCGCTGGCTCAAGTGAGTTGCAATCGAGATACTTGCCGAAGGTCGCCAGCGGTGAATTCATAGCCGCTTTTGCCCTGTCCGAAGCAGAAGCCGGATCCGACGTCGCGAGCATGCAGTGCCGTGCCCGCCGTGATGGCGAGTACTACGTGCTGGAAGGCCAAAAGACATGGATTTCCAATGGCGGCATCGCAGATTTCTATTGTGTCTTTGCCCGCACTCAGGAGCCACAAGTTAGGGCCGATGGAACCACAGCGGCATCCGGCATCAGTGCCTTTGTGGTCGATTCGTCCACGCCGGGGTTTTCGGTCGCGGACCGGATCGATTTAATCGCGCCCCATCCAATGGCCACCTTGTCGTTCAACGCATGCCGCTTACCGGTGAGCCAGAGAATCGGTCCTGAAGGCGATGGATTTAAGATTGCAATGCGCACATTGGACATTTTTCGTACCTCGGTCGCCGCCGCTGCGGTGGGCTTCGCGCAGCGTGCCTTGGAAGAAGCGATCAGCCATGCGCAATCGCGGCGCATGTTTGGCCGGCAGCTCGCCGATTTTCAATTAACGCAAGCCACCTTGGCGGATATGGCCACAGAAGTGGACGCAGCGCGGCTCTTGACCTACCGCGCGGCGTGGCTGCGCGATTGCGGTGAGCGCGTTACCCAGGAGGCGGCCATGGCAAAGATGACGGCTACTGAAACCGCTCAGCGGGTGATAGACCGGGCGCTGCAACTATTTGGGGCTCGCGGCGTCACGCTCGGCACTCCGGTGGAAAAGCTCTACCGCGACATCCGCGCCTTGCGCATATATGAAGGGGCCACGGAAGTGCAAAGGCTCATCATCGCACGAGAACTACTGGCGGGTACCGCGGCTGATTTTCAGCGCGCTAGAAATTGAGCGTCGCACCGTGCGTATCGGCGACTCTGGAACTGGTCCAGGCAAGCAGCAGGGCACTGATGCTGCCCGCGATCACGATCGGCAAAAGCTCCATCAGCAATTGCCCGGTTGGGTGGCCTGCCGATTGAAGATACCCGGCTAGTTTGGGGCCGGCGATCGACCCTACACGACCGGCGGCTATCGCTGCTCCAACCCCGATACCGCGAATGCTCGTCGGATAGGAAAGCGCGGCCATCGAGAATAGGAAGGCCTGGGCGGCCAACACCGAGCAGCCGAGAAGGAATACGGTGATCGAGACCAGCAGCACCTGCGGTGGCAGCTTCGCCAGTAACACCAGCAGGATCGGCAGCGCGACAAAGCTGCCGATGATCGCGGCGTTCCGCAAGCGACCGCCCAACATCAATCCCATCGATATCGCCGATAGCGCCCCGCCGAGGTTGAAGCCAACCTGGACGCGTGCCGCTTGTGGACGCGTAAGTCCCGCGCCTATCAACAGCGTCGGCAACCAGTTTAGTAACAGGTACAGGAATAACAGGCCGAGGAAGAAGCTTAACCATAAAAGAGCGGTTCGTAGCGCACGGCCTTGGCTGAAAATGGCGGCGAAATGGCCCGTTTTTGGCAGCGCGCTAAACCGTGCCTCATCCGTGTCTGTTGCTGCTCGGCGGCGCTGCTGAAAAGCCGCGGATTCCGGCAGCGCCCACAGGAGTAGCGGCGTTAATAGCAGGGGTGCTGCGCCTGCAAGGGCGAATATGGCTCGCCAATGGGATGCGGCAATCATGGCGCTGACGAGGCTCACCAGCGCACCTCCCACGGGCGCTGCCGCGTACATGATGCTGATGCTGGCAGTGCGATATCGAGCCGAACTCGTTTCCGCCACCAGTGCCAGCAGCATGGGAAACGCGCCGCCAAGACCTAAACCGGTCAAAATCCGCGCCCAGATGAGCGCTTGAATATCCGTCGCAAAGACCGTCAGCAGCGAGAAAATTCCGAACGTGGCAACGGAGGCCACCAGGACTTTTTTTCGGCCAAAGCTATCGCCAAGGCGACCACCGATGATCGCGCCGAAGAATAGTCCAAAGGTACTGGCGCTGAAAAAAGTTCCCAACTGGTCTGTCGTCGGATGGATTGCTGCGCTCAGGCCGGCTGCGGCGACACCCGCTGCTTGCAGGTCTATTCCTTCACATAAGGCGGCGCACACGCACAGTACCAGCGTTGTTCGGGCCGCTTGATGGGCCGCGCCTATCGCCATTTAAGGAGCGATCAGGCGGCGTTTGCCGTCAGCGGATAGTTGAACACCAGGCTCATCGAGCTTGCTTCTGTCCCATAATTCGCAAGTCACTTCTCGATGTCGTTGATCAAGCGCTTCACAGTAGTTAGTGTAGAGGCATAGCCTCACACGCTTGCCCTCGCCGGTACGCACCTTGAGAAACCAATCTGGATCGGCCAAGGCTTGGCGTGCAAATCCCACAATATCCGCGCGGCCCTCGACCAGTGCCTGCTCCGCCTGAGCGAAATGGTGCATGCCGCCGGAGAGCACGATCGGCGTGCTGAAACCTGATTGACGAATCTTATGGCGGATCCGCTGCGAGGCCTCCATGTTGCGGCCGAAGGGGCCCTTAGCATCCGAATAATAGGACGGCATGCATTCATAACCGCTGCGACCGGTGTAAGGATAGGCGGCCTCGCCAATTTTCGGTTGCGATGCATCTTCGAATTTGCCGCCCCGCGAGAGTGAGATGAAATCCATCCCTCCGGCGGCGAAGCTTTCGGCAAAATATTCTGCGTCCTCAACACTGCTGCCATTTTCAATGCAATCCTCCGCCAGCATGCGGCAACCCACCGCAAAGTCGGTGCCGACCTTCGTTCTGACGGCCTGGTAGACCTCGTGCGGTAATCGGATACGCTGCGAGCGATCGCCTCCGTAACCATCATCGCGAGTGTTACGCGCAGAGAGGAATGAGGCCATGGTGTAGGCATGGGCATAATGCAACTCAACGCCATCGAATCTGGCGCGCCGGGCGCGCTCAGCCGCCGCCGCAAAAATGCTCGGCAGGCATTTCGGCAAATCGCGCACGCTCGGTACATCGGTATCGGTGATTCGCTCGCGAAATCCTTGGCGAAGGGATTCAAGTTCCCTGGGGTTCAAGGCCTCTTCCAATTCATGCTGTTCCAATGAGGCAAGCCGGGCTCGAACGGCGGTTTCATCCGCACTGTGCATTTGCAGATATTCGCGATGCCGCAGCGTGATCTGCAAAAATTGCCCGAAATACCTTTGCGGAGTCGGGCGCCTGCGAATATTCAGAAAATCTATGATTTGGATGAATAGCTTAGTTTCACCGTTACTCGCTCGACGCACACAATCACTCAATCGCATTAAGCCCGGGAGGTACCGATCATCGCTAATGCGCAGCAGAGGGCCGCTGGCAACGTCCCGAACCCCGGTTGCCTCCACCACCAGTGCGGCCGGACGGCCACGCGCGAAGCGTTCGTACCATGCCAAAACCGAAGGAGTGACTTCACCGTCCTCCGAAGCGCGCCACGGTACCATGGCAGGAACCCAAGTGCGCCCCGCCAAACGTACCGATCCCACCATGATGGGCTGGAACAGCTGCGACCTCGATACTTCAGAGGCGCTAGGCCAGGGCCCATCGAGCGGCGTGTACTTGATGCGTTCAGGCGGGCGCCAGGTGGCCATCCGATTCATCGTCCGGTACTACGGCCGTCGCCTCTATTTCCACCAATGCGCGCTGTTCAATCAACGCTCGCACCTCCACTACCGACATCGCCGGAAAACACTTACCCAACACTTCCCGGTAGGCTTCGCCGATTTCGCGCAACTCTTGCAGATAGCGCTCCCGACTGATGAGGTACCACGTCAAACGCACGATATGCCGCGGCTCTGCCTGTGCCTCCTTGAGCACCCGGACAATATTGCGCAACGCCTGCTTCACTTGTTCAGCAAGGCTGTCGCTTTCAAATTGCGCTTCTGCATTCCAGCCTATCTGCCCGGCAACAAAGATGGTCGTGCCGCGCGCGCCTATACCATTGGCGTAGCCCTTAGGACGAGCCCATTCGCCGGGTTGCAAGGTCCAATTACTCATTAGATTAGTCACCTTTGAATGCGGGACGTTGTTTGGATGAAAATGCATCGTAAGCGCGCCTAAAGTCGATTGTCTTCATACAAATCGCTTGTGCTTGTGCTTCCGCTTCCAGCGCTTGTTCCAGTGCCATGTTCCACTCCTGGTTAAGCATGCTCTTCGTCATGCCATGGGCGAAGGTCGGACCCTCTGCGAGCTCTTGCGAGAGTAGCTCCGTCGCGGCGTGCAATTCCTCGACCGGAACCACGCGACTGAAGAAGCCGCACTGCAGAGCTTCATCGGCGCTCATCGAGCGCCCCGACAGGAGCAACTCTGCCGCCCGTCCATGGCCAATGATGCGCGGCAGGATTGCGCACGCGCCCATATCACAACCGGCGAGGCCGACGCGCGAAAACAGGAAGGCGGTTTTGGAGCGAGGCGTACTGAGGCGAATATCCGAAGACATGGCGAGGATGGCGCCCGCGCCAGCGCACACGCCGTCGACCGCAGCGATGATGGGCTGAGGGCAGGCACGCATCGCTTTTACCAAGTCCCCTGTCATGCGGGTGAAGCTGAGCAGTTCGGGCATGCTCATGCGCGTGAGCGGACCTATGATTTCGTGGACGTCGCCTCCTGAGCAGAAATTTCCGGCGGCCCCGCCGATCACGACGGCTTTGACATCCGAAGCATAGGGGAGGCGACGGAATAGATCGCGCAGTTCCGCATAGCTTTCAAAAGTCAGTGGGTTTTTCTTCTCCGGCCGATTCAAAGTAATCCAACCGACGCGATTGCGCATCGTCCAGAGAAAATGCGTTGCTTGATAAGTGGCTAACGAGTCCGTCATTATGTTTTTCTCGCCAGTTGAGCGCGCAGGCCGAGCAGGGTGGCATTCAGCGCCCGTTGTTCGCGCATGCTCATTCCGGAAAACAGCTCCACAATCCAAGTTTCATGCTCACTCGCCATTTGTGTAAAAAGCTGTCGGCCCGCCTTGGTCAATTTCACCAGGTAAGCGCGTCGATCGGCCGGGTCCTCCGCCCGGACAATCAATCCCGCGCGCTCCAGTTGATCGACAATGCCGGTTACATTACCGCCGGTGACCAGCATTCGCCGCGATAGCTCACCCATCTTAATGCCGTGCGGCGCTCGTTCGATTTGCGCCATCAGGTCGAAACGCGGCAACGTCATCTTGAATTGCTTGGCCAGTGCTCTGCGCACGTGGTTTTTGATGAAATTCGAGCAGCCGAGCAGCCGCAACCACAAGCGTAGCGACTCGTGATGATCAGGGTTCATTTGAATATCGGCCCGCGAAACGGCGTTCACAACAATTCTCCTCCCGCGACAACAATACTTTGGCCGGTGACCGACTCGCTGCCCGGCATGCAAAGCCAAGCGACTGCGTTGGCCACTTCCTCTGGGCGAATGAGTCGACCCTGGGGATTGGATTTGGTCATGGTCTGAAGTGCCTCCTCGATTGTGCGACCCGTCACGGCGGATATTTTCGCGGCGGCTTCTCTCACCAAATCGGTATCCGTATACCCTGGGCACACCGCGTTGACGGTAATCTTGCGAGTGGCCACTTCCCTGGCAACGGCGCGTGTCAGGCCAATGACACCGTGCTTGGCGGCGCAATATGCGCCGACGTAGGGATACCCAGTGAGCCCGGCGGTGCTGGCAATATTGACGATTCGGCCGAAACTTCGTTGCAGCATGTCCGGTAAAGCTAATTGAATGCCGTAATACGTGCCGGACAAATTGGTGGCGATCAGCTGGTCCCACAGTGCATCGTCACGCTTGGTAATGGGGGAGCTGATTGCTTGCCCGGCATTATTGATGAGTATCTCGATGGGACCGAACATCGCCCGTGCAGCCGTAAAGCCGGCGTCCAGCGATTCACGTTTGCTGACATCGGCGGTGACGCAAAAAACATTCTGCCCGCCCGTGGCCGTGAGTTCCAACGCGAGCGTCTCAAGCGCCGCCGCCGTTCGCCCCAGTAAGCTCACTTTGGCCCCGAGGCTCGCCAGAGATCGGGCAATGCTTGCACCAATGCCGCGTCCGCCGCCGGTCACGAGGGCATGCCGACCCTGCAGGGGCTCATTCTCCTTCAAACGGGGCCTACGGATGCCGCTCGAGCCGCAGCTCGCTCCATCTGACTCTTGGCCGACCTGTAAGGGTCGGGCCACCATTGTTCTGTGTAGCCCTGCGCGGCCGCTTCGGCCAGCGTCCAGGAAGGATGTGCAAGGTGCGGCCGTGCGATCGCGCACAAATCGGCGCGCCCTGCGGCAATGATGGAATTGACGTGGTCGGCCTCAAAAATGTTGCCGACGGCAATGGTTGGAACGCCGGCCAAGTTGCGTACCATATCGGCTAAGGGTGTCTGCCACATGCGCCCATAAATTGGCTGTTGTGCCGCGACTGTCTGGCCGCTGGAGATATCGAGAATATCTGCACCAGAGGCCGCCATGGCTCGGGCGATCACGATCACATCCGCTTCACTGAGACCGCCCTCAGCCCAGTCGGTGGCGGAGAGGCGCACGCTTAGCGGTCTGTCGGCGGGCCATGCCGCTCGCACCGCGCGCAGCACTTGCAGCGGGTATCTCAATCTATTTTCAACAGAGCCGCCGTATTCATCGCATCGCATGTTGGTCAAAGGGGATAGAAAGCTCGCC
The DNA here is from genome assembly GCA_036401515.1 of Steroidobacteraceae bacterium. GTDB lineage: Bacteria > Pseudomonadota > Gammaproteobacteria > Steroidobacterales > Steroidobacteraceae > Bog-1198. The sequence goes on from DASWUU010000105.1 coordinate 33,143, forward strand.
AACAAATATCCATGAGCCATATGCAATTCGAGCATGTCGAAACCGGCACTCGCCGCGAGGGATGCTGCATAGGCAAACTCGTCTTTGATCAATTCCATTTGCATTGGAGTCAGTTCGCGCGGCACCTGGCTGACGCCGACCAGGTAAGGGAACGGCGAGGGCGCCCACAAAGGCCAATTCCCTGCCTCCAAGGGATGGTCTGCTTCTTGCCACCCCAATTGTGTGGAACCCTTGCGGCCTGCGTGACCGAGCTGCAGACAAAAGCGCGCCTCGGATTCCTTGTGGACAAATTCCACGATGCGCCGCCACGCATTGCATTGAGTGTCATTCCATAGCCCCGTGCACCCCGGCGAGATGCGAGCGTCAGCCGACGTGCAGGTCATCTCGGTGAACACCAGTCCTGCCCCCCCGGTGGCTCTCGCTCCGTAGTGAACCAAATGCCAATCAGTGGGCACGCCGTCCACTGCCCGGTATTGGGCCATGGGGGACACGACCACCCGATTATTGAGATGCATGCCGCGCAAGCGAAACGGCAAGAACATCGGCGGGCGTTCTTGCGTAATTCCGTTGTCCTTCGCCAAGCTTTTCTCGATTGTCTCGATGAATCGAGAGTCGCGCAGCTTAAGGTTCGCGTGCCCGATGCGTTGACTACCCGATAGCAGGCTGTACGCAAATTGCAGAGGCTGCATGTTCGCGTACCGGGCGACGTTCTCAAACCACTCCATCCGATTTCTCGCGGCATTCTGCAGCTTATACGCCTCAACGCTGCGCTCGGCCTGATACGATTGCAAGCCGCTTTCGACCGCCGTTGAGCCGCCTACGTGGTGGACCAAGGAGATGGCATCTTCCATGGCCAACTTGGTGCCGGAACCGATGGAAAAGTGGGCCGTATGCGCCGCATCCCCGATAAGAACACGCTTGCCGTGATGCCAGCGCCGACAAACAATGCGATTGAAGTTCAGCCACGCCGAGCCGCGCAGATGGCGTGCATTCGACAGCAGCTTCTCCCCGCCTAAATACTTGGCAAACAGTTTCTCGCAAAACTCAATCGACTCATCGGTCGAGGCCTTGTGCAATCCATGGGCCGTCCAGGTTTCCTCGCGGGTTTCGACGATTACCGTAGAGAGCTCCTGGCTGAACTGGTATGCATGAATCTGAAACCAGCCAAACTCGGTTTTTTCGAAGGCGAAGGTAAAAGCAGAAAATTTTCGTGAAGTGCCGAGCCAAATGAAGCGGCATTTGCGAACATCGATGCTCGGTTCGAATAGCGCCGCCTGCCGGCTCCGCGCCTTGCTATTGGCCCCTTCGGCGATGACGACGAGGTCGGCATCATCGAACTGCTCGGTATCATCGAGTTCCTGCTGAAAGGTTTGTTTGACGCCCAGAGAAGCCGCGCGTTCCTGGAGAATATTGAGAAGAGTTCGCCGCGAAATACCGGCGAAGCCGTGGCCGCTGGAGCGGATGATTTCGCCTTTGAAGTGCACCTCAATATCGTCCCAATGATAGAAATGCTCGACGATGCTGGCGTGCGAAGGGGCGTCAGCCTCGGAGAAATTGCCCATCGTCTTGTCGGAAAATACAACGCCCCACCCAAAAGTGTCATCCGGGCGATTGCGCTCGATTATTTCAATGCTAGCCCGCGGCAATCTTTTCTTGAACAAGATCCCCGTATACAGCCCGGCGGGCCCGCCACCCATACACACTATTCGCTTCATAAGTACTTATACCATAGCATCAATCATTGAGGTATAAAGTATACTGCCGGAAAAGGCTTCTCAGCGCACCGTGCAAAGGAGGATTGCCATGACTGTCGCCGCACCCGTATCGGCGGGGAGTTCCTTATCGTTATTGTGGTCTGCGCGAGATGCTTGCCGTGTCCGGCTCGGTGCCCTGTGCCTGCTCCTGGCCAGCATCGGCGAGTTGCTCGGGTTAGCCTTTCGCGGTCCCATGGCGAGCCCGGGTGGCGCTCCCGCTTGGTTTGCGGCGGTTTCCGCATCGCCAACGCTGCACCTCGGTTGGGGCCTGTTGCTTCCGAGCTCGATGCTGCAATGCTTTGGCTGGCTGGCCTTGTACCGGTGGCGCCGTGACACGCCCGATGAAAGCGTCGCGTTCTGGGGCATGATCTTGCTGATCGGCTCGATCGTTGCCTTCCTACCGGTCGCAGGAGCGCTCGGCTTTGTTTCACAGGAGGCTGCCGCTGCGCAGGCGGCCGGTCAGAGTGGCGCGGTGGCGCTGGTAGCGGCGACCGCCGAAGGACCGTTCGCACGAATTTTCTTGCTGGTCTCCGTGCTCGCCGGTCTGATCGGTGTGATCCTTTGGGCCAGAGTCCTGTGGCGCGCGTCCGGCTTGGCGCATTGGGTGGTGTTTTTCTTGATATTCCACACAGTGACGCAGAGCATCACATCGCCCATGTTCCCCCCGTGGGGCTATCGACTGGAACGATTGGGAGCTGTGGGTATGCTGCTGGTCAGCGCGTCGATCGCGGCACGCATTTGGCGGGATACCGCCACCGTGCGGCAAGCTCAATCGGTCGCGCCCTAGCGTGCCGCCCACCGACAACGGCAAAGCGCGCGATGGAGTTCGTAATTGATTTTGACGCCGACCCCGCTGGCAACTCAATCGCGGATGGAACGCGATTGGATGGGCCAGATAATCCTTATGCTTGCTGGGGGGTCAGCTTCACCGCCTTGCAGTCGCAAGGCGTCGCACATGTGTGGGCCAGGGCATCCTACTACAGCGTGTCCACGCCTAATCTGGTGACTTTGCAGCACGCGCCCGCGTGGGCCGGGGACGCAGACGCATCAGGAAAGATTCGCATCGACTTCGATATTCCAGTCAGCTTGGTAAGCATCGACGCTAAGGTAGTGACGCCGCTGGAAATGTGCGGGCGACCAGGTCCCGGAGCACTGCTTGAGGCTTACGATCGGGCTGGCTTTTTGCTGCAGAGTGCAATATTTGCGTTAACCCGAGTTCCTCAAACAACCGGGGAACTCAGCGTCGCTCAAACCTTGGTTGTTGCGAGTCCAGGAATTGCTTATGTGTTGATGTCTTGTCCCAGTGATCCGCTAGGTAACAGCCTCACGGCTTTTTTTGATAACTTCATCTTCAATCGGATCGGTTAACGATCAGTTGGCGCAGGAGCGGGGGCCGGCGGCGCGCAATCGGTCCTAAGGGGCGGAGTTCGGATGGGAGGGGGCTGTTGGCGCGACGCTTGCCGTCCGCAAGCGGTCATCTCGGTATACCTTTCCTTCCTTCATTACAAAATCCACGTGTGTTAGCGCCGAAATATCCTCTAGCGGGTTCCCCTGCACCGCTACCAGATCTGCGAAGTAGCCAGGTTCGACGGCGCCCAGCTCCCGATCAGCGCGCAATAGTCGTGCGGCTTGAATCGTTGCCGATTGAATCGCGGCCATGGGCGGCATACCCGCCTCCACCATATAGCCGAACTCCATCGCGTTCTGGCCATGGGGAAAAATCCCAGCGTCGGTGCCGAACACGATCTTGACGCCTAACTTGTAGGCCCGGGCGCAGGTGTTTTGGGCTAACGGTCCGACCGCGCGCGCGCGTTCTATACTAACCCCAGGATAGTGCCCGCCGCTCTCTAGGGTCTTTTGCAGCCACTTGCCCACGGAGATCGTTGGGATTAGGTATATTCCCCGCGCCTTCATCAGCCGCAGAGTCTCATCTTCGGCATAAGTGCCATGCTCAATGGAATCCACTCCGGCAAGAATGGCCGCCCGCGCACCCGTGTTGCCGTGTGCATGGACCGTGACCGTGAGCCCATACTCATGTGCGGTGGACACGATCGCAGCGAGTTCATCGTCTGTGAACTGCATGCGCTCCAGCTCACTGCGCGGACTGAGGAGGCTGCCGGAGATCCTCAACTTAACGACTTCAGCTCCCTCCTCGAAGCGCAGCCGCACCACTTGGCGCGCCTCGATGGGGCCATCGATGACACCCATTTCCGGCCCGGCCTTGGGTAGCAGTCCGAGCCGCACCCCTCGAGTCGGATCCCCGTAGCCCCCGGTGGTCACGATCGCCCGTCCGGCGGAAAAGATGCGAGGACCTCGCACATAGCCTTTGCGGATCGCGAGCTTGAGCGCTTGCGCTGAGCCCGATTCGGTCTCACCGAGATCACGAACCGTGGTGAAGCCAGCGAGGAGTGTCTGCTCGGCGTAATAGGCGGATCGCAGCGCAATGTCGGCCGGATTAAGCAGAAACTGCTCGCCGGGCGCGGCACCCGCACCGCCCGACTCGGTAATGTGCACGTGCATGTCGATCAGCCCCGGCAACACGGTTTCATCTCCGAGTTCAACGAGCTGCTGCTTCGCCTCAGGAACAGCAAAGCCTGCATCGACCCGAACGATGCGCTGCTCGTGCACCACAATTGAGACCCGGTCCAGGACACGGCCGTTGACCACATCGATAAGGTGGCCTGCGTGGATGAGCCAATCCTCCGCCCGCGCCGCTACAGTTTGCTGCAACAATGCGATGCCGAGCATGGCAAGAACAATCGGTTTATTCGGCATGCAGGCCTCCTCCGCGAGCGGGACTAGAGTCGCGAATGGTATCCGGTATGCCGGATACATTGCAACGAGGCGGGCCCGGCAAGTCGCAGCAGTTCGGGATGTATACGTACGCCCGACGACAGTGCTTTCGTGCCATTGCTGCGCGCGTGGTCCCCGGGCCCAACCTGTGCGGCGAGTTGTGACATCCACCTTTTTGGGAATCATTGACAGCATACCGGACCCTGCGTACTGTATTCCAAATACGCAACTCAACGGCCACGCGTGGATTTGGCTTTCCTTCACGCGACAGGAGAGGACAATCAATGTTTGCGCAACGGATCAAGTGGCTCTGGGTTGCTGCGCTTTGCTTTACATCTAGCGCCGCGTGGACGCAGCAACTCGAATTTCCGGCGCCACGCTTTCCCAACTTGCCGACGGCGGTGAGTGATTCGGATATCTTGCAGGCGGCAAGAATCTTCGTGAAACGAAAGCCGGGTGGCGGACTCCCCGGATATGAGATCAAGCCCGGTGAGAAGGCGCTGCTGCTGGTTACGGCGCTCTATGATTCGAGGATTGTCGAGGCGTTTGCTCAGGCCATTCGTGAAGTCGGTGCCAGCGCCGATGTGTTCTATGGCGACATTTCGGATGTCATCCCGAGCCTAGGCGATCGGGATTGGGGGTATCTGGAGAATCCCATGTACCTCTTCCTCGGCTCTGGGCAGAAGTACGTGCTGCGCATCGAACTTGGGGGCGGCTTAGCGCTCACCGAGGTGCCAAAGCTCGTCGCACTCAAGAACTATGACATCCTCATCAGCGGCTTGAGCACCACGCACGCCGGGATGTCCTACCGATGGGAGGAGATTCCCTGGCAGCGTGCCGATGAGCTATTGGCTTCCGCCCAGTTCGGTTTCCCGCCCGAGGTCGGAACGCTCGCGTATCAGTTGGCGTGGGAGCAGCTCAGACAGGCCCGGCGCGTCCACGTAACGGATCCGGAGGGAACGGATCTCACTTGGAAGCTGCCCGCGTACATTTCCAAGATCGAGAAGGCGCCGCGCTTCTGGCGCGAATATATGTGCATGCCGGAACGACTTAGCGGCGACGCCGGGAACGGATATTTCCGCAACGATACCCGGCGCACCGAGGCCCATAGCGGGCTTGAGTCGGCGGAATCTATGCGGCAGGTTGACGTCAATGGGGTTGTGGCCGGTACAGTCAACCACGTGGGGGCCTTTCCCCAAATCAAGGTCTACATCCGTCACAGCCACGTAGAACGCGTTGAGGGCGGCGGTCGCTATGGTGATGAGCTTCGCAAAGTAATCAAGCAATACGAGAATACCAATTGGCCCGGCGATCAGCCGAAACCGGGATTTGGCTGGGTCGAGGAGTGTTCGGTTGGCGTGATCCCATCGGAAATCCGGCCGCGCGGCTCAATGAGCTTTCCTTTGGGAACCTATCGTGAGCGGCGCCGATCGGGAATCTTTCACTTCTCATTCGGCGCCGAGACGAGTCCGGAAGTAGGCCCGACGATTGAACAACAGGGTCTTCCGGACGGACACTTTGACGTACACAACAATTTCGGCACGATGACGCTCGAGACGGCCGAGGGCAAAAAGATCGTTTTCGTAGATAAGGGCCATCTGACCGTACTCGATGATCCGAAACTGCGCGAACTCGCCGCCCACTTTGGCAACGCGGACCAGCTACTGCGCGAGGAATGGATACCTCCGGTGCCCGGGATTAATGTACCGGGAGACTATATGTCGGATTACGCCCGCAATCCTGTCCCGTGGATCGCAGCAGAATACGACCGCTTTTTCTCCAAGCATTGAGGTAGCGGTCATCGCAGCGAATGACGGTTACTGAGTCGCGCCGCGCGCAGAGGTCTCGCACTCGCACCGCTGAGTCCCGGCACCGCGTGGATTTAGAAGGTGACTGCAGCTGATTTCTACCGGCAGCGGTGAGCATGAGGATCTTGCTCGACGGCTGCCAATTTTCTTGACGCGCAATTCAGCTGCTCGGCCGTTCCTTTCAGGCGGCTTAAGGCGGCCGTCATTGCGAATTTAAAATGACTTCTCGATTGTCAGCCTCGCAGTGCGCCCTTCGAGAGGATGCACATGGATGTCGACCGTGCCCGCGGCAGGTTCGCCGCGCAAGCGGTCGATGTACCAGAATTCCGCTGCATTGGCCTTTTTGTCGGTGATGTTGTAAATGCCCATCCCCGCAACCCAGCCGTGCTTGAAAAGGTAGTGAACATCGCCGCTATATTCACCGTAGCCATGTCCCTGCACGGCATTGTCGGGAGAAAGTGGATACGCGCTCCAGTATCGATATCCCAAGCTGCCGCTCCAGGGGCCTAGGTCCTTCACGTACACATTGAATGATCCAGTGGCAAAGGGTGCATTGGGTAGATAGCGGCCGGGGTGGCCGGTGCCATCATCATAGGTTGTGGTATAGCGAGCGTGATCGCCGGAATAGCTGGCATAAAATTCGAGCCAGCGCGCCGCTTGATACGTCGCATTTAGCTCATAGCCGCGGCGACGGCTGGCGGGACCTGCGAAATCCACGCCGTCATCGGGGCTATAGGTCGTTTCAGACTCCGCATTTAAGGTGTAGAAGGCGAGCGTCAGGGTGAATGCGGCGGTAATCTGCTGCCGCAATCCGACTTCCTCGCCGCTCTGACGGGCGATAAGCGGCGCGCCGGGAACGCCGGCCGTTTGTGCCGCTGTGACACCGCGCAAATCATCACTGTGAAAACCACGCCCCGCGCTTACGTAGAATCCGGTAGCACTCAGCGGCCGGAAAATCAGGCTGCCTTTGGGTGCGAGTAAGTGCCCGCTGGCGGTTCCGAAATTGGTGCCCGAATCTTTGCCATAAATGGCGTCGTAGCGAACGCCGAGCACGCTTCGAAACCATTCGCTCCAATGCGTGGCCGTTTGGGCATCACCTGAAAACGAGTTCAAGCGCACATGATCCGCTTCGCTGAATCCCGCGGGAGAAAAGACAGCCGGGACGACTTGCCGTTGCAGGGTGGGGTAACGCGTGACATCGAGGAAGTCATTGCGGGTGCTGAGGCCGACGAGCACTAAGTTTTGCAGGCCGAAAATGGGGGCTGCACGCCGGTAGCTGATACCGCCGCCTGCGGCGTTGCGGTCTTCGTGCTGGGCCTCTTGATCACCGTTGGTTGGGTCGATGAGAAAATGCGTGAAGTCATTCCACAACGTCAGGCGGTTATTGAAAGCATAGAAATTCGCGCGCAGTTGTCCCTCCTGTACGCTGTGGGAATATTGGGCCGTCAGGCTGTCTCGTTGCGCCTCGCCGCCGTCCGACGGATCGAGCGATCCTTAGCGGCTGATCAGCCCCGCATCGATGGCCCGTTGCGGCTGGTCGGTGGTCGCATTCCACTTGCCCTGGTAGTGCATTGCCGTAAGCGAGAACCCGTCTACCTCATCGCCGTGGCGGTACCTCAAGACGGCGTTCAGCTTGCGAAAATCATCCGGATTGACCCAGGGGCCGTCATAGCGCTGTAGCTCCAGCGCGCCGAGCATTGCGCCGCCGGCTACATTTTGCGAGCCGCCCGCGAAGATTCGCTCGTACCCTAAGCTGCCGCCGCTCAGGGAGATTTTGTCCTCGATTCGATCGAGATAATGAACATGCACTGAGCCCACGGAGGAGAAGTCGCCTTCGTCCGCAAAATAAGTGCCCTTGGTGTAGTTGATGTTGGTGGCGAGCTCGGGGATCAGAAAATTAAGTGGTCGGTATAACCCTGGCCGTGGGCGTGGGTGGGTTCATTGACCGGCATGCCATCGACAAAGGTCGCAAGATCTGTTCCGTGATCAAGGTTGTAGCCGCGAAGCAAGTATTGATTGGCTTTACCCTCGCCGCTGTGGCTGGTCACCTGCAGGCCGGGGATGGTTTCGAGCAATTGCCCCACACGGTATGCGGGCGTCAAGGCGAGCTCGTCATTGACGATGATGCCCTCGCTTGCCGTGCTGGCCGTGCCCAGCAGTCCTAGGCGCTCGGCGGTGACGTGAATTTCATCAAGCTGTTCGGGCGCCGGCGGTTTCGCCACTTCAGCGCGGACCGGCAAGCTCATTGCGGCATGCAACGCCGCTGCGCTGATCGCGACGGCCCTTGAGCCGAAGAGCCACCCGCTGTTGCGCAGGCTATTGCCCGCCCGAGTCGGTGCCGCCGTTCTTGGCGAGCACGGCGGCAAAGGGGACCGGGAGGCTGCGCAAGCCTGCTGAGCTTGAACCGGTTCTCATGTCGATGGGATAGTAACTGAGCAATGAGCGAATCACTGCATTGTAAGTTGAAGTCTTCAGCCCTGCGATCCTGCGAGTGCTTTGCCCCACGGTGCCAGTAATTTTTTTTTCGCGACAAGCCTTAGAGACAGGACGGCGGCCGCTTTCTTTTCCGATCAAAGCCGCATCAGGCACGAGGCCCGGAACGCAATAGTCCCTCGGCCGCGTGATCTTCGAAGCGCTCTTCATCGCGCACGTACTCGCGCAGCACATCGAGCGACTTATGCCGGGATTGCTCGGCCATTTTGAAAATGCTCGCCCGATTACGCGCTGCGCTCGTCAAAAATCCGCTGCGCAGCGAATGCCCAGCGTAGCGGCTGGCCTCCAGGCCCGCTTTGGCGGCGAGCCCCTTCACGATCAGGGCGACGCTCTGTGCACTGAGTCGCGTTTTCCCCACGGTATCGCCGCGGTGCATGGTGCGAAACACCGCGCCAGTGGAAATGTCCGCGGCCACCAACCAGTCCGATACCGCTTGCACCGGGCAATAGGGCGAGTGGGCCACGCGGGCAACCGCTACCATCTGACCGGCGCCCTCCTGATCGGTCTTGGAATTCGCAATCAAGACCTCGAGGCCCTCGGCACGCTGCGTCAGGTGCTGCGTGTCCAAACCGATCAGCTCGGAGCGCCGAAAGGCGCCCGCGAAACCGAGCAACAGAAGCGCGCGCTCGCGCAAGCCTTTCAAAGTTTGCGCCTCCACGGCATCGACCATTCTTTTGATTTCCTCATCGACCGCGGGCGCCTTCTGCGCAACCGGCCGCTTCCAAGCACGGCGGATGCCTCGCATTACCTCATTGACTTCAAGCGCAGCGTGCGGCGAGGCAACGCGCGCACCCAGGTGCATCAAGCGAATCGCTGCCAGGCGCCGACTCAACGTGGCCGGAGCGATCCCCAGTTTCGCCTGTGAGGCAAGGAAGAGCGCGACAGTAGCCGCTTCGGCCGGCAGCGCGACGCAGCCGACCCCCGCGCACCACGCCATAAACAGTCGCCAATCAGATTCATAGGCGCGCCAGGTGGAAGCTGCGCGGCTGGCTTTGGCGAAAGTTTCAGCCGCCTGGCGCGCCGCCTCGAGTGAGGCTGCAGGCAGGGGCTGAGACTGGGCAATGCTTAGAGGGGTGGCCATGGCGAGTCAGACTACCGTAGATTATAACTAGTGAGAAGGGCCATTATCGATACCTATGCATGCTATGGCATACCATTAGTCCAAGGTTAAGTGATCTACTTATCCGACCCGATCATGCCGCTACACCCAAGATCTGCGGCGTCGCAAAAGCCGAACCTTTGATTCGCTTTTGCGGTTGAGGCACCTTGGGTTTGCGCGGTCAAACTCCTCTAGGAAATACGTAGCGTGAAGATCGGTCAAACCTCCCCAATGTAAAGTCCAAACGGTAGCATGATGATGGCAAACGATACTTCGTCACTAACTGACTTTATGCACTAGTGGTTTTCATCAATCCACGGCAGGGTACACCCTCGCCGACCGATCAACTCGATGCGCAATTGTGACTCTGGCAGCACATAGTCAAAATAGAATTTCGCTGTTTCGAACTTCGATTTGTAGAAGTGTTCCCTAAGTCGAGTTATTGCAATTCGCGCCGCCCGCGACCAAAGCGATCCTATCGTCGCCAATCCGATTAGGCGCAGGAAATCTGCCGAAACCGCATATGCCTGTTCCGGATTCCCTGGCGCTTCTGTGATCAGCGCCTGCGTTAGGCGCGCAATATCCTTGTGTAACTTTAACAGTGCACCCCCAAAGAGTTCACATCCGGCAGTAGAGAGACTAAGCGAGGCCTCGTGAATGATCGTACGCAACAACCTTTGAAAGCTCGTGCCGCCATCTGCGATGACCTTACGTACTAATAGGTCGATCGCTTGGATTTCGTTTGTTCCTTCGTAAATCATCGCAATCCGGCTGTCGCGCACCGTCTGTTCTATCCCGAACTCGTGCACATAACCGTATCCACCCCAAATCTGTAGTGCAGCGCTTGCCAGCAGAAAGCCGTTTTCGGTAAAAAAACTTTTCACTATCGGAGTGAGTATCGATGCGAGACCATGAGCCTCGTCGCGCCTCAAGGCATCTGGATGATGGTCCGCTATATCGAGCAGGTGCGCACACCAGAACCCGAGCGCACGCTCACCTTCTATTAACGCCCGCATGGTCAATAGGGACTTTCGAACAGACGGTTGGAAAGCGATCGGGTCCGCGTCTCGCCTGGCGGGCGGCAATCCTCCATCCGGCCGACTGACCGCGCGCATTTGCCGTCGTTCGACTGCGTAGCGGCAAGCATTTTGGTAAGCCATTTCGGCATGACCTAGACCTTGCAGTCCAACGTACAACCGCGCCGAGTTCATCATCACGAACATGGACGCTAACCCGCGATGGGGCTCGCCAATTAGCCAGCCCTTTGCGCCGAGGAAATTCATCACGCACGTAGCACTTCCCTTAATTCCCATCTTCTTCTCGATGCCGGTGCACTGGATGCCGTTCAAGACCTTCTGATCGGCGTTTGTGATATTTTTGGGCACAAGGAACAGGGAAATCCCTTTGGTACCAGCGGGTGCATCAGGCAAGCGAGCCAACACTAAGTGAATGATGTTGTCTGTAAGATCTTGATTACCTCCTGAAATAAATATTTTAGAACCCGTCAGCGAATAGCTGCCATCGGTTCGCTGCTCAGCGCGAGTGCGCACCAGCCCAACATCGGAGCCCGCCTGTGGCTCGGTCAAACACATTGTGCTCAGCCATTCGCCACTGACAATTTTTGATAGGTAAATGCCCTGAATCTCCGGGGTCGCAAAGGCGCGCAGACATTCATAAGCACCATGGGCAATGCCGGGGTACATACTCCAGCCATGATTAGTCGCGAACAGCATTTCGTACAGAGCGGCATTTAATATCTGGGGAAGGCCCTGGCCGCCCCAATGCTTATCACATGCTAGCGATGGCCACCCGGCATCGCAATAACGGCGATAGGCATCCACAAATCCTTTAGGTGTCTTAACCGAGCCGAGTTCATACGAACATCCTTGCGCGTCACCGACCGCATTTAAGGAGACAAGCGTTTCACTGGCAAATCGCCCAGCTTCCTCAAGAATCTGGGGTAAGAGTTCCGCGTCAATATCCTTGAACTGGGGTATGAGCGACCAATCCTGTTGCACGGCGAGTAACTCATTCGCGACGAACATCATGTCGCGGATTGGCGGCTGATAAGTCCACATTAAGGCAGGCTGCTTCGAATCGCGGACGGCCACGCGATCATTAAACGCGCTAGGCCGCGATTGCAAAAAGCCAATGACATTGGTGCCGATGTTCTAGCTAAATTCATAGGCGTCTGCACTTATTTTAGATACGTATCGTTGGCTCATTACATTCAAAGTGGCATCGCCCGGGTCTAAGCTCCGAGTTCACTAGCTCTCGCTGCCTTCAATACTTACCTCACCTTAGAATTTGAGTACCTTGACATAGCGAACGTGCGGCAAGGCACGCAGCTTCTCTTGAATGACGACCGGCACCACTTGATCGACCCCTACAATCGCAATCGCATCTTGCTCAGCGGCTTGGCGCCCCAAATGGAAAGTGGCGATATTGATGCAGGCGTCCCCCAACATGGTGCCTAATGCCCCGATGAATCCAGGCTCGTCTTTGTTATTAATGAACAACATCACGGGATGGAAATCCGCTTCCAGCGCCACCCCTTTGACCTCGACTATTTTGGCCGTTCCAGCGTTTACGGCACCTGCCAAAGTCCGCCAGCGCCCGCCAGTGAGGACCTTGATTCGGATTAATGAGCCATAAACCGGTGAGGTTTCGCGCCTGGATTCGACCAGAGGTATCCCTTTTCCCTTAATAACGGCGGGCGCTGACACAATGTTTATGTCGGGCAGTAAGGGTTTCATCAAGGAAGCCAATGCCATCGCGGTCAATGGCTGGGTGTTTAGATGGGCGACCTCACCTTCATACTCAATCTCCACTGCCTCGATCCCATCATCGGCAATCTGACCGGCGAAGCTGCCGAGCTTGTCAATCAGCCCAATGAAGGGTTTCAGGCGCGGTGCCTCTTCGGCGCTGATGGACGCCATGTTGAGCGCATTGGTGACAGCGCCGGAAAGAAGGTAGTCACAGATTTGCTCGGCGACCTGAATTGCTACGTTTTCTTGCGCCTCGCTGGTACTTGCGCCCAGGTGGGGGGTCGCAACAAAATTCGGTGCTCCGAAAAGCACGCTG
>DASWUU010000106.1:0-3678 GCA_036401515.1 Steroidobacteraceae bacterium
AGTGCCATCGCTGGGCGGTGTCACAAACCGGGTTTGACCCTACGCAACCCGGCGGGGGTTCAGCCGGTGGCAATCGCTCGAGCTATATGCGAGCTCAAGCTGCTTGCCTCGAAGGCCGGGGCTACAGCGTTAAGTAGTTGAAATCCCTTGAGCGCCGGCCCTGGGTCTTGAAATGGGGCCCTGCGGCATAACATTGCTCTTTTTTTCGACACATACCAGGCCATCGTGGCAAAATACGCGGCTTTTGATCCGGCCTTAAGGCCTCCCCAATTTACACCTGCAACTCACGGAATTTGCTATGGCCCGCACTACCCCCCTTTCCGATATTCGCAACATCGGCATCATTGCCCACGTCGACGCTGGGAAGACTACGACGACGGAGCGCATCCTGTATTACACGGGGCGTAAGCACACGATCATCGATATCCATGATACGAAGGATCTGAAGACCTCCACCACGACCGATTATCTCGAGCAGGAGCAGAAGCGCGGCATCACGATTCAAAGCGCCGCCGTGTCTGCGTTTTGGCGCGACAAGAAAATCAACCTGATCGATACGCCGGGACACGTTGACTTCACCATCGAAGTTAATCGATCGTTGCGCGTGCTCGACGGCGCCGTCGTGGTATTCGACGGCGTAGCGGGGGTTGAACCGCAGTCCGAAACCAACTGGCGGCTTGCCGACAATTACGGCGTCCCGCGTATTTGTTACGTCAATAAAATGGATCGCAGCGGCGCGAATTTCCTGCGCTGCGTGGACATGATCAAGAAGCGCTTGGGCGCGAGGCCCCTGCCAGTGCAGATTCCGATCGGGTCCGAAGATAATTTCAAGGGCATGGTTGACCTCGTCGAGATGAAGGCACTGGTCTGGGAGTCGGACGACAAGGATGCCGAATGGAAGGTGCTGGACGTGACGCCCGATCTGGCCGACAAATTGCACATCACGGTGCCAAGCGATAGAAAGCTTCTGGACAGTGTTACTCAATTTCGCACGGAATTGGTTGACACCTGCCTCGAGCAGGACGATGACGCGATGGAAGCCTTCCTCACTCATGGCACCGTACCGTCCGGCGACATTTTGCGCGCGTGCTTGCGCAAGGGAACCTTGAACTCGGCCTTTACTCCCGTACTGTGCGGCTCCTCATACAAGAACAAGGGTGTGCAGCAGGTTCTGGATGCCGTCGTGGATTATTTGCCGGCGCCGACGGACGTCCCCTCGATCAAGACGGTGGACGCCGACGGCGAGCCGATCGGCGAGCGCGCGACCTCGGACGAGGAGCCTTTCTCGGCGCTGGCGTTTAAGGTCATCAACGACATCTACGGCGCGCTGACGTTCATCCGTGTGTACTCAGGTGTGCTGACCAAGGGCGCCTCGGTGCTGAATTCCACGCGCGGCAAGCGTGAAAAGATCGGCCGCATGGTGGAGATGTTTGCCAAGGAAGCCAATCCGGTGGAGGAGGCGCGCGCGGGCGACATCATTGCCCTCGTGTCCCTTGCCGATACGGAAACCGGCGATACGCTATGTGACTCGGCAAACCCGGTGGTGCTGGAGCGCATGCGTTTTCCGGAGCCGGTTATCAGCGTCTCGGTCAAGGCCAAGAACAAGTCAGAGCAGGAGAAATTCGGCAGCGCGCTCGGCAAGATGGTTCGCGCCGATCCCTCGCTGCATCTGGAAACGGATCGCGACACCGGTCAAACCATTCTGCGCGGCATGGGTGAGCTGCACTTGGAGGTCACCTTGGACCGCATGCGCACGGAGTTTGGGGTGGAAGGCACCATGGGCGAACCCCAAGTCGCGTACCGCGAAACCATTACCAAGAAAATCACCGAACAATACATTCACAAGAAGCAAACGGGCGGTTCCGGCCAGTTTGCCGAAGTGTGGATCGTGTTTGAGCCGATGGAGCGAAGCAAGGGCTTCGAGTTCGTCGATGAGACGGTGGGCGGTTCGGTACCGCGCGAGTTCGTGCCCTCGGTGGAGAAGGGGCTCAAGGTGCAAAAGGAAGACGGGGTACTGGCGCACTATCCGACGGTGGATTTCAAGGCGACTTTAATCGATGGAAGCTTCCACGATGTCGATTCGAACGCGATGACCTTTGAGATTGCGGCCAAGGCTGCATTCCGCGAGGGGATTCGCAAGGCTGCACCGATTCTCCTCGAACCGGTGATGAAGGTCGAGACCGTCACCCCGGGAGATTATTTGGGCGATGTGATCGGCGACATAAACCGCCGACGCGGTTCGGTGCAAGATCAGCTGGAGCGCGGCACCAACATCGCCGTTGTGGCTATCGTGCCGCTCTCGGAGATGTTCGGCTACATTGGACAGCTGCGCGGCATGACCAGCGGTCGAGCCTCGTACACGATGGAGTTCTCGCACTACGAGCCGGTTCCTCGAAATGTCGCCGAAGAAGTGATTGCAGAGGTCGCGAAGGCCAAAGCAGCATTGACGGCTTGATCGAAGCGGCGGCATGAATTTGTTTCGCCTGGCGTCCCGGTGCGCCAGGCGAGATAGACTGGTGCTCCCGTGAACGGCAAGAAATCACCCACCGACGCGACGCCTACTGCAGCGTCCCCCGCCGCGAGGTCTGCGGCCGCCGCTGCGATTCCGAGCGACGATCGCAGCGACCGACTGAACACCAAGGCTGCCGGCATCATCGGCTTGGCAGTGATGTGCAGCAGGCTTTTGGGGCTGCTGCGCGAGCAGATTTTTGCTGCTTTGTTCGGCGGCGGCATGGCCATGGACGCCTTTACCGCCGCCTTTCGCATTCCCAACTTACTGCGCGACCTGTTCGCCGAAGGCGCGCTTTCGACCGCGTTCGTCACCACTTTTAGCAAAACCATTGCACGCGGCGGCGATGCCGATGCCTGGCGGCTGGCACACAAAGTGGCCACCATGACCATGTTGGTATTGGGGCTGCTGTGCATCGTCGGCATGATTTTTTCCGATCAGTTGGTTCATCTGTTGGCCCCCGGCTTCGATGCCGAGAAAGCGGCGTTGACTGCACGGCTCACGCGCATCATGTTCCCCTTCATCCTGCTCGTGTCCCTAGCTGCCCTGACGATGGGGATGCTGAACGCGAAGAACGTGTTCGGCGTGCCGGCGATGGCATCGAGCTTCTTCAATATCGGATCGATCATCGGGGGGGTGGGCTTAGGGTTTTGGATTGACCCGCATTTCGGACCGCGAGCCTTAATTGGGCTGGCATTCGCAACCCTCATCGGCGGTGCCTTGCAGCTCGCCGTGCAACTGCCCTCGCTCGCGCGCTTAGGGTATCGGTTTCGGCCGGACATCCATTGGAGAGATCCTGGTGTCAAAGCCATTTTGCTGCTCATGGGGCCTGCGGTGATCGCCGCCAGCACCACCCAATTCAATGTGCTGGTCAACTCGATGTTTGCGTCGACCTTGGGCGACGGCGCGATTTTCTGGCTGGCGATTGCATTTCGCCTGATGCAGTTGCCGCTTGGATTGTTCGGCGTTGCCTTGGGCTCCGTTACGCTGCCGCTGCTGTCGCGGCTGGTCGTGGCAGGCCGCCTGGACGCCTTTCGAAGCGAGCTGGCGCGCGCGATCAGATGGGCGCTGCTGCTCACATTGCCCTCGACGGTCGGCCTGATCATGCTGGCCGAGCCAATTATTTCGGTGCTGTATCAACACGGCAAATTCAATGCCTATGAAGCGGC
>DASWUU010000107.1:0-5011 GCA_036401515.1 Steroidobacteraceae bacterium
GGGGGTCGTAGACCCTGTTTATTTCGGTTTAACTAAAAACACTTGAGAGGGATTATGCATATACACTTCGCGCCGACCCGGTGGACAAGAGCCCGTCAGCTGCCGGCGATACTGGTCTGCCTGGTGCCGCTCTGCGCGCAATTGGCCAGCGCCCAGGTCGCCGCGCCTGCGGCGAGCGGCGCGCTCGAGGAAATCATCGTCACCGCGCAGAAACGAGCGCAGAACTCACAGGATGTGGGTATTGCCATTTCTGCGGAGACCGGCGCGGATCTGCAGAAGCTCGGCGCAGTCACGGCGACCGACATCACCCGATCCATGCCGGCGGTGGTACTGACGCAGCCGAACGGTCCGTCGTCCTTCACGCTGTCGATCCGCGGCATCACGCAGAACGACTTTGCCGATCACCAGGAAAGCCCAGCGGCCATATATGTCGACGATGTGTACGTCAGCCAAATGGCAGGCCTCGCCTTCTCGCTCTTCGACATCGATCGAGTCGAGGTACTACGCGGTCCGCAGGGAACGCTGTTCGGCCGCAACGCCACCAGCGGGTTGGCGCAATTCCTGTCGAACCGGCCCACGGACAAGGAAGAAGGCTATGTCGATGTCACCACCGGCGGGCACAGCCTATTCCGCGTTGAAGGTGCGATGAGCGGGCCGCTCGCCAACGGTATCGATGGCCGCATCGCGTTCGAGAGCAATCATTATGATCCGCTGTTCCATCATTTTGGCGTCGCCGGCGGCCAAGACTCCGAGAACGGGAACGACTGGGCGCTGCGCGGTCAGCTGCTGTTCAAGTTCGGCGACACCTCAGAGCTGTTGTTGCTGGGGCGTCTTTCGAAGGACGATGTAAAGGCGGGTGCCTGGGAAGTCCGTTCCACCTACTCCATTGGCAACGGGATCGATGCCTATCTGCCGCCGAATCAGGACATCGGCTATGGCCCGGGTAACCACGGGCCCTGCAGCAACGGCACAAACGGGCCGCCCTGCACCGGTTACCCGAGCTCCGGCCCGTTCTCGACCTATGGCAACTTTCAAGGCTTTGCGACCATCCAAACCAGCGGATTTACCGCGAAGTACACCCAGGATCTGGGCTTCGCGCGCCTCACCGCGATCGGCGACTACCAGAAACTTACCAAGAACTATGCCGAGGATTCGGACGCCACGCCCCTCACCTGGTTTCAATTTTTCAACGGTAGCAACGTCAATCAGGAATCGGCCGAGGTTCGCTTGAACGGCGGCAACGACACCCTCAATTGGACCACGGGCCTGTATGCGCTGCGCATCAAAGGCGACTACTACGAGGGCTGGAACGGCAATTTCAATTTCCAAGCGAATGAGTTTGTCTCTCCCGTCAATCCCGGCGGTGCCTATCCGTACGCGGCCGTGCCCGGCCTCGACGGCAGCGTGCCGCAGACCGTGTCGCCCTACAACCTGCTGACCAACTCGGAAGCTGTGTACGCGCAGGGTGAATATCGCCTCACCGACCTGATTGGCTTCACGGTCGGTGGTCGGTACACCTATGACAAGAAGGACTACAACTACAATTGGTATCCGCAGGAACTGTTCCCACAGGACCCGGTGGGCAGCCAAATCGTCAGGCTCACTCCGATAGCGGGTCTGGCCCTATACGACTACAGCAACAGCCTCAAGACCAATTTGTGGAGCGGCAAGGCCGAGATGGACCTTCACTGGACCCACGATCTCATGACATATTTGAGCTTCAACCGCGGCGTGAAAGGCGGTGGCTTCAACGCCCCTTTGTTTGCCAACACCATCAGCTCTCCGGCGCTATTGGCGGCACTTGAGATCAAGCCCGAAAAGTTGAACGCCTACGAGGTGGGCGTCAAATCGGAGTGGCTGGATCACCGCCTGCGCTTCAATGCAGCGGCGTATTACTACGACTACAAGGACAGCCAGGTACTAACCTATCTGTTCGCGGTGGCGCAGCTGATCCGCAATGCCCCAGCCAAGAACAAGGGGTCGGAATTCGAGCTCGAGTACGCGCCAACCGACCGGCTGCGGCTAGGGTTGGGTGCGGCCTACGTCGATGCCATCATCGAGAGCATCGATGCGCGCGGAACCGGCGTGGCCGGCAATTACACGCCGAGCAATGCACCGCGCTGGGAGGGCAACGCGATGGTGCGCTACACCTGGCCGATGTTCGCCGGCCATCTGTCGACGCAGCTCGATGGCAATTATCTCAGTAAGTTCTATTTCGGCGTCGCCGATGAGCCTGACACGCTTCAAGGGGGCTACGGCCTCGCCAATGCGCGCGTGAGTTACGTGACGCAAAGCGAGAGGATCGAGGTCGGCGCATCGCTTGAGAATCTCACCAACAAGCACTATGCGACGATGGGGTTCGACAACACCGGCGTTAACAACCTTGAACAGACGTATCCCGGCATGCCGCGCTGGTTCAAGGTGCACGTCCACTACAAATTCTGAGTGCGTGCCCCTCGCGTTGCGATGGCGCGAGGGGCACACGCCGGATCAGTCATAGGAAGAAAGACATGATTAAAATCAGCGCCGCCGTGCTTGCCGCCGTACCCTTGCTGTGTGCGGCGCTCGCCGCAGCCAATGGGGCTAGTCCGAGCAGCAACGATCTGTATGCCATGCTTGCCTCGAAGCGGCTCATCGATCTCACGCACAGCTTTGGCCCGACCACCCCGCACTGGAAGGGATTCGGCGAGGAGAAGGTCATCTCGCTCTATACCATCAAGAAAGACGGCTTCCACGTGCAGCAATTCACCCACGTGGGTCAATGGGGCACGCACATCGATCCGCCGGCCCACTTTCACGAGGGCCTGCGTACGGTCGATCAGATCCCGCTCGAGGAGATGATTTTGCCGCTGGTGGTGATCGATGTGCACACCAAGGTTGCCGCTAACCCCGACTACACGCTCAGCATTGCCGATATCAACGCGTGGGAGATGAAGCATGGCCGCATCCCGGCGCATGCCTTTGTCGCGATGCGCACCGACTGGTCGAAGCGTTGGCCTGATCAGGATGCAATGCAGAACCGAGATGCTACCGGCGTTGCACATTATCCCGGCTGGAGTATGCCGGTGCTGAAGCTGTTGTACGAGGAGCGTCACATCACAGCCTCGGGGCATGAGACCACCGATACCGACCCTGGCATCGCCACCACCAAGGATGATTACTCGCTCGAGAGCTACATCCTGGGACTCAACCACTATCAGATCGAAATGCTCGCCAACTTGGATCTGGTACCCGAGGCCGGGGCGCTCGCGATCCTGACCTGGCCGAAGCAGGAGAAAGGTACCGGCTTCCCGGCGCGCGTGCTCGCCATCGCGCCATGAATGAGGCCGCGGGGCCGGCGCAGCGCCCGGGTTGCGCAGAGCGAGCGACGTGAGCGGGCAACGCTGGTCGTCGGACCTTTCGTTCTCGCTGAGCGCGGTCGGTGCCGCCGTCGGCCTCGGCAGCATCTGGCGATTCCCGTACCTTGCGGGCGCCGACGGTGGCTTCGCCTTTATTCTGGTGTTCGTTATCGCCTGTCTCGTGTTCGGTGCGCCGGTGCTCATCGCTGAGATCGTCATCGGCCGCTGGTCGCGCGCGAGTCCACCCAAGGCGGCGGGTGTTATAGCCGCGCACTTCGGCGGGCCGCGGCTGTGGAATGTCGTTGGCTGGAGCGGCTCGGTGGCCGGATTTCTGATTGTGTCTTATTACACGATGATCGCCGGTTGGGTGCTGGCGTACACCATCTTTTTCGCATCGGGACACTATGCGCACGACGCGCCGGCAGCAGTCGCCAAATTCCATGCCTTCATCGCCGATTCTTGGGCCGTGTCGCTATGGCAGCTCGGCTTCTTCGCGTTGGTTGCACTCACCTCGGGCCAGGGTGTCAATCGCGGTGTCGAATGGGCGAACCGCTGGCGCGCGCCGGCACTGCTTGCGATTCTGCTCGTGCTGGTGGTGTACTCGCTCGCCGTCGGCGATGTGTCGCGCGGCTTAAGCTTTGCATTCGCGCCCGACGTGACCCGGTTGTCGCCTGCGGTGGTGCTTGGTGCGGTAGGTCAGGCGCTGTTTGCGCTCGGCATCAGCGCCGGCATCATGATTGCATACGGATCCTACATGCCGGCCGGTGAATCCTTGAGCCGCGCTGTGCTTGCCGTGATCGGTTCGATTTTCGCTGTCTCGCTGCTCGCGACCGTGGCGATTTTTCCGCTGGTGTTTCACTACGGGCTCAATCCAGCCGGCGGACCGCAATTGGTGTTCGAGGTTCTGCCGGTGGCCTTTGCCGAGATGCCGGGTGGCCGGGTCATTGGGACGCTTTTCTTCGCGTTGCTGGTGCTCGCCGCCTTTACGCCCTCGGTCGGCTTGTTGGAACCCTGGATAGCATGGCTCATCGAACTAGGCTTGGGGAGGCGGCTCGCGGCATCCCTGTGCATGGGCTGCTGCTGGCTGGTCGGGCAGGGCGCGGTGCTGTCATTCGGCCGCTGGGCCAACTGGCACCCCGTGACGGGGGTGCGCCGGCTCGCGGCGCTCGATGTCTTCGGCCTGATGGATTTCCTGTCCGCGAACCTATTAATGCCCCTGTCCGCGCTGCTGGTGAGCGTGTTCGTCGGCTGGCGGCTGGGTCAGCGGATCCCCGCGGGCGAGTTGAGCGGCTTGTCGAACACCTCGCGCCGGCTGCTACTGTTCGCGCTTCGCTACGTGTGTCCGATCGGCATCGCAGTCATCGTGGTGATGGGGTTCGCCGGGTAACCTCGCAGGGAAGTTGTGCGACAATCCGGTCGGTTACAAAGGCCGGCCCGAGCGGTTCGTAGCGCGACTCCTCGCTTCACCCCAATCTCTTGGCGGATGGCGATTCGCTTTCCTCAGCATTCTTTGAGCCGCTGGCGTGTGTATTGGAGAACCCCTCACACCGAATGCCCCGCGAATTCTGCAACACGCGAAAGGCCGGTGTGAGAAGCGATTAGACGGAGTCTAGCGTGTACAAACGGCCTCGATATTGTTTCCCTCGAGATCCAATACATAGGCTGCATAATAA
>DASWUU010000108.1:0-6313 GCA_036401515.1 Steroidobacteraceae bacterium
GACGGCCGTGATGGTGTCAGGCGAGCCTTGGACGGCGGTGCGCTGCATATAATGAAGCACGCCGCGAATGCCGCCCATCTCTTCGCCGCCGCCGGCGCGGCCCGGTCCGCCGTGAATGAGCGGCGCAAGCGGCGAGCCATGCCCCGTCGATTCCTGGGCGCAGCTGCGATTCACCACCAGGATGCGGCCGTGATAGGGCGCTAATCCCAGGACGATCTGAGAGGCCAGCGAATCATCCGCAGAAAAAACCGACGCCGCGAGGCTTCCGCCGCTGCGACGCGCGAGCGCAATCGCCTCCGCGGTGTCGG
The DNA here is from genome assembly GCA_036401515.1 of Steroidobacteraceae bacterium. Taxonomy (GTDB): domain Bacteria; phylum Pseudomonadota; class Gammaproteobacteria; order Steroidobacterales; family Steroidobacteraceae; genus Bog-1198. Next base: position 309 of record DASWUU010000108.1, read on the forward strand.
CATAGGCCAGCACGGTCGCCACAGGACCGAACGCTTCGACCTCATGCACGGCGCGCGCGGCCTTGACGTCATTCGAGAGCAACAACAGCGGTGGCACGAAGGCACCACGCTGTCGGTCGGCATCCTTGATGTCGAAACGATCGAGGTCGCCCGCCACCACCCGCGCCTCGCGGCGCAACTGCGCTACGCTCTTGAGCACATCGGCTCGCTGCTCCTGGCTCACGAGCGGCCCCATGCGCACGCCGGCCGCGCGTGGGTCGCCCACGACAATGTTGGCGAGCGCCGCCTGCATGGCCGCAACGACATCGCCCGCCACACGCGCGGGCACCAGTGCTTTGCGAATGGCCGTGCATTTCTGCCCCGCCTTGACGGTCATCTCCCGAACGACCTCTTTGACGAAGAGGTCGAATTCCGGCGTGCCCGGCACGGCGTCTAAACCTAGGATGCTGGAGTTCAATGAATCGGTTTCGGCAATAAAAGGTACCGCATGTCGAAGGATGGCCGGATGCGTGCGCAATCGCGCCGCCGTGCTCGCCGAACCGGTAAACGAAACGATGTCCTGGCAGTTCAAGTGCTCGAACAGATCGCCTAGACTGCCGCATACCAGCTGCAGCGCGCCCTCCGGCAGGATCTTCGAGTCGATGATGCGGCGGACCACGAGTTCAGTGAGGTACGCCGTCGCCGTTGCGGGTTTGACGATGGCCGGCATGCCGGCCAATATCGTCGGTGCGAGCTTCTCGAGCATTCCCCATACCGGGAAATTAAAGGCGTTGATTTGGACCGCTACCCCCTCGCGCGACACATAAAGATGTTGCCCGACGAAGCTGCCGCCCTTGGAGAGTCCTTCGACGTCGCCATCCACGAAGACTCGAGCGTTCGGCAATTCCCGCGATCCCTTGCCGGCAAACGAGAACACCGTGCCGATGCCGCCATCGATATCGATGGCGGCATCGCTCTTTGTCGCACCGGTGCGGAAGGACAATTCGTAGAATTCCTCTTTGAACTCGCCGAGGCGCTTGGCAAGCGCTCGCAGAAGCGTGGCGCGCTGATGGAAGGTCAACTCGCGAAGCGCGGGGCCCCCGGTTTCGCGCGCGTGATCGAGCGCGCCGCGGAAGTCGATGCCGTCGGATGAGGCGGTCGCGACCAATTCACCGCTGGTGGCATCGCGCATGGCGACGCCGGCTCCGCCGCCGCTTTGCCATTGCCCGGATACATAACTTTGTGAATTCATTTAGATTGCCTTGGGGCCTGTGGAGTGACGCAGCCGTGAACACCGCCCGCGAAATTGGGCCACCGTTTCTCCGGAAGCCGTGCTCACGGATACATCGTAAATTCCATGACGCGCGGTGCGCGTGACTTCCGTGGCAGCTGCGGTGATGCGCTCGCCGCTCAAGGTGGGTGCCAAAAACTCGATGCTCGCGCCGGCGGCCACCATCGGTTCGCCCCGAGAATTGCAGGCGAATGCGAAGGCGCTGTCGGCGAATGCAAAGATGATTCCCCCGTGGCACAGGCCATGTCCGTTGACCATGTCCGGACGCACCGTCATCGCAATGCGCACGCGCCCGGGCGCGACCTCGAGAATTTCGACACCGAGACTCTGCGACGCGCGATCAGTGCGGTAGAGCGCCTCAACCGCGGATTGTGCCAAGCGCAAGTCCTCCATGTCAGCGGCCGGTAAAACGGGGCGCCCGTTTTTCAGTGAACGCTGCGACACCTTCGGTGTAATCGGTCGAGCGGCCGAGCTCGCGCTGCATGTCGCGCTCCACATCGAGCTGCTCGGGGAATGAATGTTGCCAGCTGCCGCGAATGGCTTCCTTGGTGGCCGCAAGGCCACGCGTCGCCGCCACGGCCAATTGCTGTGCAAGCGCCTCTACCGTAGCCGCGAGATTCTCGTCCTCGACGCACTGCCAAATCATTCCCCAATCAGCCGCCTGCGCGGCAGTCAATTTGTTTCCCAGCAGGGTAAGTCCCATCGCACGGGCGTTGCCGACCAATCGCGGCAGGATCCAGGTGCCCCCAGAATCAGGAATCAAACCCAGTTTCGAAAAGGCTTGCACGAAGCTCGCCGAGCGCGCGGCAATCACGATATCGCAGGCCAGTGCGATGTTGGCGCCGGCGCCCGCGGCCACCCCATTGACTGCGGCAATCACCGGCACGGGCAAATTTTGCAGTGCCAGCACCAAGGGATTATAGCGATGCTCCAGCGACTCACCGAGGTCTGGGCCGGCCGCGTCGCGGCCTCCCGAGCCCGGCGCGACCGCACGGTCGCCCAAGTCCTGGCCGGCGCAGAAACCGCGCCCGGCGCCAGTCAAGACCAGCACGCGGGCACCGCCCGAATTCACCCTCGACAGCGCCTCGCGAACCTCGCCGTGCATCTGAACATTGAAGCTGTTGAGCTTGTCGGGCCGATTCAATGTCAGGCGAGCAATGCCGCCGTCCACCGTGAACAGAATGGTTTCGTATGACATGGGTGCCCCTGCAAGTTGTATACGGCGATCATTTTTGGTCGTAGCTGATTTCAAGCGTCGGCGTCGTGGGCCGCGCTTGGCAGCACAGCACGAAGCCGGCGTCGGTTTCCCAGCGCTCCAAAGCGATGTTATGCGTCATTGTGGCTGCGCCCTCGACGATTCTGGTGCGGCAAGTGGCGCAAATACCTGAGCGGCAGGAGAATGGCAGCTCCAAGCCCGCCCGTTCCGCCGCCTCTAGCACCGACGCATCGCTCGGCGCCATGGGAAAGCTGCGCCGCCGTCCATCCATCACCACGGAAATCATCGACATCACTTCCAGCGGTGGCGCGGCGCTTTCCTTGATGAGAATTTCCAAGGGCCGGGAATTCGCGGTGGCGAAGCGTTCGAAGCGGATGGCAGCATCGCCGTTCAATCCTTTGATTGCATTGCGGACCGCATCCACCATATCTCCGGGTCCGCAGATCAGGTATTCATCCGCAATTCTGATATCGCTGATATGTTTGGCGAGCTCAACCACTTTTTCGCCATCAATCCGGCCATTGAGCAATTCGGTTTGCTGCGGCTCGCGGCTCATCACGAAATGCAATGAAACCCGGTCCAAGTACCGATTCTTCAGCGCCAATGTTTCCTCGAGAAACATGGTCCGAGAAATGCTGCGATTGCCGTAGATCAGCGTGAACCGGCTTAACGGTTCTCGGGCCAGAACGTCCGTCGTGACAGAAAGAATGGGCGTGATGCCGCTGCCCGCGGCAAACGCCACATAGGAAAATCGGCGCGCAGGATCGATGGCGGTGCGAAATCGTCCCATGGGGGTGCCGACATCGAGCAAGTCGCCGGCGCGCAAATTGGACGCTATATCGCCGGATACGCGTCCGCCGGTCTGCATGCGGATTCCCAGCTTGAGCGCTTCGGCGCCCGGCGCGCTGACGATGGAATAGGTGCGCCGCTCGTCGCGCGCATCGATCGTGCGCCGCACGGTGACATACTGGCCGGCATGGTGGGCGAATGTCTCGCGCAGCGAGGCGGGTATTTCCACCGTCACGCAGGTTGCATCTTCCGCCACGCGCTCGACGGATCTGACCTTCAAGGGGTGGAAGGCTAGACCCGCCATGTTAGATACACTTGAAGTATTCGAAGGGCTCGAGGCACGCTCGACAGCGATGCAGCGCTTTGCATGGCGTGGAGCCGAACTCGCTTACCGTTTGGGTATCGAGAGAATGGCATCGGGGACAGGCCACTGGCCGGTCGGCGCGCAACACATCTCGCATATTCGACACCGTGCGTTCGGGCGGAACGATGCCGTAGGCCGTCAGCTTGCGCCGGCCCTCGGCGCTGATCCAGTCGCTGGTCCAGGCTGGCGACAAGACGGTGTTCACCTCGAACTCTCCGACACGCGCTTCCTCGAGAGCCTCGATTACCGATCGGCGAATGACTTCGGTCGCCGGACAACCGACATAGGTTGGGGATAGGCCGACATCCAGTGTTTCATTGGGCTTCACATGCACGAAACGGATCAGGCCCAAATCAACGATGCTCACTGCCGGAATCTCCGGATCCTCGACGCGTGCGAGCGCTTCCCAGGCCGATCTGACCCGCTCCTCAACGCTCACCAGTACGCTGCTCACCAGCGAGCATCCGGATAGGCGCGCTGCAGGTACTGCATCTCGGCGAGGATGTAGCCGAGATGCTCGCTGTGCTGGCCGCGCTTGCCGTGCCAGGCGTGCGGCCGGTCGGCAGGGCGCTGCAATGTTGCCTCGGCCAGGATCGCATCCAGGCGCGCGGACCACGCGGCGTAAACCTCGGACAGCCGCGGGGCGATGCCACTGTCGGCCATACTGGAGTCGAGATCATCCTCGGCGAACAATTCCACCGTGTACGGCCACAGGGAGTCGACGGCCGACTGGACGCGGGCACGGCTTTCATCGGTGCCATCGCCGAGACGGACCAGCCAGCCGGCGCTGTAGCGCAGGTGATAACGAACTTCTTTGACGGATTTTGCAGCGATGGATGCCAGGCGCTCATCGAGGGATCCGGCCAAGCGCTGGTAGAGCTCGAGTTGGAAGGCGTCGATGAGCACTTGCCGGACGATGGTTTGCCCGAAATCGCCGTTCGGTTGCTCGGCCAGGATCGGGTTGAGGTACGTACCCTGTTCGCGCAGGTAGGCTAGCTTGTCTTCGTCCCGGCCGCGGCCTTCCACCTCGCCGGCGTAAGAGAGCAACAGACGGGCCTGTCCGATTAAATCGAGGGCAATGTTCGCAAGACCCAAGTCCTCTTCCAGAGCCGGCGAGTGACCAACCCATTCTCCCAAGCGTTGTCCGAGTACCAGGCTCAAGTCACCTAGCCGGAGCACATAGCGAAACAGAGCCTGTGCATCGACCTTTTTGACGCTGGCGCTCACAGCGTCTTCACTTCGTCGGGGATTTCATAAAAAGTGGGGTGCCGGTAAATCTTGTCTTTCGCCGGTTCGAAAAAAGAGTCGGTCTCGGTCGGGTCGGACGCGACGATGGCCTTGGAGGGCACCACCCAAATGCTGACGCCTTCCTGACGGCGCGTATAGAGATCGCGCGCAGATCCCAAGGCCGTACGCGCGTCGGCGGCGTGCAGACTCCCTACGTGCTTGTGGTCGAGTCCGCCTCGGGCACGGACGAACACTTCGTAAAGAGGCCATTGGTGCTTGTCTTCCATCGGATCAGGCCGCTTCGCTCGTGGGCACCGGCCGGTGTTTAGCGGCATACGCGCTCGCCGCCTCGCGCACCCATGCGCCCGCGGCATGCGCGTTGCGGCGTGCAGCAAGACGCTCGGCATTGCAAGGACCGTTGCCCTTCAGGACTTGATCGAACTCGCTCCAGTCGATCGCGCCGAAGTCGTGCTGCTGTTTGGACTCATTCCAGAATAAGTTGGGGTCCGGCAGGGTGAGGCCGAGGAATGCCGCTTGCGGCACGGTGAAGTCGACGAATTTCTGCCGCAGCTCATCATTCGAGAAGCGCTTGATTTTCCAGCGCTGCGAGTCGCCCGTGTGGGTCGAATTTGCATCCGAAGGACCGAACATCATGAGAGCGGGCCACCACCAGCGGTTCAGTGCCTCCTGAGCCATGCGCTTCTGCTCGGCCGTGCCTCGCGACAACTGCAGCATCAGATCGTAGCCTTGCCGCTGATGGAAACTCTCTTCGCGGCACACCCGCACCATGGCGCGCGCGTACGGGCCGTACGAGCAGCGGCACAACGGAATCTGATTCATGATGGCGGCGCCGTCCACCAGCCAGCCAATAGCGCCGACGTCCGCCCACGTGGGCGTCGGGTAATTGAAAATGCTCGAATATTTAGCTTTGCCCGACAACAATTGCTCGATCAGCTGGTCGCGGCTCACCCCGAGGGTCTCCGCGGCGCTGTACAGGTAGGCGCCGTGGCCGCCTTCATCCTGCACTTTGGCAATCAAAATCGCCTTGCGCTTCAAGGTGGGCGCGCGCGTGATCCAGTTGCCTTCGGGCAGCATGCCCACGATCTCGGAATGGGCGTGCTGAGAGATTTGGCGAATCA
>DASWUU010000109.1:0-17756 GCA_036401515.1 Steroidobacteraceae bacterium
AAAAAACTAACGATCTGAAAATGGAAGCGATCAGATACATCGTCGATATGTTGCTGTGGCTGTTGCTGCTCGCCTTCGTGCTGCGCTTCCTATTCCAGCTGGTGCGCGCCGATTTTCGCGATCCGATGGCCGATGCCATCGTGCGCGTCACCAACTGGCTGATACTGCCCCTGCGCAAGGTGCTGCCGCCGGTGGGCAAGATCGACACCGCCACCGTGGTTGCGGTGCTGCTCGTGGCCTCGGCGCGCACTTTCGCGTTGCTGGCCTTGGCGGGCGGGATGGCCGATGTGCTGACCTTCCTGCGCATCACCTTGCTCGATTTGGTGGGCTTGGTGCTGAGGGTCTACTTGTTTGCGATGCTGTTGTATTGGCTGACGAGCTTTATATCGCCGGGCGGCTACGCGCCGGGTGTGCGCTTGCTGTCTGCGCTCTGCGAGCCTATTTTAAAGCCGGTGCGACGCATGATTCCGCGCATCGGACAAATAGATTTTTCAGTCCTTTGGGTATCGATCGCCATCGGCGCGTTGCTAGTGTTACTGCGTTGAACATGGGCTCGTACATGCCTGATATCACAGTGAACGAAGCGACGCGTTGCCTCCTGACCGAGGCCTCGGCAGGCGCGGAGCCCTGAAAAACCAGGGCGAATTGCATCAACGCTAAAAATCTTTTTTCGCGTTTGCGCTAAACATCGGCTTTTTTCTATGTTATTTTCGGCGCCGAGTTGAATTTGTGGGCATTTACTGCCCACGCTCGCAAAACATTTTAGGAGATTTAATATGGCGAAAAAGAATGCAGCACCGACCAAGTCTGAAATTCTCGCTACGATTTCGAAGGAAACAGAGCTCTCTAAGAAGCAGGTCGGAGCCGTGTTTGACTCGCTTGGCGCCTCGATTAAGAAGAGTCTGCGCAGTCACGGCCTGTTCACACTGCCCGGCCTCTTGAAGATGAAGGTCGTGAAGAAGCCTGCCACGAAGGCGCGCGAGGGTGTCAACCCGTTCAACGGCGAGAAGATGATGTTCAAGGCGAAGCCGGCGAGCAAAAAAGTACGCATTGCCGCACTGAAGACGCTGAAAGAATACGTGAATTGAGTTGATTTGACGGGTTTCCGGGGCGGCTGAGGCAACTCGGCCGCCGCTTCTACCCTACTCGATGCCGACCAGTTCGACGTCGAACACCAAGGTCGCGCCCGGCGGAATGACCCCACCAGCACCGCTATCGCCATAGGCGAGGTCCGGCGGAATGATGAGGCGGCGACTCTCGCCCACCTTCATGCCGACGATGCCCTGATCCCATCCCTTGATAACCGCGCCGGTGTTCAGCGCAAACTTGAACGGCTGGCCCGTGTTTCGGGAGCTGTCGAATTGCTTGCCCTTCAAATCCTTTGCCCCGGCCTCGTACAACCAACCGGTGTATTGCATCACGGCGATTTGGCCGCCGCCGATGGTTGCGCCCGTGCCAGGCTTAAGCGTGACGATCTGCAGCGACGCCACCGGATTGGCCGCCGGCGTTGCGGTGCTTGCCGCGGGTTTATCGGACTTGGCACTGCATCCGGCGAGGAGCGCGACGCAGACTGCGAGAACGACTTTGGAGGAATGGATTGATGCCATGCCCGGCATCATAATGGATTTTGCGGCGCCGGGAATTCTTAAGCGGCTCGCAGCAGCGCTGCGCCCACGGCGCAAGCGGCGGCACCTGCGGCCAGCAAGATACCCATCTCTTCGGCCCACCCTAGCGTGTACAAGCGCACTGCGCTCAACGCATCGTCGATTTCATCAACTACTTGTAGCATCCACTCCACGCCTTTTAGTCTAGGTGCATGCCTTGCTGCTAACCGTGAGAGGCATCACACCCTAAGCACCGCGCCTTGCTTGCTATGGTGCTTGCGGCTGCGTAGGCTCTGCGGACATGCAGCGCATTCTCGTCCTGAACCCCAAAGGGGGCTCGGGAAAAACGACGATAGCCACCAATCTCGCCAGCTATTTTGCGAGTCAGGGCGACCGTCCGCTGCTGCAGGATAATGACCCGCAGGCCTCCAGCAGCCGTTGGCTAAAAAAGCGGAAGGCCCATCAACCCTTCATTTACGGCATCGCGGCGTTTGAGCGCAATGCCGGGGTGACCCGCGCCTGGCAAATGCGCATCCCGGCGGACGCCGGGCATGTCATCGTCGATACGCCTGCCGCCGTGTCGGCTCAAGCCATGCCCGACATGACGAAGAACGCGGACGCCATCATCGTCCCGGTGCTGCCCTCCGACATCGATATTCATGCCTGCTCGAAGTGCATCGCCGACTTGCTGCTGATTGCCAAGGTGCGCCGTGATGAATACCGCATCGGTGTGGTCGCCAATCGAGTCAAACGCAATACGGTGATCTATCAATCGCTGATGCGATTTCTGGAGACTTTACGAATTCCCGTCATTGCCACCCTGCGGGACTCGCAAAACTACGTTCGCGCCGCCGAGCAGGGCCTGGGACTGCACGAAATGAAACGCTATGTGGTGGAGCAAGATCTCGAGGATTGGCAACCGATGTTGGCGTGGCTCAAGGCCAAGGAAGATGCAGCGCACGCGGGTGAAAGCATCGATCCGGTGCCGGCCAATCCGTTGCCGGTCAGCGCTTAGCGCGCTTTGCCGCCAGGGGGCGGCACTGGCTTATTTTTTCTCGTCGAAATTGCCTCGCGCCTTTTCCGCCCAATTCTTATAACTGTGCCAGTTGTAAAGACTGTTGGTGATCGCCGAGTGGCGGCCGCCGGTTTTGACAACGGTCGAGTCAGCGCGAGGGGCCCTGCGGTCCACTCCCGTGTATCGAGTTGTATTTTTAACGTCGCTCATCTCGTGTGCCTCTGTGATGGGAACGACAGTAAGTGCCGCGGCTATTCCTCGACAGGAACTGTGTCACGAGCAGCTCCCGCTGTCGCGCAATGGCGACAGCACTGAGATACACATCTCACGCTTCGATACGGTAAGTCAAATGCAGAAGTTAAATGGAGGAAACCGCGCCGATTCGCCAGGCATCGAAAAGCGGCTTCAGTTCCTCGAGCGAGGATTCGAGCGCCGCCGGCAACAAGGTGGTATAGGAGTCTAAGAGCGCCATGGCATTGCGTGCAGGATCGGTTCGCGTGGCCGCGCCCAGGCGCCGCGACATGTCGCGGTTGACCACATGCAGATTCTCATACAGATGCTTGAGCGGCACGAACCCTTCCGTCGCAGCCGCCCCGGTGAGCTCGCGGGCCAGCAGGAACATGCAAACGGTCCGATACACGGTCTCCGCCTCGCTGGCAAAGGGAAGGTGGAAGCGCGCCATGGGGCGCAACCGATCGGTCCAAGGGCATCCGGACGTCGCCATGATCAATCCGAGCACCGAACTCATGGCTTGTTGCGCCGTGGTTTCCGAATGCACGGTGCGTTCCGCTTGGCTGACCGTGACGCCCACCGTGTCGAAAGAAACCAGCGCCTTGAGGGACTCGACCGCCGGCGCCATCTGCAATGCCGCGGGGCAGTGGGGATATTCGTCCGCGTTTAAGGGGCAATTCGCGCACTGGCTGAACTTCAATTCCGTCCAGAAAGGCGGCTCGGCCGGAGTTGGATTCGACAGCCGGAAATCGGCCGCTGCAAAAGCCAAATCCACATGTTTTGTTGAGCCATCGGGCAAGTCGAATCGATATCGAATATGCAGCGCTTCGCTCATGCCACGAGTCGGTAGCACGGCTTGTACTCCGCGCCCGTAAACTTCATGCGGCCTTGCGCCACGAAGGAACGCAACAGCTTATCCAGCGGCTCCATGATCGCCGGTTCCCCAGCCAGTTCGTACGGACCGTAGCGTTCGATGGCATTGACGCCGTACTCTTTGATGTTGCCGGCCACGATGCCCGAAAAGGCCCGCCGTAAATTGGCGGCACGTTCATGAACCGGCTGGTTTAAGGATAAGCGTAGCGCGCGCATCGAGGCATGCGTCACCTCGAACGGACGCTGGAATTCCAGCGGGATTTTCAGCAGCCAATTGAATCCATAGGAGTCGCTCGCCTGGCGCCGATAGTCGCGCACTTCCGCCATGCCCTGCACCATGGCGCGCGCCACACCGGCAGGATCATCGATAATGACCTTGTAGCGCGCCTGCGCGGCGCTTCCCAACGTCGCACCGACGAAGTCGTGGATCTGATCAAAATACTCGGCGCTGTCTGCGGGGCCCGTGAACACCACGGGGAAAGGCATTTTCTGATTGGCGGGCTCGAGCAGTATGCCGAGCAGGTACAGAATCTCCTCGGCCGTTCCGGCGCCGCCCGGGAAAATGACGATGCCGTGGCCCAAGCGAACGAAGGCTTCCAGGCGCTTTTCGATATCCGGCATGATGACCAATTGGCTCACGATCGGATTCGGCGGCTCCGCGGCAATGATGCCGGGCTCCGTGATCCCTAAGTAGCGCCCGTCGGTGATGCGCTGCTTCGAATGGCCGATGGTCGCTCCTTTCATGGGTCCTTTCATGGCACCCGGACCACATCCCGTGCATACGTCTAGGCTGCGCAGCCCCAGCTCATAGCCCACTTTTTTCGTGTAGTCATACTCGAAGCGCCGGATCGAATGCCCACCCCAACAGACCACTAGATTGGGCCGCACCTGCAACTCCAAGACCCGAGCGTTGCGCAGGATATGAAATACCGCATTGGTAATGCTGGCCGAGGAATTGAGGTCGAAACGGCCGCTCTCCATGATCTCATTGGAGATGAAGACCACATCGCGAAGCACGGCGAACAGGTGATCCTTCAAGCCCCTGATCATCTGCCCGTCGACAAAGGCCGCTGCCGGTGCGTTCTTGATTTCGAGCTTGATGCCCCAGGCCTGGCGCACGATGCGCAGATCGAAATCCTTGTACTTTTCGAATATCACCCGGGCATCGTCGATCTCGCTGCCGGAGTTGAGCACGGCGAGCGCGCACTTTCGAAACAAGGGATACAGTCCGCCCTGGCCTGAATCCAGCAATTTCGCGATTTCTTGCTGCGACAGATGTTCCAGGCTTCCCTTCGGCGCCACCCGCGCATCGACCATTTCCGACGATAGAATCGAGGCTTCCACGCGGCACTATCCTTAGGGGTAAATCTCGATCGGAATATTGTCCTGCGTGCGCATCCACACTTCGACCATGTCCGAGTTCGAGAGCGCTATGCACCCGTCGGTCCAGTCGTTCGACTCATAATAGGCTGCCGGGTGGTGGGGTAAGTTCGGGTAACCATGAATCATGATCGAGCCACCGGGCGCCCAGCCCCGCTTGCGCGCGCGCTGCTCGTCTTCTTTGTTCGGGTAGGAGACTTGGATGGCCAGAAAATAATCGCTGCGCGTATTGCGGCGCGAAAGAAAGTATCGGCCTTCCGGTGTTCTGAAATCGCGTTCCCGCTCCTTGTGCCCTACGGGATTCAACCCCAACGCGACTTTGTAACTCCCTAACAGGCGGTCCCCTTGGTAGAGGTACAGCCTATGCTGAGCCTTATGGACCACTACCCGATCGGCCAGGGCAGAATCTGGCAAGGCGCCGCCGCTCCAGCACACGGTCGCCAGCACCAGACATAAAAACAGGGTTGTTGCCGAGTACCGGCCCAATCGCTTAACCATTGCCAAAAGTATACCTGTTAGCGGCAACCCGATAATCGGCTCTAGCTCACGTCCCGCTATACTGCGAGTCATGCGTCTGTCATCAATCCTTGCAAGTCTGACTATTGCGCTGCTAAGCGCCTGCGCCGGCCAGGCGCCCATCAAACCCGTCGAATACTTGGACGATCGCACCGCCATGACCGTGGGCACATTGAAGGAACCGATCGAGCTGCTGCCAAGCACTCCTCAGAGCGGCGTGCACGTCCTTAACAACCTGCGGAATAGGGCCAGCTTTGCGTACCTAGGCCCGGTGGAATGGGATCGGAGCGGTTCCATCGTGTACGGCCTGTGGGTACACATCGCGCCCGGCAACGATCGGCCCATCGCGGATATCCGATCTTCGGCCGCCTTGACACTCATTCTCGACAGCGGGCCGCGGGTGCTCACGCCCGCAGACGCGCCCCAGCTGGGCAGAGGACCCTACCAGCCGGTGGCCTCCTGGGGCCAGACGGCCTACTTCGAATTGACCTTAGAAGTGCTGAAGCAAATGGCCGCCAGCGAGAAGTTGCAGCTGGATGTCCGCACCGAGGACAATTCCGTCATGAACTTCGCCGCTGCCGGCGACACCCACGAGACCTTGACTGCCTATCTTCATTCTCGAGGCATCACTGCCGATTGATGGCTTCGACCCGCGGTAAGGCAATGGTGGTTCCCGGCCTTACATCTCCGAAATCCACATCGGGGTTGTACTCGGCGACCAGCCATACCGGCAAATCCGCGTGCTGTTGCGCGATGATCCATAAAGAGTCGCCGCGCTTGATAATGTAATTTTCCGTGCCCGAGATGCGGTGAGCGGCAAAGAAGCCTTCCTGCAATTGCCGATGATAGTCGCGCCGCGCCGCTTCGAATTGCGCGGCGCTCACGCGGGACAAATCCAATTTCACCTCGTGCCCTAAGGTAACCATGGCGTTCTTGTGCAGCTTGTTGAGTGCAAGCAGCGATTGCGAACTGACTTTGGACCAATCTGCGAAGTGTCCCAACGTCTCCGCCGCCTGGACCACCACGGTGTTGCCTGGACCGACCCCGTAATCGGTGGTGTCGCCATTGCCCGTCGGCGAGGCCGCAGGCAGCAGCGCCGTGCTTTCCGCTTGTCGCTCGGAGACCGGTTCTTTGGGCGGCGGGGGTAGCTTTGCGACGGTCGGAGCGGCGGCCGGAGCGACGGCCGGAGCGCCAGCCGGCGCCGCGGCCGGCGTCGCGCCTGCACCCTGCGTGTCTGCCGCCACTACCGTAGGCGCAGCACCCGAACTCTCCGCACGCGATACCGGCAGAGGTATACGTACGGGATCCCCACGTGCCAGTGTTTTTGTAGCGCTCCAGCCGTTCGCGGCGAGTAAACGATTCAACGTGACACCGCTGGCCGCCGCAACGCTTGCGAGGCTCTCGCCGCGGCGCATTTTATGCACGCCGTCATTTCGTTGCGCGAGGTAGCGCTCCACCGGTGGCACTCGCGCCCAGGCGGCGGCAACGTCCGCAGCTTGCGGCGAACCCGGCACCCGCAAGGCATAGCCTCGCGGCACGAAGCGCGCCTTGCTCCATATGGGCGGACGCAGCGCAGGGTTCAAGACCTTGAGCGCCCCCAAATCTGCCTTGAATGCCTTGGCCAGCGAATCGATGGCGATGTAGTCGGGCAATACGACGAGCGCGCTGGGCGCGTCCGGAAGGTGCGTCAACGGACCGAAATATTTCTCGGCATTGCGATCGACCTCGAGGGCCGCCAGGAACGCCACGTAGAAATTGCGCGACGCAAATCCGAATGTCGCGCCCTGGTAGCGCTTGACGATCACAGCGATGTCGCTGGTCCCCAGATCATCCTGAGCGCGCCGCAATCCGCCCGGCCCGTGGTTGTAGGCAGTCACGGCTAACGGCCAGCTGCCGAGCAGGCGGTAGTTATAGAGCATGAGATTCGCCGCCGCCTCTGTCGCGCTATAGGGATCGAGGCGTTGATCGACCAAGCTATCGACGCGCATGTAGCGCTTGGCGGTCCCCGGCATGAATTGCCACAGACCGGCAGCGCCGACGCGGGAATAGGCGGCGGGGTTGAACGATGATTCGACGTGCGGCAGCGCGCCTATTTCCGCCGGCACTCCGCGGTCGGCGAGAACCCGGGAAATATTCGCCTCGTAGGCCTGGGCCCGAATCAACCCTTCATGAAAGCGATCGGCCTGCCCGAGCTGAAAGCGAATCCGCTCGATGGCATCGCGAAACTGCGCCGGCGTCGCCTTTTCGCCGAACGCATGCAGAATGCGCCGCTCATGCGCCGTCAGGTTGTCGGTATCGCCGGCCGCAAATCGGCGCAGCAGTTCGGCGTAGCGGGCCTTGGCCTGCATAACGACATGCTCGCGCTGGCGCGGCGAGTCCGCCGGATCGAATCGCAGCACCTCGTAGACCAATCCGAGATTCCAGTCATCGTGCAGCAGTCCTTGCTCAGTGGTGACCTCGGTATACACGCGGATCCAGAAGCGCACGTCGGCCTCGAGTTCCGGCGGATGCGCGAACGGGTCCAGGTCCGGGGTTTGCGCGCCGGCTGAAAAGCATCCGATGGAGGCCAGCAATAGTATCGCCGGCAGCAATATTCGACGGTTTAATGTCATGTGAGGAGAATCAAGGGCCGGGATAATACAGGAGTATGGGAGTGCCGCGGATGCGCAAGACGGTGATAGAGGGTGACGTAAAGATAACCATTGAGCCGCTTACTCCAAGTCTCTGGCCTGCGCTTGAGGATCTGTTCGGCAAGAAAGGCGCCTGCAACGGATGCTGGTGCATGTACTGGCGGATTGGGAGCGCTTATAAGAGACAGCCCGCCGCCAAGAACAGGAACGCGTTTTACCAGGTGGTGAAGCGAGGGCCGCCACCGGGGCTTGTCGCTTTCGATGGCGATGTGGCTGTCGGATGGTGCCAACTGACACCGCGAGGTGCTTTGCCATGGTTGGATCGCACTTGGCGCCTACGGCCTGTCGATGATGTGCCGGTGTGGGCCTTGTCCTGTCTGTACGTGCGCAGCGCTTATCGTCGCCAAGGTGTTACATCGGTACTCATAGAAGCGGCGCTGCAAGCCGCCAAAGCCCCGGCGCTCGAGGCCTACCCCTTTGATGCAGCTGAATCGCCCAGTGCTACCGGCACCGGATACGCTTCGACGTTCGCTCGCGCCGGATTCAAAGTAATCGCTCGGCGGTCGGCAGCACGGCCCGTCATGCGCTATGACTTGCGGAACTTTTCGCCGGCCGAAACATAACAGCGAACAGCAAAAAGATACCGAGTGCCGCGCTCGCTGGAATGATCCAAATAGCGTGCCAATCGTGCCTCACTTGCAGACAGGCATGCGCGGCAGCCGCTGCGTCGCTGCAAGACACATCGCGGACGGCATAGCGGTTCACGATGGCACCGGACACGAAGGCGCCAACGAAGTAGCCTAAGCCGTTGGTCACGAAATTGATCAGGCCTTGCGCGGCGGCGCGTATCCTTTCGCCCGCGCGTTGATCGGTGTACACCTGGCCACCCACGAAGAAAAAGTCATAGCACACGCCGTGCAACAAAATTCCTGCGTATATCAGCCACATGCCGGCCCCAGCATCGGCGTTGGCAAAGGCGAAATAGCGCAATCCCCACGCCAGCATTCCCACCAGCATGATGATCTTGATGCCGAATGTGCGCAGCAGGTAGGCGAGCGCCAGCATGAACGCCACTTCGGAAACCTGCCCGAAGGTCTGGATGAAGGCCGCCTCAGGCACTTTGATCTCATTCAAAAATGGGTTGGCAAAGGTGTAGTAGAACTGTAAGGGGATGCACAGCAGGAATGACCCGACCACAAATATCAAGAAGTCGCTTTTCTTGAGGAGCTGCAGTGCGTCCAACCCTAAAGCATCCCGCAGCTTGAAGGGTGTATGCGTTGCTTGCGGCGGCGTGTGGGGCAGCCAAAGCGCGTAGACGGCGATAAAAATCGACGCAGCAGCCGCGATTTTCAGCGGGATTACCAAGGCATCGGCGTGCAAGATCTTGCCGACGAGGATCCCTGCGGCAATCCAACCCAGCGTTCCGAGCACCCGGACGTAGGGAAAACTGCTGGATTCCTTTAGATGGTGAAAGCCAATGGAATTCGTCAACGACAGCGTCGGCATGAAGCACAAGGCGTAGAGGATGAGCAGCGGATAAAACGCGGCGAACGCGGTCTGCCTCGATACCAGCCACATGACGCCGGCTCCCAAAAAATGCAGCGCCGCGAGAAGCTTTTGGCTGGCAAACCAGCGATCGGCAACGATTCCGATAAAAAACGGCGATACCAGCGCCCCAATGGCCGTTGCGCCATAGGCGAGACCGATCTGCGCGTCGCTGAAGTGCAAGCTTTGGCCGAGGTAGGTGCCCATGGTGACGAACCACACGCCCCAAATGAAATATTCCAAAAACATCATCAGCGCGAGGCGCGCCGGCACCAGCGTTTTATGCGCCGCGGTCCCCGGCAAGCTCGCCTCGGTCATGGCAGCTCGCGGATCCGGACGTGGCGTAGCGCCAAAGCTCCGGGATGATCTCCTTGAATGCCGATGAGGCCGGACTTTGCTAACCCATAATTCGGGTATTTGGAGAACTTGCTGGCTGCCACTTTAGCCCTCCAATCAGGGCTGTTTAAGTAGTATTCGACGACTTTCTGCCCGTTCAGCCAATGCTCAACATGATTGCCCTTGATGAGGATGCGTGTCTTGTTCCACTCGCCGAATGGCTTCACCACGCCGGCGGGCGCGGCGTAAAGGCCATAGGCCGACGCCGCAGCGGTCAAGGGGTTGCGCCCGTCGGGTGCATTGGCATCGTCCAGGAGCTGATACTCCGGCGCACTCCAGTAAATCTGATCGTATTCGCGGGTGCCGCGATAAAACACCCCGCTATTGCCGGCTTTGCCGATTTTCCATTCGAGTTCGAGCTCGAAGTTACCGAACCGCTCGCGTGTGACGAGATCATCGACGTTCCCCTCCTTCGAGAGGGTCCCATCGAGCACGTGCCAGCCCTTCGGCATGCCGTCCGACTTCCAGCCGCGAAAGGTATCGAGCAATTTGCCGTCGAATAACGTCTGCCACTTGCCCGTCGCGTTCTCCCCGGCGTGCGCGTCCTTCGAACTTGCCATGGCTGCCGCGCTGATGGCTATGCCAGTCAGGCTTGCCAGAATCGCGAGCCCCACGAACAATGCTGCCTTGATTCTCGTCTTGTACATTATTTTTTAGCTCCCTTTCCATTCGCCGCGCGCCACCGCCGGCACATATGATTCGAGACCGGGCGGCGGGTAGTCCAGCGTCTTGCCGAGCTCCGCGCTTTGGTAGGCCGCCATCAACAGGGATACCACGTCTAGTCCGTCATCGAAAGTCAGCCGCGGTGTTTCCTTGCCGAGGAATGCCCGCACGAAGTGGCGGTCTTCGCCCTCGTAGCCATAGGCTGCGGCCTCATTCGCCACCACCGGCATCAATCCCAGTTCGGCGTTTTGCTTCTCGACCAGATCTTCGCCGGCCGCAGCGCGTACCCGGCGCGAAAAAAACAGGTTGAGCCCGCTATCAAGCGAATTCCACGCCATGGAGTACTCGGGCCCCAAAAGCTCGGCGGACAAGCGTAGGCCGGCGCCCACGAAACTCCACGAGGTCGACGCTTCGCCGATAAGGATTTGTTTTTCTGGGGTTTCAAATTCAATCGTCACGCTGGCGAAATCCTCTGACGGTCGCTCTGCGTAGTTCACTTCGCGGCCGAAGGTTGCCGAGAGTTCTTCGCTGTAGGGTGGCCTCCCCCATTTGAGGCTTGCGACATGGCCGGTGATGCGCACCGGGCGGACTGAGGACGACGCCGCGCCCGGTTGCGTCAGCAAATGGCGCACCAGCAGCACCGAATGGCACATCATGTCGTTGAGCACGCCGCCGCCCTGCAGCTCCCCGCGCCAGAACCAGGGCGCGTGGGGCCCACTGTGCTCCTCGGAAGCGCGCGCAAGATACGGCCGGCCCGTGCTGGCCGCGCCGCGCGCCCAAAGCCGGGTGCGGCCGGCCTCGATTTGCGGTGCGAATAGTTGATTTTCCAAATAGCCATGGGCGACACCGGCGCGCTTAATCAACGCCACCATGCGCTTGGCTTCCGCGACGTTTCGCGCCAAGGGCTTTTCGCAGGCAATGCCGCGCAAGGTTCCCACACCTCCTTCGAGGGCATTGACAATTTCCTCCATGTTCTCGAGGCGCATGTGATTGGGTCCCGTGAGCCAAAGCGCTTCGATCAGGGGATCTGCCACCATGTCGCGAATGGACCCGTGGGCCTTGGCCTCGCCGATGTCCAAGCTGCGTGCGAGTGCCGCGGCGGCGCTGGCATGGTCGAGATTGGGACTCCATACCCCGCGCACCTCGGCATCCCGCACGGCTTGAAAGGCCTGCATGTGGAAGCGCGCATTGAAGCCGGAGCCGACGAAGCCGACGCCCAAGGGACCGGCACGGCGAGTTTTGTGGCTGATCATGCGGAACCCAAGCCCAGTTTGCGCAATACTTCCGGCGGGGGCGGATCGAACTTCGCCAATGGCACGTTGCCGATGTAGCCCAGATCTTGCCGGCCGGCAGGGGTTGAGTAGAAGCCCCCGACCGTCAGATCGCGGAACCGCGAAAAGAAGTGGGCGGCTCGCGCGAACTTTGGCTGAACATTGGGCTCGTAGCAAATGTCGTCGCAAATCGCATGCTGCTGCGTCTGATTGAGCTCGCCAAAATATTTCTCAAACCGCAGCAGTCCCTCGGCATCCATCCATGCCAAGCCCTCGAGCAACACCGGTCTGTCTTGCAGCTGGCGCGGATACGGCGCACTCACCCATTCGTCAATAAAATCCACCACCCCGACGCTCGCCGCGCTGGGTGATCGGCCATCGGCGGGCAAAATCAGATTGCACAAGACGGTTGCGGTTCGCCGTTGCGCGGCGTTCAAGGTCAGCGGCCAAACATCTCCGGGCTGGTAAAGCTTGCCGAGGTTAGGATCGGTACCGTAGCCTTTGGGAACCGGCAGATACGCCGTCAATTCATCGCTCGATGCCTCATGATTCCACAAAGGCATCGCCGCGGCAGCGGCGAGCATCCATTTGATTGTCGTGCGTCGGTCCGTCACAGCTCCTTCCTCCGCATCAAATTGGTAATGTGATCAGATGCTCGCCAAGCTAAGGCCATGATCGTCAGGGTCGGATTCTTGTCGGCATTGGAAACAAACACGGCGCCGTCATTCAAGAACAGGTTTTTCACGTCCCAGGTCTGGCACCACTCATTGGTGACGGAAGTCGCGGCATTCGCGCCCATCATGGCACCACCGACTTCGTGGATGATGAATCCGCCTGGCGAAATGGCCTCGGCGCCGTCGGTCTTGACCGTTCCCATGACGCGTCCACCCATGGCTTCGATGATTCCCGCAAAGGTTTTCTGCATATGGGCCGCTTGCCGCGTTTCGTGTTCCGACCACTGCCAGTGGAAACGCAGCACGGGGATGCCCCACTGGTCCGTGACTTTGGGATCGATCTCGCAGAATGACTTCTCGTTCGGAATCATTTCTCCGCGGCCGGCGAAACCGACGAAGGAACCGTAGTAGCGCCGCGCATCGTCTTTGAGTTTTACCCCGTAGCTTCCCGCCGTGAGGGAATCCAGGCCGCGCAAGGTGCCTAAGTCAGGCATCCGTCTGCCGCCGCCGAATTCAATGTGATAACCGCGAGCAAAATCCATCTTCCCTTGGTTTTGATCTTTGTAGCCCCACCACGGTGCGTACATTGCTTCTCCGCTGGCCCCATCTTCGTTTTGCGGCGGCAGACTCTCGAGCAGCGGCACTTGGCCGCGCACGCTGCTGCCCACGGTGTCCATGAGATAACGGCCGACCTTGCCGCTCGAGTTCCCAAGGCCGTTGGGAAACTGCGCGCTCTTGGAGTTGAGCAAAATCCTTACCGTCTCGCACGCACTGGCAGCCAGCACCACCACCCGGGCGCTCACCAGATGTTGCGCACCGCTGCGTTTGTCGATGTATTTCACGCCCTTCGCCAGGCCGTTTGGTCCCAGGACGACCTCGCTGACCATGGCCTCGGTGATGATATCCAGATTGCCGGTGGCCAGCGCCGGCGGCAAATGCACGGTGGTCGATTGATAATTCGCGCGCACCGAGCAGCCGCGCCCGCAGTCGGTTGCCCACAAGCACGCCGCGCGTTGCTGCATATGGGCGGCGATAATTTTTTGCGCCTTGAGGTTGCCGGGATGCAAGAGCGCTGGAGAACGCCTGTAATCAAGCTGGTGCGTGAGCACGGCGCGGTGACCGGGAATGATGGGAATTCCGAGGCGCCCCGCGCGCTGCTGCACCAAGTAATCGCTGACGATCGGCGCCGGCGGCGGCAGCAGGCATCCATCGGGGGAGCCGGGCGTGTTTTCCAGACCCTCAGACGTTCCGTACACACCGATGAGCCTTTCTACCTTGTCGTAGTAAGGCGCCACGTCTTCATACGAGATTGGCCAGTCAAAGCCGAGGCCGTCGCGGCTGTGCGGCTTAAAATCATAAGGACCATTGCGCAGAGAAATGCGCCCCCAGTGATTGGTGCGACCGCCCAACATGCGCGCGCGCCACCAGGCGAAGCGTCCGCGCGGATCGTCGGTTGATTGCACATAGGGTTCCCCCGGCACCGTCCATCCGCCGTCGATGGTGGCATCGTAGAAGCCGAAGTCCTTTTCGGGCGTGGCGGTCCCGCGCAAGGGCGCCTGGTCGGGGGTCTGAAACATGGGCGTCTCTTGCTCCGGCACGTAATTGCGCCCCGCTTCCAGCATGAGGACTTTTGCTCCCTCCATGCACAGCGTATAGGCGCTCTGTCCGCCCGCGGCGCCCGAACCCACGACAATGACGTCGTATTGCTTATGTTTCGTAGAAGATGTCACAACGGAGTTGAATGCATGCGGTTCGACTCGGCAGATAGCAGTGGGGTAGCGAGCGGCACTGGCGCGGAAGTTTAGCGTAGTGCGACCGCTCGGTGGAAATTCGAGGCGATTCTCGCGCTCCTAAGTGCCCCACAGGCCCCCTCGGCGCTCAGTTGGTCTAGGGCATGACGCGAAATTGACTCACTCGGGCAATGTGTACAACAAATCGTAAGAATGTTGTCCGTTCGCGATGTCGATGGTGAAGGTGCCGGAGATACCTGTCAGCTCACCCGTCCCCGAACCCGGCACGACGATCACGGACATCTTTCTCCCGCTGCGATCCATCGTCGCCATGTGCTGAAGCGCAAAGCTGCCGTGCTTTCCGGCCAGTGTGCCCGTGAATACCTCGATCGCCACGTAGCCGGCCACGCCTTGCTTCGGATCGCCGCCGGAAAACATTTCACCTTGTGTCGAGCCTTCAAGGCCACCGGTCAATTTCTTGTTGATGGAAAGCCGACTTAAGGTTTCGGCGGGAGGCGGCATCAGCGGCTTTATATCGACGGTAAACGTACCTTGTGCGTGATGCTCCATCGAGGGTTCCTTTTGTTGTCCGAGCACGGCGGCTGGAAGAAGCGTGAGCGAAAGAAAGATCCCAAAAAATGCTTTCATGTTGGAGAAATACGTTGCCGCCGACGGCGCAGGTGCTGCGCCGTATCGATCAACCCCCGCTCACCCGCACTTCGAGTCGCCGCAGTTCAAGCAGGTGTTGCACCCGTCCATCATCACCACGGCCGCGGTGCTGCATTTCGCGCAAAGCTGCGCGCCTTCCGGAAAATGCGATTTGGAAAAGGCGTCCGTTTGCTTGGTGCGCGCCTCGAACTCGGCACGCTTCTGGTCTACCATTTTTCGCTGGTGCACATCGAGTTCCGGCTTCTTGAGTAGCCCGATGGATTGCAAATGGCGTTCAATGACATAGCCTAATTCTGCGATGGTCGAGGGCATAAACTTGCCGCCGGGCTGCCAATAACCGCCCTTCGGATCGAATACCGCCTTGAGCTCATCGACCAGGAACGTCGTATCGCCGCCCTTGCGGAACACCGCGGAAATGACGCGCGTCAGCGCCACGATCCATTGAAAATGATCGAGGTTCTTCGAATTGATGAAGACCTCGAACGGCCGCCGCTGCTCATGCTGAGTGCCCTCATTGAGCACGATGTCGTTGATGGTGACGTACATCGCATGATCGGACACGGGTGTCTTGATTTTGTAGGTCGAACCGATCAGGACTTCGGGGCGCTCGAGCTTCTCGTGCATCCAGATAACGTTGTCCTGGGCTTTCGGCGCATCCTTGGGCGTGGCCGCAGGCGCGTCCTTCGCTTCCGGCTTCTGCACGCGATACTTAGCAATTTTTTTGCCGATTTTGATGTGCGCCATGATCAAAACTTCCCGTAGTAGCCTTCTTTGAGTGCATCGAACAAATTGGCGGCGGTATGCATTTCACCGTCGTACTCGATCTCCTGATCGCCGCGCGCCTCCACTTCGGTGCCATCCTCCAATGTGAAGATGTATGTGGTGTTCTTCAAGTCGTCCTCCTTCACCAGAACGCCCTGGAAGGCCTCCGGGTTGAAGCGGAACGTCGTGCAGCCTTTCAAGCCCTGCTCGTAGGCGTACATATAAATAGTCTTGAAGTCCTCGTACTTATAATCGGTGGGCACATTGGCCGTCTTCGATATCGAAGAATCGATCCACAACTGCGCCGCCGCCTGGATATCCACGTGTTCCTTAGGTCCGATGTCATCGGCGGAAATAAAGTAGTCCGGCAGCTTCTCGGCGGGGAGTTGCGAGTTGGGCATGGCGCGAGAATTGATCAATTCTCGATACGCCAGTAACTCGAAGGAAAACACGTCGATTTTCTCCTTGGACTTCTTGCCCTCGCGCAGCACGTTGCGGAAATAGTGGTGCGCAAAGGACGGCTCGATGCCGTTGGAGGCATTGTTCGCGAGCGACAAGGAAATCGTGCCGGTCGGTGCGATCGAGGTGTGATGCGAGAAGCGCGCTCCCACCTCAGCCAGCTCATCGACCAATTCCGGCGATGCCTCGGCGATGCGCTGCATATAGCGGCTGTAGCGCGCGTGCAGTACGCGGCCGGCGACTCGCGCACCCACGCGCCAGCCGTCCTTCACCATCTCAGGGCGCTTGCGCAGCATTTCGCGCGTCACCGTGAACTCCTCGTTCATGATGGGCGCGGGGCCCTTCTCCTTCGCCAAATCCAGCGCCGCTTCCCAGCCGGCGACGGCCATCTCTCGCGATACATTTTGTGTGAAGGCGACCGATTTCTTGGACCCGTACTTCATGCACATCATGGTGATGGCGGAGCCTAAGCCGAGAAAACCCATGCCATGGCGGCGCTTGCGCATGATCTCTTCGCGCTGTTGCGGCAACGGCAGACCGTTGATCTCGACCACATTGTCCAGCATGCGCGTGAAAACCTTCACCACCTTGCGATAGGTTTCCCAATCGAAGCGAGCATCCTCTGTAAAAGGATCGACCACGAATTTGGTGAGATTTACCGAGCCCAAGAGGCATGAGCCATAGGCCGGAAGAGGTTGCTCACCACAATTACCCGTCACCAGCCCATTAAATATCAAATTGTTTTTATCGGGTTGTGTGGTATCGAACACAGCCTCGCGGCCAATGTGATCGATGCTGGCTACTGAGCTGAGATACTTCTCGTTGTGAAAGCTCTTGCGATGCTGCTGCCACTCGCGATATTTACTATTCTTTTCATCGGTCAGAAATCCGATGTACTCCATGAACCGGTCGCGGGACTCGGATCCAATGATCAATTCATAATCCGCTTTGCAATCATACAGGCGGCTCCCGCCCTTCCCGTCCGGCAGCTGCCGTTGACCAGCAGCCCGGCGCTTTAGGACTCGGCAGAAGATGCCAAAGTTGGCAAGCAGGATCTGGACGTCATTCAGCAAGGACGGTTGACTCGACGCAAGACGAATCGTGCAATAGGCATTCTTGTCGTCGCGTTGCACAGTCCCATCCGTCTGGAACAACGCGCGCAAATACCCCTTGACGCATTCTTCATTGCCGCGCCAGACGATCTCCGGAACCTCGAGCTTGTTCTTCGCGGTGAATCCATAGAGTTCCGCCAGCACGCGCGTCAGAATCACCGAGCGGATCATGATTAAATTGCGCTCCGGCACGGCAACCGCGCTCACCGCGTAGTTCCGCCGCCTT
>DASWUU010000110.1:0-31013 GCA_036401515.1 Steroidobacteraceae bacterium
CTTCGCAGCTTCTTCAGCGCTTCCGTGACTAACGACCGTTAGCGCCGCTTCATAATGCTTGAGCCAATAGATCGCATCTGCTTTGCCTGATGCGGGATCAGAGTGCGTCATGCGCGACATTAGATCGAACGCAACGCGATACTTAGAGTCCTGTTGAACTGGGTGGTCTGCCATATCTTCCTCCTTGAGAATCTAGAAATCTAAAATGCGCCCCGCTTGTTGTTTTGCTAGTACGCAAGACTGAAATGCTTCGCCGTTCCGTTATAAATCAATATTGAGCGGTCGAGAACGTCCCGACCGATTAGTCCCTTGATACCCTGGGCGGACAGATCGCACTCCATCACTGGCAGTGCTTCGATTATCCACGCGGGGTCCGAAGCTGAAGCGCCCGGAATCCAGATCATCACATCATATTGATTGAAGGGCATGGCCTGCTGGCCAGTTGACGGCGTGTGGCACATTGCCGCACCCGTGGCCGCCAAGCCCAAAGGCGAAATCAAAGTCATATCGACGACCGTGTTGGATGCCCCTGTATCGACCAAGAATGTGCCGCTCGTGTAAGCAGGCACAGCCAGACCTGCCGCTCTCAGCGCTGCTTGTCGAGGAGAGCTCGGAAGAATCGCGACGGTAATCAACGGCCCCATGGGCGAGTTGGTCAGAGTTATATGCGCCAACGCAATTAGCTCGCAAGCAGCGTGAGATCTCGCGTGAAATACGAAACGCGCTCGGCCGGCGCGATCTGCTTAACAAAGAACGGTTCGAGCTGGAATCGCTGATATCCGGCAGACAACGCGTCCTGATACGAGTCAAATGTACCGAACTGCTCGCTACCTTTGATCAGAACGAACTTCCCCTGCTGCGCCAAAAGCTCCGGCAACAGGCGGTTATATGTTTCGATTTCCCTATTCAACTCGGTCATGATTTTGGCCCCCGCACCCTCCAAAGGCGCCGATCGAAAATTACCATACGGTGTATGAGTACTGATATCGGGTGGATGCACATTTTTTGTAGGGGGCACAGTACATATTTGCGCCGAATCGCATCCCTACCTGGAGCATTGTTGGAGCATGGTGGGATATCTGTTCGTCCAGCTTCGGCCGTAAGCGCTTCCAATGTGCTGATTTATATGGTCGGGGTGACAGGATTTGAACCTGCGACTCCTACGTCCCGAACGTAGTGCTCTACCAGGCTGAGCTACACCCCGAAATCGGCTGCCGAATCAGTTTTTGCGCGCCACGGCGAACTTGGCGAGTTCGCTTAGGCCCTCTTTAAAAGCACTCTCGGGAAGGGACGCCAGGGCCGCAAGCGCCTGATCCGCCTCGCTTTGAGCGAGGCGCGCAGTGTACGCAAGCCCCCCGAGGCTTGCAACGGCACGCGTGATTTCTTCTAAATGATCCAAGCCGCCATTTTCAATAGAGTGGCGAATCATGTTTCGTTGGGCTTCGCTGCCGTGCTGCATTGCATAAATCAGGGGTAGGGTGGGTTTACCCTCCGCCAGGTCGTCGCCGAGGTGTTTGCCCAAGCTGGCTTCATCGGCCTGGTAATCCAAGGCGTCGTCGACGAGCTGGAAAGCTGTTCCGATGTGCCGACCATAGAGTGCCAGGGATGCTTCTATCGCGGCGGGCGCATCGCTCAAAACGGCGGCAATCTGTGCGCCTGCCTCGAATAGTCGCGCCGTCTTACGGCGGATCACATCGATATAGCGCGCTTCGGTGGTATTGGGGTCATGCGCATTCATGAGCTGCAACACCTCTCCCTCTGCGATGGCGTTGGTGGCATCCGCCAGGATTTGCATGATGCGCATGCGATCCAAGGTCACCATCATTTGGAAGGCGCGGGAGTAAAGGAAATCGCCAACCAGCACGCTGGTGGCATTGCCGAACACCTCATTGGCCGTGTCTCGGCCACGGCGTAAGGAGGACTCGTCTACCACATCATCGTGCAACAGCGTGGCGGTATGAATGAACTCGATAATGGCCGCGGCATCGATGTGACGTTCCCCGGAATGGCCGCACGCGCGGGCGGCGAGCAGCACCAATAAAGGGCGCAGGCGCTTGCCGCCGGCATAGATAATGTAGGTCGCAACCTGGTCGACAAGTGCTACTTTACTGTGCAAGCGCTGTTTCACGACCCGGTCCACGGCTTCGAAATCAGCGGTCACCAACCCACGAATCTGTTCTAGTGTCATGCACGGCTCAGAGGAATGCGCCATGGTACCTAAGATCGGTCTGGCTGGCGCGACGCCCTCCGAGGAGCGCTGAAGCTTGGTGCGGCTGTTCATTGCGGGCGGCGAATCAAAATAACGCCGCCGACAAGGAGCGCCGCGCCAACCACTCTTGAGAGAGTCAGCGGATGGTGGGCGACGCCAAAGAGGCCAAAGTTATCGGCCAAGAGCGAGGCGAGCATTTGGCCCGCGACGAGCAGGGCGACGAAGGTCGCGGTGCCGACGCGGGGCACCAGGAAGATGGATATGCCGATGTATACGGCACCGAAGAAACCACCGCTCCAAGCCCACCAGTTGCTTCGCGCCAAAGTTGCCGTGGCTGGCAACGTGTCGCGCATCGCGAGGGCCATTGCCAACATGCAAACCGTACCGCCCAAATAGCTGACGAAGCCGGCCCAGGCTGCCGAGCCGATCGCGGTTCGAAGCTCGGCATTGACCGCCTGCTGCACCACAAAGCTGACTCCGGCGAGTATCGCCAGCAGGGCGACCCCGAAAAGGCCCAGAAACTGCCCCATATCCTCTCCTTCGACCCTACATCGAAGCTGTTTGACCCATAGGCCTCTACCCGATACAATTCGCGGCTCTTTTGCGGCCCCATTGGCCGTCCCTCGGAGTTGCAACAATGTATGCCGTGATCGCCACGGGCGGTAAACAATACCGCGTCCAAGAAGGTGCCGTGGTGCGTATCGAAAAGCTCGACGCAGACCAAGGCGCCAGCGTCGAATTTAACCAGGTTCTGCTGGTGGGTGCCGGATCTTCCGTTACCATCGGGGCCCCCTACGTAGGTACGGCCAAGGTGCTTGCCACCGTAGAGAGTCACGGCAAGGGCGACAAGGTGCGAATCGTCAAGTTTCGCCGCCGCAAGCACTACAAGCGCGAGAAGACCCATCGGCAGCCTTATACCGACGTGAAGATCACTTCCATCGTCGCTTAAGAACTGGAGACAACTTTATGGCACACAAGAAAGCAGGCGGCAGTACTCGCAATGGCCGTGATTCCCATTCCAAGCGGCTGGGCGTCAAGAAGTTCGGCGGCGAGGATGTGCTCGCGGGCAATATTTTGATCCGACAGCGCGGTACCGTATATCGCCCCGGCGTCAACGTCGGCATCGGTACCGACCATACCTTGTTCGCCAAGGCGCACGGGGTCGTGGAGTTTCGCGTCAAGGGCAGCGAGCAGCACACCTACGTTAACGTCGTTCCGAAGTAATCACGGCGGCGCGCTTTGCGGCGCCGTTAGCATCGAAAGGGGGCAGGGGAACCGAGCCCCCTTACTTTTGGCGAACACTCCATGAAATTTGTCGACGAAGCCAAGCTCAAAGTGCAGGCCGGCAATGGCGGCCGTGGCTGTGTGAGTTTCCGCCGCGAAAAATTTGCGCCCTTCGGCGGCCCCGATGGCGGCGATGGCGGGCTTGGCGGCAGCGTTTATCTCAAAGCGGTCGATGGAATGAATACGCTTGCGGATTTTCGGATCTCACGCACGTACAAGGGACAAAACGGCGAATCCGGCAGCGGCAACGACTGCACGGGTCACGGCGGAGACGACACCTACGTACCCATCCCCATCGGTACGGTGATCACTGACAAGGATACTGGCGAAACTCTCGGCGATCTCACCGTGGAGGGCCAGACACTGCTGGTCGCCAAAGGCGGCAAAGGCGGCTGGGGCAATACCCGTTTCAAATCGAGCACCAATCGCACGCCGCGCAAGTCCGGCTTAGGGCTGCCCGGCGAGAAGCGCGAACTTCAGCTCGAATTGAAATTGATTGCTGATGTAGGACTGTTGGGACTGCCGAACGCCGGGAAATCCACATTGATCCGTGCCGTGTCAGCGGCGCGGCCGAAAGTGGCCGATTATCCATTCACCACGCTGCATCCGAATCTGGGTGTGGTTTCCGTGGGCCTCGGCCGCAGCTTCGTGATGGCGGACATACCGGGACTTATAGAAGGGGCGGCAGATGGCGCCGGGCTGGGCATTCGTTTCTTGAAACACTTGCAACGCACGCGCGTGCTGTTGCACCTTATCGACATCGCGCCGCTCGATCCGGATGCTGACCCTGTCAAAGATGCGCGGACCATTATTGGGGAACTGAAGAAGTTCGCAGCAGACCTAGGGCGCAAGGAACGCTGGCTGATTATCAACAAGATTGACCTATTGGAGCGCACAGAGGCTGAGCGCCGCGCCAAGGACATTGTGCGCCGGTTGCGCTGGAAGGGGCCGGTAATGCTGATATCGGGTGCCACGGGTGAAGGGACGGACGAATTGAAGCAAGCCGTCATGCGGTATCTCGAGGAGCACCCCCGGGCCCCCAGGAGCGTCGCAACGTCAAATCAGGACCAATAAAAAGCCGGCATTGCCGGCTTTTTATCGCTCTGTCAGGTGGCGCTACTTTGGAGCGAGCGCGCGAACCTGCTTGGTGAGCCGACTCTTGTGACGGGCCGCCTTGTTACGGTGGATGATGCCCTTATTGACCATGCTGTCGATGACCGGCGTCGCCTCATCAAGAGCGGTGGCAGCTTCGGCATGCTTGCCGGCCTTGAGCGCCAAGGTCGCTTTCCGTATGGCACTGCGCAGCTGCGAAGTGAGCGCGTCGTTTCGGGCGCGGTGCACCGTCGACTGTCGGGCAGCTTTTTCAGCAGATTTCGTATTCGCCAAGCGACAGACTCCTTTAAAAGAGCCGCGTAGCTTGCCGACTGACCCTGCACTTGTCAATTGGGGAGGCGGTAGGCCTTGAACGCCTTGCTATAGTGCAGCCACTGATCCGCAGGAAACCTGAGTATAATCACAGCCTTTCGCCATGGAAGTAGTTCGAGGCCTTCACAACATTTCGCGCACGCCTGTCGGCTGCGTACTCACCGTGGGCAATTACGATGGTGTGCATTTAGGGCACCAACGAATGATCGGCGCACTCAAGGCGCGCGCTGCGGAACTGCGGTCGGTGGCCACGGTCTTGGTATTCGAGCCCAGCTCCAAGGAATTTATCGATCCCGACGGCGCTCCGCCGCGTCTGACACGATGGCGAGAGAAGTTTTTGGCGCTGGCGCAGCAAGGCGTCGACCGCCTGGTGACTTTGCGATTTGATGAGTATATGCGAGCGATGACCCCGGAGTGCTTCGTTGATGAATTGATCATCGACGCATTGGGCACGCGTCACATCGTGGTTGGAAATGACTTTCGCTATGGCTGCAAGGCCGTCGGTACTATCGACAGCCTGCGAGCTGCCGGTGCGGTCCGCGGCTTCGGCGTGGAGCAAATCGCCCCCTTCGTGCTTGACGGCGTGCGCGTGAGCAGCACCGCAGTACGCGAGCGATTGGCCCAGAGTGATTTTGCGGGCGCCGAGCGCTTACTGGGCCGTCCTTATAGAATTCTGGGCCGCGTGGTGCACGGCACAGAGTTAGGCCGGACGCTCGGGTTTCCCACGGCAAACTTGCGGCTGATGCGGCGCAAGCCCCCCGTGCACGGTGTGATGGCGGTACGGGTGTTTGGCATCGAAGACACTGCCGTGAATGCGGTCGCGAGTCTTGGAACCCGGCCTACCGTCGATGGAACCGAGATGCTGCTCGAAGTGCACGTGTTTGATTTCTCCGGCGACCTGTATGGGCGAGAGATCGAAGTTGAATTCGTTGCCAAACTGCGAGATGAACTTAAGTTCGGCTCGTTGGAGGCGCTGACTGAACAGATGAAGATCGATGCTGCGCAGGCGCGCGAGCTATTGTCGAAGGTGAGTTGTGACTGATTACAAAAATACGATCAATCTGCCGGTGACGGACTTCCCGATGAAGGCGGATCTTGCGAAGCGCGAGCCCGGCATGCTAGCGGCCTGGGAGCGCGATGACATCTACGGCAAGATCCGGGAGGCCGCGAAGGGCCGTCCAACCTTTGTTCTCGTTGACGGGCCACCCTACGCGAATGGTGCCCTGCATCTTGGGCATTCGCTCAACAAGATCCTCAAGGACATCATTGTTAAGTCGAGCACCTTGGATGGTTATGACGCGCCTTACGTGCCCGGCTGGGACTGCCATGGACTTCCCATTGAGATGCAGGTTGAAAAGACCCATGGCCGCGTCGGCCAAAAAATCAGCGCCAAAGAATTTCGCGCCGCATGCCGCGAATATGCGCTCAAGCAAGTCGATTTGCAGCGCAGCGAGTTCAAGCGCCTAGGGGTGCTGGGCGATTGGGATCATCCCTATATGACGATGGCGCCGCGGTTCGAGGCCGAACAGCTGCGCGCCTTCGCGCTCATCATCAAGAACGGGCATGTCTATAAAGGGTTCAAGCCTGTGCATTGGTGCTTGAACTGCCGCTCCGCGTTGGCCGAAGCGGAAGTGGAGTATGAAGATAAAACCTCGCCCAGTGTTTATGTGCGCTTCGAGGTGGTCGATGGCCCGGATTTAGCGGCGCGCATGGCGATCCCGCCCGAACAGCTTGGCTCGGTTGACGATCCTACTTCGCTTGCCATCTGGACCACGACTCCGTGGACCCTGCCTGCGAACAGGGCCGTTGCGGTGCATCCGCAGTTCGTCTACTCGTTAGTCGAATTCGACTTGGGCGGAGGGCGGGAGCGGTTGCTGCTGGCTGACGAGCTGGTGGCCTCCGTGATGAATGCCTTGGGTGTGACCACGTGGGTGGTCATTGCTCAGGCGAAAGGCGAGGCGCTCGAACATGTCTCATTGCAACACCCCTTTTACGACCGCAAAGTGCCGGTGATCCTGGGCGAGCACGTGACCCTCGATGCAGGCACCGGCGCCGTGCACACCTCGCCGGGGCATGGCCTCGATGATTACATTGTGGGGCGCCGCTACGGCCTGGAGATCGACTGCCCAGTTGGCGGCGACGGAAGATTTCTACCGACCACGCCCCTGTTCGCCGGCGAGCAGGTTTTCGATGCCAACGCGCACGTGATCAAGGTGCTCATCGAGAACGGCCGCCTTCTCAAGGATGAGCCCTACCATCATTCCTATCCGCACTGCTGGCGCCATAAGACGCCGGTGATTTTTCGCGCCACGCCGCAGTGGTTTATCAGCATGGAACAAGCGGGTCTGCGCAAAGCCGCCCTGGAGGCGATTTCACATGTGGATTGGATGCCGGCCTGGGGTGAGCAGCGCATTACCAGCATGATCGCCGCTCGTCCCGATTGGTGCGTGTCGAGGCAGCGAACCTGGGGCGTGCCCATACCGTTGTTTGTCGATAAGGTGTCCGGAGAATTGCATCCGCGCACGCAGGAGTTAATTGAGGAAGTTGCCAAGCTGGTGGAGCGCGACGGTATCGACGCGTGGTTTGATCTCGACGCATCTGAGATCCTGGGAGTCGATCTTAATCAGTACGATAAAGCCACCGACGTCATGGACGTATGGTTTGATTCAGGCGTGGTTCACCATTGCTTGCCGGTTATTCGGCCAGAGATAACATCTCCGGCAGATCTATACCTCGAGGGCTCGGACCAGCATCGCGGGTGGTTTCACAGTTCGCTGTTGACCTCGGTGGCCATGCATGGGCGAGCGCCTTATCGCGGCGTTTTGACCCATGGCTTCACGGTGGATGAAAACGGCCGCAAGATGTCCAAATCCCTGGGCAATATTCTTGCCCCGCAAAAGCTGACCAGCACCTTGGGGGCGGACGTGATTCGCCTCTGGGTGGCAGCGACCGACTACGCCAATGAAATGAGCGTGTCGGAAGAAATTTTCAAGCGTATCGGGGATTCGTATCGGCGCATGCGCAACACGCTGCGATTTTTATTGGGCAATCTGCATGGATTTAATCCCGACGAAGAAGAAGTGGCTTTCGATGAGTTGGTCGCTATCGACCAATGGGCCATCACGAAAACTTTCGCATTGCAGAACGATGTTGTCACCGCATACCGGAACTACGAGTTCCACAAGATCTATCAAGAGATCCACAATTTCTGCGTGGTCGAACTCGGCGGCTTTTATCTCGACATCATAAAGGACCGGCTCTACACCACCGGCGCGCACAGCAAGCCGCGCCGTTCCGCGCAGACTGCGCTGAATCATATTGCGCAGGCTATGGTGCGCTGGCTCGCACCCATTTTGAGCTTCACGGCCGAAGAAGCCTGGAAATATTTACCGGGAACCGACCATGAATCAGTGTTCTTGAGTTCGTGGCACCAATTTCCCGCCGGTTCCGAACGCGACCCCAGCATCGATTGGGCCGCGCTGATTACGCTCAAAGCGGATGTGTCACGCGAGCTCGAGCGTTTGCGTGCCCTAGGTTCCTTAGGATCCTCGATGGAGGCCGATGTGACGGTGTTCGTGCCGCCCGCTTTGGCAGAGCGTTTCCAGAAAATGCGCGACGAGCTTCGGTTTCTATTGATCACTGGCGATGCCAAAGTCTCGCCTTCAAGTGCGACTTCGCCGGGTGCCGTCAGGGCAACGCAAGAGGATGTCTGGATCGAAGTCAAACCCAGCAACAGCCCGAAATGCGTGCGCTGCTATCAATTGCGCAGCGATGTCGGCAGCGATCCGAATCATCCGCAGATTTGCGTGCGTTGCGTGCTGAATGTCGAGGGGCCGGGCGAGGAGCGGCACTTCGCATGAACGCGCCACGCAAGGGCGGCGGCGGTGCAGTGGCGTGGCTTTTCTTGTCCGTTGTGGTCGTGTTGGCGGATCAGGCCACGAAGTACTACATTACTCTGCACTTTGGCGAATTTGAGCACATCAGCGTTCTGCCGGTGCTCGACATCACGCGAATGCACAATGTGGGCGCCGCATTTAGCTTTCTGGCCTCGGCTTCCGGATGGCAGCGCTGGGTGTTCATCGGACTCGCCGTGGTAGTGAGCATTGGGATTATAGTGTGGCTGCTGCGGCTTAAAGAACGAGCACATGGCCTGCTGGCCGGCGGACTGGCGCTGGTCTTGGGCGGCGCGCTCGGCAATGTCATCGATCGCATTCGGTTGGGACATGTCATCGACTTCATTCACTTCCACTGGGATGGAGCGTATTTTCCAGCGTTCAACGTAGCAGATTCGGCCATCACCGTCGGCGCCGCCTGTCTCTTGTTGGATGCCTTGTTTGAAGGAAAGCGAAAACCTGATGCAAATACTATTAGCTAATCCTCGCGGTTTCTGCGCCGGGGTCGATCGTGCCATCGATATAGTAGAACGGGCGGTCACTTTGTTCGGCGCGCCTATCTATGTGCGGCACGAGGTGGTGCACAATAAATATGTGGTGGACCGGTTGCGCACCATCGGCGCCGTGTTCGTCGAGGAGCTGCATGAGGTCCCAGACAATGCCACCGTCATCTTCAGCGCGCATGGTGTGCCCCGAGTCGTCCAACAGGAAGCCAAACGCCGCTTGCTGAACGTGTTTGACGCGACCTGCCCGTTGGTGACGAAAGTTCACATGGAGATCACGCGCTACGCCCGCGAGGCACGCGAGGTGTTTCTGATCGGCCACGACGGACACCCTGAGGTCGAAGGCACAATCGGGCAATTCGACGGAACCCTAGGCGGCTCGATTTACCTGGTGCAAACGGTCGAAGACGTCGCCAAGCTCAACGTGCGCAATCCCAAGCACGTGGCCTTCGTCACGCAGACCACGTTGTCCGTCGACGATACCGCATCGATTGTTGCGGCGTTGCGAGCCCGCTTTCCCGATCTTAAAGCGCCGATCAAGGAAGACATTTGCTACGCCACGCAAAATCGGCAAGACGCCGTCAAAGACCTTATCGGGCGCTGCGAGGTCCTGGTGGTCGTGGGGTCGAAATCCAGCTCCAATTCAAACCGGCTGCGGGAAATGGCGGACAAGGCCGTCAAACCGGGCTACCTGGTCGATGGGCCGGAGGATTTGCGGCGCGAGTGGTTTGACGGAATCAAGACCGTCGGGGTGACGGCAGGTGCCTCGGCGCCGGAAATACTGGTCCAGGGCGTTATTGAGCAGTTGCGGCAATGGGGCGGGGAAGTGGCCGCTGAATTAGACGGACGCAAGGAACATGTAATATTCGCGCTGCCCAAGGCCTTGCGCGATGTCGGAAGGCATCGAGCCAGTCTTACGTCGGCTGATCCGACGGGTTAGAATGCCGCCCCTTTTGAAATTGCCGCAATAGCTCAGTTGGTAGAGCAACGCATTCGTAATGCGTGGGTCAGGGGTTCGAATCCTCTTTGCGGCACCATAATTATCAACAGTTTACGAATCATTTCTGTCGTCGCCTCAAGCTTAGGCCGGGCAAGCGAAATGCTTGGACCAATTGCCGCGTACTGACGAGGTGACCTGTAGATCACGCTCGCGACAAGCGTTCCAGATAGATGATCCCGAAGGCAAACAACACGTAGATCAGAATACTCAGAGCCAGCGCGGATACCCAGAAGATGACCATGAGGGACTCCTATTTACCTCTTCACATCCATCGCATTGCGTGGCGGTGCGTCGGAATCCTGCCAGCCACCGCCGACGGCGAGGACGAGATCGACGCTCGCCTGAAGTTGCAGCGTATCCAGAGTGAGTGCCTGCAGCTGGGCCTGAAGCAGTGCAGTCTGGGAGGTGACGACCGTGAGGTAGTCGGTTGCGCCCATGGTGTAAAGATCCATGGAGAACTTCAGCGTACGCTGGGCGGCATCGACCGCGGCGTTTTCTTCCACCCCGGCGTCGTGGTAGTGATTTAAATTGGCGAGGCTGTCTTCGACTTGCTGAAAGGCAGCGACCGCGATGCCTCGGTAATTCGCCGACGAGGCGTCGAACTCGGCGCGCGCTTGAGCGACTTGCGCGCGGCGCAGACCGCCGTCAAATACGCTGAGCAGAGCGTTCGGTCCGATCGCCCAAAAGCTGCTCGGCGCACTCAGCCAGTTGGTTGGAGTGGTGCTCTGAAAGCCCCCCGATGCGCCGAGCGTGAGCGAGGGGAAATATGCCGCCCGGGCAACCCCGATGTTGGCGTTGGCTGCGATCATGCGCCGCTGCGCGGCGGCGACATCCGGGCGCCGTTGCAGCAGGTTGGTGGGGACACCGCTCGGAATCTGTGGAAGCTTGATGTCTACGATCAGCGGCGCGATCGAGAATGCCGAGGCCGACACGCCGAGCAGCGCTGCGATGGCATGTTCCATCAGCGCCCGCTGGGCGAGCGTCTGCGCCGCCTGGGAGCGTGCGGTATCGAGTTGAGTCTGCGCCTGCGAGACGTCGAGGCCGGGCGCGATTCCGGCATTGTGACGCTGCTCGGTGAGGTTGACCGCGCGTGTGTAGGTTGCCACTGTCTGGTCGAGGATCGCGCTTTGGCGATCGAGGCTGCGCAGTTGAATGTAATCGCCCACTAGCTGCCCGATCAACAAGAGTCGGGCATTTTCCAGATCGTCGGCGGACGCGACGGCATTGGCTTTGCCGGCGGCAACCTGGTTGCGGATCTGTCCCCACAGGTCGAGCTCGTAGCTAACACTGCCGCCCAGCGTGTGGTCAGTGTAGTTGGTCTGAAGTGTGGGAAGTCTTAGAGGCGCGTGCGGCGAGACGTGCGCGCGCTCGACGTCGGCATTCAGTCCCACCGAGGGAAAAAGCCCCGCACGCGCTTGATCCGCGATCGCCCGAGCTTGAACGTAGTTAGCCAGCGATGCAGCGAGGGTGGCATTGCCTTCGATGAGCCGCTTCTCGAACCCGTCGAGTTCGGCATTGTCATAAAGTGTCCACCAGCTATCGCGAGGCAACCGGTCGGCGGGACGCGCTTGCGTCCAAGGGCCGAGTTCCTTGTAGGCATCTGCAGTGGGAACCTCCGGCACCTTAAGCGGCGGTGCGAGCGAGCACGCACTGAGCAGCAGCGTCAACGCCGCGCACTGAAGTGCAACTCTAGCCATGGTCATCCTTGCGCTTCGGCGGGGGGCCTGCGATGCCGACGGGCGCTGCGCCCACGAGTTGCACCGCGGCCCCGGTGCCGATGCCGTCGGGTGGGTTTGCGATGACGCGGTCGTTGGCGGCGAGGCCCGTGGCGATTTCAATCACATTGCCAAGGTCGCGCTGGATGGTCACCGGCTTTAGCAGTACGCGATCGCCGGCGTCCACCGTGGCGATGGAGAGACCCTTGGCGTCGAAGATGAGCGCGCTCGACGGCACGCTGAGTATATGGGCGGAGGGTGCCACTTGCAGGTGGATACTGGCGTAGTCGCCCGGCATCATCTCGCCCGCAGTGTTGTCCACGATGATTTGCATCAGTGTGGTACCCGTGCTCGGATCGACTGCTTGGGCCGATGCCTCGACCGTTCCCTCGTAGGTCTTGCCGGGATGCTCGGGCACAGCGATGGTCGTCTTTGTTCCCGAGGGAACGCTAGGTACATAGTTCTGCGGCACGTTGACGTACACGCGCAACTTGCTTGTCTCGGAGATGACGAAGAGCTGCGCGCCCCCGGTGGCACCCACGTTGATCAGTGCGCCGATGTCTGTTGTGCGTGCGGTGACGATGCCGTCGAACGGCGCAATCAGCCGCTTGAAGCCTTCCATGGCGAGGAGGCGGTCGACGTTTGCCTGCGCCGCCTTGACTTGGGCGATATTCGCGTTCCAAGTGAAGGTGCGCGTGTCGACATCCTGCTTGGCGACGGCATCGGTGCCGGAAAGACCTTGCCATCGCTCGGCAGTTATTTTCGAGAGCTGGGCATTGGCATCGGCAACTCTTAGGTCAGCGCGTGCCTGCATGAGCTGCTGATCGAGATCGGGCGTTTCGATTTCACCGAGTACATCCCCGGACTTTACCTTGGCACCGATATCGTGCTTCCAGGTCTTCAAATAGCCTGGTACGCGCGCATAGATCGGCGCTTGGATGAATGCCTGCAAGCGGCCGGGTAAGTCCAGGCCCGCAAGATTCTCTGCGCTGCTTGGCGTCACGACGGCCACGGTCGGTACGGCCTGCGCTTGGGTTAGGTCGCGCGTTCGCGAATTCTGCACGGCGCGGGAGATGATGCCGGATGCAGCGACGGCGACGGCTAAAACTAGGACGAGCAAGCCCACCCAGCGCAAATTGCGTGGAACGGGGCGAGGCTTTGAATCAAGCGGCATGGGTGACTCCTGGACTGGGGGCGGGCGCCAATTTTGCGGCGTAGTTCCGGTGAAGAATGCTGAAAACCACGGGTACGAAGAACAATGTGGAGACAGTGGCGAAGATGAGGCCGCCGATCACGGCGCGGCCGAGCGGGGCGTTCTGCTCACCGCCTTCGCCTATGCCGAGCGCCATCGGGAGCATGCCGATCACCATCGCTAGCGCCGTCATCAACACCGGGCGCAGGCGCACGAATCCGGCCTCGAGTGCGGCTTGCGTGGCATCGCCGATCTCTGTGAGCTTCTCGCGCGCGAAGCTGATCACCAAGACGCTGTTGGCGGTAGCCACGCCCATGCACATGATCGCGCCGGTGAGCGCAGGCACAGACAACGTGGTATGCGTTGCAAATAACATCCATACGATGCCGGCCAGCGCCGCCGGTAGGGCGGTGATGATGACGAACGGATCGCTCCAGGATTGAAAGTTGATGACAATCAGAAAGTAGATCAGCCCGATGGCTCCCAGGAGACCGAACATCAAGCCCGTATAAGCACTGTGCATGGTCGCGGTCTGTCCGACGAGGGCAACGATCGCGCCTTTCGGCTTGTCCTTGTCGTTGCGCGCCATGATGTCCCGGATGTCTGATGACACCGCGCCCAGATCGCGTCCTTGGGTGGTCGCGTAGATCTCTACCATGGAGGAGATGTCGTACTGCGAGACGACGGCGTTGCCGTGAGAGCGATGGATGTTGGCGATTCCGCCGAGCACTGTGGTCGGCGCACCGGGCGCATTGATGGGAAGATTCTCGAGCGCCGGCAGCGTATCGACCTGATATTGCGGGGTCTGCAGCGCAATCGGATAGGTGACGCCGTTCTTCTCATTCAACCAATAGGTGGGCGCCACCTGGATGGAACTGGCAAGGTTCACGACCAGGCTATTGGTCACGTTGGCTGCCGTTACGCCGGTGAATTGCGCGCGCGTGCGGTCTATGTTCACGTCGATCGTCGGCAACCTCGACGATTGCTGGATTCGCGCATCGGCGATGCCCGTGATGCCGCGGATCTGCGCGAGCAGCTTATTGGCGTAGGCATAGTCCGCGCCGAGGTCGTTGCCGCGAATCTGCAGATCGATTGGCGCGGGTGCACCGAAGTTCAGGATTTGACTCACGATATCGGCTGGAAGAAATGAAAAGGTCATACCGGGGAAGCGCCGCGGTAGTTGATCGCGCAGGCGGGCTACATAGCCGGGGGTCGGCGCATGGCCCTCCTTGAGGGAGATTTGGATATCCCCATCCGACTCGCCGATCGTGCCGGTGTTGTTGTAGATCGTGTTGATTCCTGACGCATACGTTCCGATATTATCGACGATGGTCGCCGTCTCGGCCGCCGGGATAATCGCGCGAATTGCATTCTCGACATCGGTAAAACGCGCTGCTGTCTCCTCGATACGCATGCCGACAGGCGCCCGCACGTGCAGTAGGATTTGACCGCCATCCACCTGCGGAAAGAAATTACGGCCGAGGAACGGCGCGAGCAGGAATGAGACGACCACGACGCCGATGAAGCCCATAATAAAGACCCGCCGGTGATCGATGGCAAGCGCCAAGAGGTCATGGTAGC
Source organism: Steroidobacteraceae bacterium (assembly GCA_036401515.1). Lineage (GTDB taxonomy): Bacteria > Pseudomonadota > Gammaproteobacteria > Steroidobacterales > Steroidobacteraceae > Bog-1198. Next base: position 14,803 of record DASWUU010000110.1, read on the forward strand.
CGGCGCGCAGCCTCATGAAGGTGGCCTCGAAGGCGCGTTGAAAGCGTACCAACGGATTCCTCGACGGTGTGAGATTGTTGCCGCCGTTCCCGTCATGTGCCACATGCATGTGCAGCAAATACTTCGCCATGGTCGGCACCAACGTGCGCGAGAGTAAGAACGAGAAGACCATTGCGAACATCACGCTTTCGGCCATCGGCACGAAGAGGAAGCGTGATACGCCGCTTAAAAAAAACATCGGAACGAAGACGATGCAGATGCACAGCAAGGACACGAACGCGGGCACGACGATCTGCGAGGCGCCGTCCATGATCGCGGTTTCCACCTCCTTGCCCAACTCAAGGTGATAGTTGATGCTCTCAATAGTCACCGTTGCTTCGTCCACGAGTATGCCTACCGCGAGCGCCAGACCGCCCAGGGTCATGATGTTGAGCGTCTCGCCGATGGCCGACAGCGCCGCGATCGCGCCCAAGATCGAAAGCGGAATCGAGGTTGTAACGATGATGGTCGAGCGCGCGCTCCCAAGGAACAGCAGGATCATCAGGCTGGTCAATGCCGCGGCGATCACGCCTTCGCGGATCACGCCAGAAATTGAGGCACGCACGAATACCGATTGATCGCCAACCGGCTTGACATCGAGCGCGTCGGGGAGCGAGGGTTTAATGAGCAACAGCATCTTCTTGATGCCGCTGACGATATCGAGCGTTGAGGTTGTACCGTTCTTGAATACGCTGAGCAAGACAGAGCGATTGCCGTCGACGTGCACGATATTGGTTTGCACCTGAGCGCCGTTGTGCACTTGGGCGACGTCGTGCATATAGACCATGGCGCCATTGACGCTCTTGATCGGCAAGTCGGCGAGGTCCTCGATTTTCGAAGGCGCGTTGTTCAAGTTGACGGTGTACTCGTAGTGACCGATCTTTTCCGTGCCTGCGGGGGTTAGGACGTTCTGGGCGGCGAGCGCACTGGCGACGTCCGCCCCTGTCAAGCCGCGCGACTCGAGCGCGGCGGTGTCGAGGTCGTACATCACCTGGGGTGTCTTGCCGCCGAACGGATAGGGAATTCCGGCACCCTGCACCGTCACCAAGCGCGTGCGCACGAAGTTGAGGCCCAAATCGGCGAGACTCTGCTCGGTGAGGCCGGTCCCCGACAGCGCCAGCTGAATGACGGGCACCGTCGAGGCGCTGTAGTTGAGAATCAGCGGCGGTGTTGCCCCGGCCGGCAGCTGCTTGAGGATGGTCTGCGAGATTGCGGTGACCTGCGCATTAGCGGTGGCGATGTTAGCCGTAGGATGGAAGAAGATCTTGACGATGCCGAAGGTGGTGTATGAGTTCGCCTCGATATGCTCGATGTCATTCACGGTCGTCGTCAGGGTGCGCTCGAAGGGAGTGACGATGCGCCCGGCCATCTGGTCGGGCGGCAGGCCCTGGTATTGCCAGGCCACGCCAATGATGGGAATGTTGATGCTCGGAAAGATATCGACGGGCATCCGCAGCGCGGAGAGTGAGCCGAACAGTAAGATCAGCAGCGCCACGACAACGAAGGTGTAGGGGCGCGCCAGGGCGATGCGGACTATACCGAGCATGTAGAAAGTTCTATCAATGTATGACCAATGGTTGCGGAGCCTAAAGCGCGAAGACAAATTGATAAACTAAGTCAGAAAGCCAGACCGTAGGGTGGAGCGCGCGCGGTGTACCCGACGTTGGAAGGGGGTTTATATTGCGGTGCGAAAGTCACTCGCGCATTTCAGCCTGTTACCGGCAAATTACATCTGCAACAGCATCACTCTAATTCGAAAAACGCGCCTCTAGCATGAGCGTCATGGTTGACGGCAAACGCGGCGCTTTCACGCGCTTCATTGCAAAGTACACGCTCGCAAGGGCGCTGGTATTCACCCTTCCTTTGCTCGCTGCCCTGATCGCGCTCCAGCAGCTGATCGCACTGATCTCGCACCAGATGCCGCGCTCGATGCGGCTCCTGTGGTTGCTGCCTGCGGAACTGCTGTACAGCGCCCTGATGCTATGGCTGTATTGCCGGGCGGTGCGCTATTTCGAGCGCCGCGACGTGGCGGAATTGGCAAGGGACGGCGCCGGGCGGCGCGCGGCGGCGGGCATCGTTCTGGGCGCGGCATTGTTCAGCGTCGTGTTCGCGTTGCTGGCGCTCGGCGGTCACGTGCGGCACGCCGGTCTCGGCAGCTTCACCGCTCTGCCGACGCAGGCTGCGGTCTCCATCGCGGCGGCGGTCGGCGAAGAGCTCATATTCCGGGGCTCGATCTTCCGCATTGCCGAGGAACGGCTCGGAACGGCCGCGGCGTTGGTCATCTCGGCGGTGCTCTTCGGACTGATGCACGGGGCCAATGCCGGCGCGACGCCCGTCAGTACGGCCGCGATCGCGCTCGAAGCCGGCGTGCTGCTGGGTATTGCCTATACGGCGTCTCGCAGCCTGTGGCTGACCATCGGCCTGCACTTCGGCTGGAATTTTACCGAGGGCGGGATCTTTGGCACCACCGTGTCGGGCGGCCAGACGCATGGGCTGATCGACACGGCCCTGGCCGGGCCGCCGCTCGTGACCGGCGGCGCATTCGGCCCGGAGGCCTCGATCATAGCCGTCGCCGTGTGTCTCACCGCGGCTGCGGCGATCGGCCGATGGTCGGTGCGCAAAGGCCGCTGGCGACAATGGAGCGCGCAACGCCCGGACGTCGCATCATCATTGAACTGAGCCTTGTGGCAGTTGCGTCAAACGCGCTAAACCGCTTAACTGGTCGATATGCCCTTCGTAACGGCCGAAAACCAAAAGAGCCTCTACGATGTCATCGTGATTGGTTCCGGCGCGGCCGGTGGGCAGTCGGCCTACACGCTCTGCATGGATGGTGCGAAAGTCCTCATGCTGGAAGCAGGCCGTAAATACAGCCCCGAAACCGAGTCGCCGATGTTCCGCACACCGGATGTTGCGCCGCTTGGAGGTGCCAGTACGCCGGATAAGCCGTTCGGCTTCTACGACGCCACGGTGGACGGCGGCTGGGAGGTACCCGGTGAGCCGTATGTGCGCGCGAGCGAAGAGGATGCAGGCCGTTTCGATTGGTGGCGGGCGCGCATGTTGGGGGGCCGTACCAATCACTGGGGACGCATCTCGCTGCGCAATGGCCCATATGACTTCAAGCCCCACAGCCGCGACGGCCTAGGCTTCGACTGGCCCTTAGGTTACGAGGATATCGCCCCGTACTACGACAAGGTCGAGATGCTGATTGGGGTGTACGGCAGCAACGAGAGTTTGGAGAACACGCCAAACTCGCCCGCCGGATGCTTGCTGCCGCCCCCCAAGCCTCTGGTCAGCGACTATTTGGTGCGGCAACGAGCGAAGCTTCTCGGCATACCGGCGATACCGGGACACCGCGCCGTGCTTACCCAACCATTGGATTTCAAAGATTCGCCGGCGCGATTGCATCCTGGCAATGCCAAGGCGCAGAAAATACTCGCCGAGGAGATGCGCAATCGCAAGGCCTGTCTTTGGGCGACGCCCTGCGGCAGCGGCTGCTCCGTCCGCGCAAACTATCAATCGACGACCGTACATTTACCCCCCGCCCTGAAGACCGGAAATCTCGACATTACGACCGATGCGATGGTCTACGAGATCAGCCTTAGGGCCGATGGTCGAGCAAACGGCGTGCGCTTCGTTGACCGGACCACGGGGAAGCAGCGCCACGCAGCCGCAAGGGTGGTGGTACTGGCCGCGAGCGCTTGCGAGACGGTTCGCATTCTACTGAACTCCAAAAGCGCGCAGTTTCCGCAGGGCCTTGCGAATTCGAGCGGCAAGGTTGGGCGATACTTGATGGATACGGTCGGCTCTACTGTGGGTGGGCAGATTCCACTGCTCGAGAGCTTACCGCCGCTTAACGAAGACGCGGCGGATGGCCATCAGTTGTATGTACCTTGGTGGCTCTATCAGGATCAGCATGCCGGCAAATTGGGCTTTGCACGCGGCTATCACATCGAATTCGGCGGCGGCAAGCGAATGCCGGGCTATGGAACAGCGGCGGGTCTCGAATGGCTCACCGGCGGCAGCTACGGGTTGAAGTTCAAACAGGACGTTCGTCGTTATTATGGGTCCTTCGTTTGGTTCGATGGCCGTGGAGAGATGATCCCCAACGAGCAGTCGTTCTGCGAGATCGATCCTAGTGTCAAGGATAAGTGGGGAATTCCCGTGCTGCGTTTTCACTGGCAATGGTCCGAGCATGAGCGGCGACAGGCCGCCCACATGCAGAAAACTTTTGCGCAGATCATAGATGCCATGGGTGGCCGAACGCACGGTGCGATCAAAACGGACGGCGCCAAGGCCATCGCTCCGGGCGGCTCCATCATTCACGAAGTCGGTGGGGCGATCATGGGATCGAATGCTGCAATGTCGGTGACCAATCAGTGGTGCCAAACTTGGGATGTCGAGAACTTGTTCATTACCGATGGCGCCGTGTTTGCTTCCAACGCGGACAAGAACCCGACGCTGACCATCATGGCTTTGGCATGGCGCGCGGCGGACCATATCCTCGAGCGCATGCGGCGCAAGGAGCTCTAGATGGATCGGCGCACGACCATCAAATGGGTGTTGGCGGCGGGGGCGGCTTGGCCGGTTCTCGCAAATCGTGCAACGGCTGACAACTCGCCGGTCGCGTCACGAGGTTATGGAACGGATCCAAAACTGACGGTCGATTACCATCCTGGCGAGCTCTGGCCATTGACTTTTACAGCAGCGCAACGAGCGCTGGCCGGCATCCTCAGCGACCTAATAATTCCGGCGGATAACCAATCGCCCAGCGCATCGTCTGTCGGCGTAGTCGAGTTCATCGATGAGTGGATCAGTGCGCCGTATCCTAAATTCCAGCGAGACCGGATGATTGTGCTCGGCGGTTTCGCCTGGCTGGATGCCGAGGGCGTGCGTCGCTTCGGCAAGGAATTTTCGCAACTCGAGTCAGGCAAGCAGCGCATGATTTGCGACGACATTTGTGACCCGTCGCGCGCGAGCGCTGAACGTAGCGATGCCGCGCGTTTCTTCGCGTTGTATCGCGATTTGACCGCCGGCGGATTTTACTCAACGCCCGTTGGTCGAAAAGATTTAGAGTACATCGGCAATGTACCGCTGGCGAAATTCGACGGGCCGCCGATCGAGTTACTCAAGGTTTTGGGTTTGGAATAAATCAGGTCTGGGCAAATACGAAGGCTTCCATGTCAGTTATGCTGGGTGATTCCATGCGCCGCATCAGCGGCCTGCTGCAATCCGGCCAATACAGCGCAGCGCACTCACAATTAGAATCCCTGGTAACCGCAAATCCTAATTACGTGGAAGGCCTGCGTCTGTTGGCCGGCACCAAACAAGTGTTCGGGGACGTGGCCCAAGCTGAGTCGCTGCTGCGGCGCGCGCTCGAAATCGACCCTATATGGGCTCCCACACTGACCGGCCTTGCGGAGTTGTTGCTGATTGCGGGCAGAAGCGCCGAGGCCGTACCCTTGTTGCTGCGTGCAATCCAAGGCCGCCCTCGATACCCTCGGGCCGCTCTTCTATTGGTTCGCCATTATCTGGATGCGGGCCAGCCGGCATCGGCACTCGAAATTGCGACACCCTGGTGCGATAGCGGCAAGCTCGATGACGATTTGGCGGCGCTGCATGTGGCGGCATATGCCGCTCTGGGTCGGCAAAACGAAGCGGTGGCGAACTATCGTCGTCTGGTGACACTCGCGCCGGACAACCACACCGCGACCCATACCCTGGCTGTCGCGCTGATTGCGGCCAACCAGCCGGAAGAAGCCGAGCGCGTGGTGCGTCAGACGTTGTGCCGTACCCGACAGACGGCGGCGCTGCACCACACGCATGCTCGCAGCCTCATCAATTTGGAGCGGTTCGACCAAGCCGAGACGGCCTTGCGGGAATGTGTCAGATTGGAGCCGCGTCGCGCCGACGCGCACGACAGCCTGGCGCAACTCGTGTGGATGCGCACCGGCAATATCAGCGAGGCGACGCACGTTCTGGATCAGGCGCTCGAAAAATACGAACATGACGATGCACTGTGGGCTACGAAGGCGGCCCTGCTGCAGGGATCTGGTGACGCGCGCGCCGCATATGCGTGTCTCGCCAAACGCGCGGCACGACCCCAACCCCCACTTGCGTTGCTCATCCGCGCGGGACTGGCGGCGCTGGAATTTGAACCTGTCGCCGCCCTAACGCTCGCCGAACAGGCCATCCGAGCGCAGCCCGACAACCCCTCATGTCGCAAACTCCTTTGCGCGGCATACCTGGGCGTGGGAGAGGGAGTCGCGGCGATGACCGAGTGCTCATCCCTGCTGCAGGCTACTCCCGACGATCAGTATCTCATTGCCATGCAAACCGCCGCGCTGCGGCTGTTGAACGATCCCCGCTACGAGGCGCTCTGCGACTACGATAAAATGATTTTGTCGCAGTACCTCGAGACTCCTCCGGGCTGGTCTGATTTTGGCAGCTTTCTCGCGGAAGTCGCGTCGCGTTTGAACGTCCTTCACAATCCGCATGGCCATCGACTTCTGTACCAATCCCTGCGCCAGGGCACCGAAACCACTCAAGATCTCTCGCGCAGTCAGGATCCCGTCATTCAAGCACTTTTCCATGCCTTTGCCGCCCCGATCGCGCGCTATCGTGATTATATCGGCCCAGGAGAAGATCCCCTCCGGCGTCGCAATCGGGGCGCTTCACGATTCAATGGCAGTTGGTCGGTACGTCTACACAGCGCCGGCTATCACACAAGCCACGTGCATCCTCGGGGATGGATATCCTCGGCTTGCTATATTCAGCTGCCCGACAGTATGAGAGCGGGACACACGGCCGAAGGGATTCTCAGCTTTGGCAGGCCGGGTATGATCACGACACCCTCGCTAGACGCCGAGTTGTCGGTGCGACCCGAACTTGGCCAATTGGTACTTTTCCCGTCGTATTTCTGGCACGGCACGCTGCCTTTTCATAGCGAACAGGCGCGACTCACTGTCGCATTCGACGTCGTCCCAGACACCAGTGCTTGAAGATACCCCTCGCGCCGGTTGACGCGAGGGGGTGGACCTCTAGAACTTGTACTTCAACTCAATGCTGCCCTCGCGGCCCAGGATCGACCGCCCGAAGTTGACGCCACCCTGCGCGGTATTGCCGCCGAAACGGGCGTTGCCCTCGGTCAGACCGATCTGATTGGTCAGGTTCGAGCCCATCAGACGGATTTCCCAGTTGTCGGCGAGCTCAGCGACGATGCCGGCGGCCAGGTCATAGTAGCTACCCAACGGGTTGAGACCGGTGTTGTCCTGGTAGTGCTGACCGACGTGCTCGTAGGTCACGAACTCGGTTACCGAGCCCCAGTTGAAAATCTGCGTATCGCTCGGCGTTACGCGGATCTGGAAGTTCGGCAAACGAGCCAGCTGCACGCCGTTGACTGTGCCGCAGATCGTCGCGCCAGTGATGTCCTGGTAGAAGAAGCACCCATTGGCGCCCTTGTAGTGCGCCTTCTCGTACTCGGCGTTAACCGCTATCTTGAAGTCTCTGAGCGGCTGCAGGTCGAGGCCCGCTAACGGATTGACGCTCCCGACGATGCGGCCGCCGCGAGCGGTGGACCCGTAGGTCGCGGACGAGCCGAGCGACTGATGCTCGGAGTTGATCGGCTGGTACAGGATGCCCTTGAACTCCTTGTCGTAGATTGCCGCGTCGACATATGTGTAGCGGTTCTGGATCTTGAAACCGGCTTCGTAATTCCGCACGGTGTTGAGAGGCGGATTAGAGGGACAGCCGTTCGAGCCGTTGTACACGTTGCAGCGGACTGAGTCGAAGTTGTCGAAGAACACGCCGTCATTGACGCGCACATAGGCGCTCATATGGTCGGTGAATTCGTAATTGGCGCCCACCGAGAACGTCGGCATGGTGTTGTGTTCATGGCCGTGGGAGTACGTACCATTGGGCAATTCAACCGCGTTGTCCCACAAATCGAACTGTGACCCTAGCTGTTGCGGCGATAAATTGGTTGTCTGTTGGTCCAGGTCAATATGTTCGACGCGAACCGAGGCATCGAACAACCAACTGCTGATTTTCCATGAGTCGGACAGATAGGCGGCAACATTGGTGGCCTTGCCCTGCTCGAGGATTTGGTAACCCCCATTGGCGTTCACGATGCCTTGTGCACTGGTCACGTTGTAGATATTTCCACCGGAGACGCCCTGTAATATGATGGGACTCGCATTCGGCACGTTGTCCATCAGCACATTCGCGCCCAGCGACCATGCGTCGTTATCTGTGTAATGGGCTGCATACACGCCCAAGGTCAATGTGTCGCCCTCGAAGAGTTCCTTGGCCAGACGGAATTCATCGGTGATATTCGTGATCTTCTTGCGCACCTGCCATACCTGCTCGGTGATCACACTCGTGTTGAGCGGAACCGCCGCGCCATTGAGGTAATGCGCTTGCACCTGCGCGGGCGTCAAGACGCCCGTGATGGTCGACAGCCCGGCGATGAAAGCCCCCAGAGTCGAAGGGTTGCCGTTGTTCACCAGCGCATTCGTGGGGATGTAGCCGCCATCGAACAGGAAGGTGTTGGAGATATTCCAGCCTCCGCCAAGCTTGAGATCGAGGTTCGACCCAAAGTAATTCAGCTGGGCGCCGCGGCCGTTGCTGATATCGTCATTCCAGAAGCCGCCACCCGGGCTGGGAATCTGGAAGTTCTGCAGTTGCTTGCTGTTGTAGGTGCTGTTCAGCTGGTTGAAGCCGGGATAAGGCTCCGCCTTGCCGTTTACGACGATGTAGGGGAAATCAGCGTACCACTGATTCTTGTCGCTTAAAATGCGATACCAGAACATTAGCGAGCCGCCATCCAGATCGTGCTTCAAGGTCGCCGTCAGCTGTCCGCCGATGTCGGACGGGTACTGCGGGTTACGCACGCCGTCGGACACGCGGTAGAAGCCGCCGATGCTGCCATACCATCCGTCGATGATCTTGCCGCTGACAAAGGCGTCGACGCGCTCCGAGCCTTCCGATCCGTAAGTAACGCCGACCGAGCCCGTCGTCTTGTCCGAGCCGGTTCTCAAGATGAAGTTCGCCGTGGCGCCCGCCTGACCGGAGCTGAAAATTGCGCTCGGTCCGCCCTGTACGATCTCGACACGCTCGACGGTGTCGTCGAAGCGGAGCAGCGAACTTGAATCCATGAACGACAGATCCGCCGAGCCGTAGAGGGGCGAGCCATTGATCATGGTGGTGAAGTACGGGGAGTCGCCGCCGCCGTTAGGGAAGCCGGCCACGTCGATGTTGACGCCGGTTTGACCGCCGGATGTTTCCGGCCAAATGCCGGGGGAGTTCTTGAAGATCTCGGCCACGCTCGCGGGGTTCGAGTTTTTGATCTCGTCGAGGGACAGCGATACGATGTTGTAGCTGGCGTCGAGCTTTCTGACTCCTTGGGCTGAGGCGGTTACGACAATCTCATCGAGCGAGTTGCTGGCAGTGCTCACAGCGGGGTTCTGTTCGTCGGCTGCGTAGGCGCTGCCGGCACAGTAAAGGATTCCCGCCACCGCGGCGGCAACGGAATTAAGCACCGCGCCGCGGCCTAGACCACGCGCAACCCTCATGGGGTCAGGGAACCGCGATAAGCCCGCCGGTGGGACTGATTGGGCTGACAGCGCGCTTAGGCGTTGGTTTTTGTTGCGTTTTAGACTCATGAATCGTTCTCCCCGGATATGCCATTGATAGCAGCAAGCGTTACGGTAATTCGAACACGCAGCTGCCGCGAAATTGATTGGACCTCAATACGTCGGAAAATGAGGAATGCGCAGCTAGCAGGCTCTTAACAGCGCCGCATACGGCCGGCATCAAATGTTGAGCTGCATAGCTACGGGCGCGATTGCCCTGTAAAATCTGCATCTCAGCCCCCCTTCACGTAATCCTCAGCAGTATGGAACTGCGTTCTGGAAGGCCGCCGAGCAAGCTTCGATCATCGGCGCTGGCTGCTTAAGCAACCTTATTTTCGCCGTTGAGTTTAACTTCCGACCGATGCTGGTCGGAGACCTCTCCCCCACACGAAATGTAGTTGGTATTCTGTTCAATAGCAACCGTGCGGCGAATTTGCCACACTTTGGTGCACGGCTTCGCGCTCGCGGGGCCGGGTACCTATGCCCATAGGTTCACATTAAGGGGCAGGGATGGCGAGATAGACCGTGCTCCACAATTGCGCCGCATTAGACTCATCGGCATCTTTACTGTTGGCGCCGAAGGGTGCGATCTCGTAGTGCGCTCCGGTAAAGCTCCAAGACCATAGCTCCGAATTGCGCATTCCGTGTGCGGCGTTGATGACGGTCCAGAGATCCCTCTGGACCGAGCGCAGACGCTCCTTCAAGGACTCAGGCAGATCCTCGCGTTGTAATTGTCGTCGCAATCCTGCGGCTAGCAGGGCTTGCTGCCAAGACCAGATCACCGTGCCGTGGTAGGCGCTGCTCGTGAGCACAGCCTGGATGGCAGGCGTTGCAAACACGGGATTGGCGACCACCACGCCAACCGGTGTCAGGAGTCCGGCGGGGAATGGCCGCATCACTGCGGTGACCGCCTGACCCAGCGCTTCCGGACTCGGCCGTCCGAACAGCAGTTCGAAGCTCTCATCTGAGTGAACGACGGGAACGGTTTTGTAATCCGCGGTGAGCGATAGCGCGTGGAAAGTCACGGGTGAGTCGCCGACGGATCGCAGAGCGGCCTCGTCCGGCACGTTCAGGGTAGAGGCATAATCGATGATATTTCGGCGCGCTGCTGCGTTCGGCACACTAACATCAAAGAGGGGTGGTGCCTTGGCCCGCCAAATATCGGCCATGATCTTGGCGTGTGAGAATGTCTCGCGGTCCCGAGCGCCCAAATAGGAATCGAGGAGGCCACTTGAAAAGAATCGATCTGCGGCATCGAGTGCTGCAGGCACGAATACGGCGTTGACGTCATAAGGAAAACGCCCACCGCCCAAGCCTGCGTTGCTGTCGCGCCATTGACCGGCGTCAGACCCAGGTTTCAGCCCGATCAAATTCGGTGCGCGCGGATCGTGCGCAAACTTAGCGGCGGCTTGCAGCACGAATTGTAAGTTGCGCACCAGGTCGGCGCCGAACGCGCGACGTTTCTCGCGGCGGTCATCCGTCCGCTTAAGGAATGTGGAGGCTAGCGACCGGCCGCGTGGATCGTCCAGCAGCCATAGCGCCGCGACCGGCCCCAGCATGAAGCTTCCGTCGATCATGTTGTAGTTGAACGTCGGCGCATCGGATTTATCGCCGGTCGCGCGCAGATGATCGAGAATGGCGAACTCGCCGATGTCCTCTTCGTGCGCCACCTCGCCCTGCGGCGACAGACGAGTCAAAACAGCGCCGAGTCCGGCTTCTACGGCCATGGGCTGAAGTGCGGGCATGAGCAGGCGCACTGACATCAGGGTGTCGCGGCCGAAGTAGGTATTGAAGCGCCAAGAGCCGGCGAGAAACTTTTCCCGGTAGCTTAAGAAAGTCAGCACATTGCGAGCCGCGGCATCGCTTGCGGCACTATCGTTGAGCAATTGCTTGCCGGACAGCGGGGTCAAGGGGAGTTCACCGCTTGCTGCTGTGATCTTCAAGTCGATCTTGCCGTCGCTGCCTGCGATAAGATGATCGCCGTGCAGGGTGCCATCGGTTATTTCAACGCTTAGACGATAGCCGGCGCCACCGTCGAGGCGGTCGCGCGACCATGTGATAGTCGAGTTCTGAACCACAGGGCTGGCGGCGACCTCCGCGGGAAACGTGCCTAAAGCCTGATAGTCCCGCAACACCCGAACGCTCGATAAAACAGCCTGCTTGATAGACAAGTCCGAAGCGCCGGTCACACTGGCCTCGGCCGTGATGCCGTATAAGGGTCGATCGCGCGCGTCCATGGCCCTCAGCGGTTGCGGTCGCCCGCGCAACTTCCACGTAACCGGTGCTGAGCCGTGCGAAAACCACAGACCCACGCCGCTGTTCCCGGCCGGAAAGGCTACGAGTATGCGAGGATCCAACCCTGAGCGCAGCAGCAAGTGTGCGGCAACCGGGCCGTCCCGTAATAAGCTGTTGAGATTGAGACCTTCATCGACATCGAACTGCAAACGCTGCTCGGCGGTATAGCCCGTTCCGGGCAATGGCGCTACGGCCAGGCCGAGACCAACGATTATCAGCGCGAGACGCAAAGTAAATTGCATTAGGACGGCAAAACCCTCTGATACGCGCTATAGCTCTCTGCCTCGATATCGAGGAATGGCCTTAATCTGAAAGGGCCGGCATCTGTCGTTGCTTGCCATTCATGCTTGCCGTCGCGGTCGCGTTGCGCCGCCAACAAGCCAGCGCGCGTCACGCGGGATGGCGCCGTGTTGGCGTCGAGGACGCGCATGAGCACCAGCGGGCCGTTCAGCAAGGCGACGGTGTCCGGGTGCGCGGCATCGATGCTTTCGAGGTTGCGCCCGAGCGGCAACTCGAGTTCGATCCTGTCGGCCGAGCGCCATTCGCGGCGGATCGTGGCGAATCGCCCAGGCTCAAGCATCTGGCGCTCCCTGCCATTAACCAGCAGGTTCGCACCCTGGGCCCAAGCGGGTATGCGCAGATTCAGCGTGAAGGTCTGCGCGCGCGGCAGCCGAAGCGTCAAAATCACACCGGCTACATACGGATAATCAGTCTCGATGACCAGGCTGCAAGGTTCGTTGTTCTGTTTCCAGGTGACTTTCGCCGGCACGTAGAGATTGACGTAGATCCCCTGCGGTTCTGTAAAGCAGGTGCTGATCGCATAATCAGCCGCGATCATCGGCAGCGTGCCGGAACAACAGGGCCAACGATCGGGGTGGAACGTTTTCTTCGCGCGCCTCGTGTAGTCGGAGTAGTAGAAGGCATGCCCATCCGGCTGAATGGGCGTGGCGCCGAGCACGGTGTTGTACAGCACGCGTTCCATGCTGTCGCCGTAGCGCGAGTCACGGGTAATGCGCAGCAGATAGCGGGTGAGCTTGAAGTGCGCAAAGGCGCCGCACGGGGTTTCAAAGCTCTTGCTCTGATCGGTGAGGCTGGCGCCGAGCGCGCCGCTGCCGGGGACGACAAAATGCTCGTCCGGTCCCCAACCACCCGTGGCGAAGCTTTGCGCGGTGATCATGTCGAAGCCGTTCTGTGCGGCCTTGAGATACATCGGGTCGCGCAGCGAGAGATAGGCCTGCGCGGCTGAACTCAGCGCATTGACGTGACTATAGGCATGCTTACCGGGAAGCACGTTCTCGCCGCGCGCGAGCGCCGCGAAAAACTCGTCATACAGGAACCGGCGGGCAAGCTCGAGATGGCGCCGCTCGCGGGTCGTCGTCCAAGCTTGCAATTGATTTTCCGGCAGCGTGTAACTTTCATCCCACGCATGCTGGCTGAAGTCCTCGCCCGGTTGGGCGTGCTCGTTGCGCGGCACGGCGCGCGGCGGCAAATACGGTGCGGCGGCCCGAGTGGTCCGCGCCAGGGTCGCGCGCGCGGTGTCGTCGCCGCCGAGCCTTTCAGCATCGAGCAAACCTCCGACGAGCTTATCGTAGGTATACGAGGGGAAGCGATTATGGCGGTAGAAACTGCCCCGTGCATCGATCGTCGCCGCGTACGCGCGCACCAGACGCTGCACCTTGGTGCGTGTCGGCTCATCGCCCGTGATCGCATAGTAGCGCGACAGCGCGCTCATCCATTGTCCGAAGGTTGCGCCGGGCGCAAAGGCGTACGTGTCATACCAACCGCCGAGATCACTGCCGGGCGCGGGCTGTGCGGCGCGCACTCGAAAAGGTCGCAGCAGCGCGTCTTCGTCCAGGCCTAACACAAAGCGGTGATTCTCGCGCGCCTGTCGATCGAGGGGCCCGGCGCTGAACTGCATCTGGCCATAATCCAATTCCGAGAGTGGAGCGACTGTTGCAATCGCCGCTTCTTGATTTGTCGAGGACGCGATGGAGCGCCACCCAGCGGCAGCAAGCACGCCCACTGCAAGAAAACCGCGCCTTGCGTGGTTAATGCTGTCCGACATTGCCCTCACTCCCTTGCCGCCTCTGCGCAGAATGCGGCGGTCGGCGCGCGGACGCAACCCCGTGGCATGCTTTAATACCGGCCATGTAGCGACTCGAATGGGGAGAGAGGCTTGAACTATAAGAATCCAGAACGCGTTGGCATCACGCCCGTGCTGTGCTTGGCATTTGCAGCTGCCACCGCACTGGCCGCCCCCTCATTGGGTGCCACCGCATTGGCTGCCCCCGATGAAACTTTCCGCCTCACCGCGACCGCGCAGGATTTCAGCAACTACTTTCCGAGCTATCTCGCCAACGGTTATTTCTCCACCATGACGGCGCCACGAGGTACCGAGGGCAATCTCGCCTACATGGTCGCATTCATGGACTACACCAAGGACGACGAGTCACGACCCGCCGCCATTCCGGGCTGGAGCGAAATCGATTACTCAACCGGCGATTCGGCCGCGGGTCATTTCTGGATGAATCAGGTGCCACTTAACCCGGCGCTGTTCCAAGACTACCGTCAGACACTGGATTTGCACGACGCGACGTTGACCACCAGCTATCGATACATGGATCACAGTCGAAGCACCCGCATCAAGGTTACGACCTTCGTCAGTCAGGCATCGACGCATCTGGCCGCGACGCAGATTTCGCTGACGCCGGATTTTGACGGGACCGTGGAGTTATCGATCGCCCTGAATCTCTGGGCGCCGTATCAGCCGCGGCTGCCCATAGCCGAGATGACCGGCGAGCAGATGCAAGAGGCGGTCGCCGCGCACAACATGCAGCTGGTGGCGATTCCGCCGGCAACACCCGATCGCGCGCCAGTCTGGTATCACGGCGACACGCACGTGCTTCAAGCGGACGGCGATGTGAAGGAATTGACCCTATGGCTCGATGGCCGCGCGGAGCAGGGCTTGAGCATGGCCGAGGCAGCGGCCATTCAGCTGCCCGAGGGGGTCACGGCGAGCGCCATTGCGTTGTATAAAAGCCAATATCGCCTCGCCTTGAATCTCAAAATTTCGGTACGGAAAGACCAGACTTATACCTTCAGTAAATTCATCGCCGCATCGCGCGAAGGTTGGGGCGGTGATGCCAAGGCCGATCTCGCACTCGCGATGCAAGCACGGAACACCGGCTTCGACGAACTGAAGGCTGCGCATGGTGCTGCGTGGGCTGATCTGTGGCGATCCGATATCTCAATCGAAGGCGATGCCAGGGCCCAAACTGCCGTGCACTCCGACCTTTACTACCTTCTTGCGACCTCGACCGCCGATACGCATTGGCCCATGGGAGCCTGCGGGTTGACCCCCGGGTACACGGGTCACGTATTTTGGGACAGCGATACCTGGATTTTTCCGGCACTCCTGCTGCTGCACCCGGAGCGTGCCAAATCCCTGGCGATGTTTCGTGCTCACACGCTGCCGGCGGCGCAAGAGCGGGCGCAGGCGCGCGGCCTTAAGGGCGCCAAGTATCCCTGGGAGGCCGATCCGGAAAACGGCAGCGAGCAAACCCCTCATTTCGCGTATGTGCTCGGTGAGCGTGAGATCCACGTCAATGCCGATGTGGCGCTGGCGCAATGGCAGTATTGGCTCGCGACGCATGATCGGGACTGGCTCAAAAAATTTGGCTGGCCGGTGATTCGCAATCTGGCGGATTTCTGGACCAGCCGCGCGTCTTGGAATGCCGGCCAACACCGCTACGAGATCCTGCACGTTACTTCGGTGGCGGAAAGCTACAATGACGTGCCAAACGATACTTTTACCAATGTCTCTGCACAGAAGGCGTTGAACATCGCTGCGCTGGCGGCGGCGCTGGTCGGCGAACGCCCCGACCCTCATTGGGCCGAGGTTGCTTCGAAGCTTTACATCCCATTTTCAGAGACGGAGCAGCGCCATTTGGACTTCGATGCCAGTGTGCCGCGTGAGCCCCTAGAGGGCAGCACACTCGCCATGTTGATGTATCCGTCGCTTGACCTACCGATGACGGAGCAAATTCGTCGCAACGACTTCGATTACACCATGATTTCGATCAAAGAAGGACATCACCAACCGCATGGCATGAGCGTGGCGCCGGCTTCGATCGCCGCTGCGGCTGTGGGTGATACGGGGTCGGCTGTGGCCTGGCTGCAGACCAACTTCACCAGTGGCCTGGTCAAGCCACCGTTCAATGTGCGCGTCGAAACCCCGACCAACAATAC
>DASWUU010000111.1:0-5950 GCA_036401515.1 Steroidobacteraceae bacterium
ACGGATCCGCCCGGATGCATCAGCACCGTGCGGCCGGGAAACAGGAACGCCTGATTCGGATCATGAGTGGTCATGATGACCGACATACCCTTCCCTGCCAAGGCGCCGATCTTCGTTAACGAGCGCACTTGATTCCTCGAATCCAAATGGGTGGTTGGCTCATCGAGCAAGACGACGGCGGGTTGTTGGACCAGCGTTCGTGCAAGCAACACCAATTGCCGCTCGCCGCCGCTCAGCTCGGTATAGGGTCTATCTTTCAGATGAATCATCCCGACCTGATCGAGTGCTTCTTCGGCCATAGCGATGTCGGCGGCTGCCGGTGTTCCAAAGAAGCTCAGGTAAGGCGTGCGCCCCATGCTCACCACGTCGAGCACGGGAAATGGAAACGATGGGATGTGATCTTGGAATAGAAACCCAATTTTCCGGGCACGGCTGCGCACATCCAGGGCGGCGATGTCGAATTGGTCAATCCGGACCGTACCTTCGTCGAGCGTCAGCGTACCGCCCAAACATCTCAGCAGGGTGCTCTTGCCGCAGCCATTGGGACCCAGAACCGTCAGGACTTCTCCTGGGTATACATCGAAATCAAGCGCACGGAACACCACGCGCTCGCCGAACCGGAACTTTGCGTGTCGAACTTCGATGCGTGGCACCCTCACTCCCATGAGCTGCGGGTTTTACGAAGTAGGAAGGCAAAAAAGGGCGCGCCCAGCAGCGCGGTGAGAATTCCCAGCGGAACTTCACCTGCGGTTACCGTTCGCGCGATGTCATCCATGCAGAGCACGTAGGTCGCACCGACGCTCAATGTTGCCGGCAGGAGTGCCCGGTGATCCGCGCCGACCATCATGCGCCCGATGTGCGGTGTGACCAATCCCACCCAGCCGATGATGCCGCAAACGGACACGGCCGCTGCGGTAATCAAAGTAGTACAGACGATGATGCCGCCCTTGAGCCACTCGGTTCTGACGCCGAGCGATTGTGCTTCCTGGTCCCCCATTGCCAAAACATTGATCCGCCAACGCATGCCCATCAATCCTAGAACACCCGCGACAATCGCAGGCAGCGCGAGCTTCACGCTTCGCACCGAGGCGCCGTTGAAGCTGCCCAGCAGCCAGTAGGTGATGGCGGGAAGCTTTGACTCCGGATCGGCGACGTATTTCGCTCCGCTCAAGAGGGCGGTGAAAAATGCGGCGACTATTACGCCGGAAAGCACCAGCATCAGAATCGGCGTGGAGCGGTAGCGCCTGGCAAGTAAATAAGTCAGCGCAACGCCCGCGAGGCCGAAGGCGAAGGCGAATAGCTGCTGCTCGATGAAGGTTCGCGACAGCAGCAGCGCCACCGCCGCTCCACACGCGGATGCGGCTGTCACCCCTAGGATATCGGTGCTCACCAGCGGATTTCGGAACATTCCTTGGTAGGCGGCGCCGCTGACCGCGAGACCGCCACCGACGAACATCGCGAGCACGGCGCGCGGGAGACGAATTTGCAGAACGATGGTTTCAACCGAATCGGTCCAATCATGCGGGATTGGAAAAAACTGCGCCCATAAGATATGCACCACATCGTGTGGGCTTACAGTGAATCGACCCACGAGAAGCGATGCGCATAGCACGCTCAAGGGCATCAGTACCATGAGCGCGATAGCGCGTAGCCTGCTCAAGGAGGCGTCGAATTAATGATGGAATCAACTTCCGAATCGGTAAGCTGGTAGTGGAAGAACCTGGCGTAGAACAGCTTGGTCTCTTTGTAAATATCGACGCCGCTGAACTCGGCAGGATGCAGCAACTTAGCCGCCCATAAGACCTGCAACGCCGCTTCCGCACTGTGGCGATCCCAGAGGTACGCACCGCTCGGATTGACGAACACCTTCCCCGCTTTCACGGCGCTGATCTCGCGCCAGCGCGGATCGTCGAGAATGGCCTGGCGGTTTTGTGCGTTCGGCGCACTGCCCACGATGATGACATCAGGATTCCAAGCCGCGACCTGCTCCATAGTGACCGGGCGCCCGTTGCCGATGACTGTCGCGGCGTTCACTCCACCGGCAATGGTAATCCAATCATCGATGACGGTCTGCCGGCCATCGACATTGAGAATGCCCGCCGATGCCGTGTGCAGCACTTTTGGACGCGCATTCGGGCCGAGCGCACGGGTAACCTTCAGTACCCGTTGAATATTTCCCTCGAAATACTGTACATACTCGCGCGCCGTCGCCAGCTCGGCAGCTCCCAGCACCTCGCCGGTCAGCAGCGCCGCTGACTTGAGCCCTTCGAGCGAGGTGTTCGGCATCAACACGACCGGCATATGATATGCCTCCGCCGCGCCAAGCCACTTAGGTTGCGATCCGTCGTAGGCCATCAAGATCACATCCGGTCGCGCGCCAATCAGAACCTCCATGTTTACATCGCCACCGGCGTCAAAGGGCGCAGGGAGTTTGTCGATGCGCGGATAGAGTCGGCGCAGCCATGGCTGGTTTTTCGCCTGCGTGGTGGTTGCAACGAGCTTGTCTGCACCCCCGAGCATCAGCACCATCGCATTGTTCGCATGCCAGGGATCCGCTACCCGGGTAACGGTGACGGGAATGGCCACATGCCGCCCCGATGCATCCGTGATATCCCTATCCTTCAGCTCCGCCGGGTCGGATGCCTGAGCCGCGAGAAACAAAACCCACGCCAGCGGCCAGGCGCGCGCGCGCCAAGTGGGACGCCCTGTTTGCATCAGAAGTCGACGCTCACGGAAGCGAGCACAGTGCGCGGCGAACCAAAGTGCGCCAGCAAACTGCCTGTGTTGGCGCCGGTGAGATTGCTGGGCGCAATCGTGGACCAATAATGCTTGTCCGCGACGTTATCGACGGACAGCCGCCACGTCACGTTCTTGGTCATCACCGTTGAGCTATAGCGTGCGCCGACATCGAATAGGTTGTAACCCGCCGCATAAAACGAATTGGTATCGTCGGCGGCGCGCGGTCCGGAAAATTGCCAGTCAAAAACCGCAACCAAACCGGGAACCGTGGAAATGTTGTATTCGAACAAGGTGTTGCCTTTGACCTTGGGCGCGCCCACGTAGATTTTGTCGTTGGTAATGGCCAGCGGCGTGTGCTCAAGCTTGGCATCGAGCAAAGTGACTCCGCCATAAATCGTGAGGCCTTTTACGACTTCACCGATGGCGGATACTTCTAAGCCGTTGTTGACCTGCAGGCCGGTGATCTCGAAGGCATCATCGGCGGGATTGATGTTGGCGAAAGGCCGTTGAATGTGGAACAGCGCGGCGGTGATGTCTATTTTCGCCAGCGAAGCCTTGTAGCCGATTTCGTATTCTTTGCTTCGGTACGGCGACAGGCTCATCCCCGCATTCGTCAGGCTTGTCCCCGCATTGCCGACTGGACCTGTGGGCGCTAAATCACCGGCCTGCAGAGAACTGGCGTACGTAGCGTACACAGTCATATTGGTTTGTGGCTTGTACATCAAGCTGGCGGAGGAACTCAAGCCATGATCGGCGTACTCCGGCAGGGCCGCGGCCTTTGCATTGTAGTTATCGACATGGAACCAGTCTTGGCTGACCGACAACTGTGTCGCCCAGGCATCGGTAAAACGAATGGTATCGCCGACATTGATGCCTTGCTGGTACGTCGTCGAGGAATCGAAGTTAAGGCCGGTATTCGGCAATCCAGCTGCGGGAAAGGGGAAAATCACAGGATCATTAATGTTGGCGTTCCCCAATACGACGTTCGCCGCCTTGGCGGGCGTGATTACCGCATACGACTGCGCCTTGTAGCCCGCGGTACCCATGGTGAGGTCGTGCGCCACGCCCCAGGTGGTGAAATTGCCATTCACATAGGCCGCATCGCTGGTCATGATAAAGCGTGGCGCGAAGCCATTGGCGAGCGACGAGGTATAGTTGCCGCTGTTCGTGGTCAAGTTGTTGACGGGCGTGTCGATGTCGCGCGAGGCATCCTGATTGAGCGCGCCGACCACCAGATGCCAATCGGAATTGAAGTCGTGTTTCAGCCGGACGCTGCCCGTGCGCGTCAACATCTCAACACCGGCGTAATTCTGGCCATACCCCACTTCTTTTGGATCGGGGGCCGGCGGCAAGATGATTTTTTCGCTGTAGCTGAACCACCCCGGGAAGCCTGAGTCAATCAGGTGATAATAGCTGTAGTTGGTTTCGATGACCGTGTCTTGCATCGGCCGTATATCGACAGCGAGGGTGCCGAGCACGCGCTTGGTATGGCTATGCTCAACCCACGCGTCGCCCTCGCCGAACAGTCCGTTGAAGCGGTAGCTTAATACTCCATTGCTATCGATCTTGCCGCCGAGGTCCACATGCGCGGTACCGATGCTGTCGCTCGCGTAACTGACCGTCACTTCCCGCAGATCGAAGTCCGTGGGACGTTTAGAAACAAAGTTGAACATGCCGGAAGGATTGGCGGGCCCGTACAAAGATGCCGACACGCCATTGACGACTTCGATTTGCTGGAATTGCTCGATGGCGTTCGCCACGGTGATAAAAAACTGCATGCCATCCAGGCGCGAATTCTGGAAGTTACCACCTTGAATGCCGCGCGTTTGCGGCCGCAGGATTTCAGCTCCTTGTTGTTCTTGATAGGCAACCAACGGCAAGTATTTGGACACATCTTTGAAATCGGTTGCCATTGAGTTCTTGATCAGATCCTCGGGAAGAACACCGATCGAATAAGGAGTATCAAGCAACCTCGTCGAGCCTAAGGGCCCGAGCGAATCCACCGACTCCACGCGGTAATTTTCTTCGGGTTCCTTGTTCCCGATCACCGTCACGCGGGGCAGCCCAGCTTGGTTTTCGGAGGTGGCCGGCGGGGCACCGTCGGCATGCGCGACGGGTACCAAGACAATGGGATACACGGCAAACCATGTTGCAAAGCGAAGCGATCGGATCATTCTAGGATTCGTCTAAACGGGGCGGAAAACTAGCACGGAGCGGTAATACCAACAATATGCACGGCTTTGCATATGTTGGCATTGAAGACCGCCGATCGTCTCTTTAAGTGCTAATCGTCCGCATCGAAGCGCTCGCTGCCGACGTAACACTGGAAGCGCCGCCCGACCGCGCGGCCGAACAATGACATCCCGAGTTTTTCTGCGACGTCGTATCCCATGCTGGAGACACCGTTGCGCGAGACCACGATGGGTACTCCGCGCTGCGCGGCCTTGATGACTATCTCGCCCGTCAACCGGCCGGTCGTGAATAGGATCTTGTCGCCGCCCTGGATCCCATGCAGGGCCATCCAGCCACTGATGGTGTCGAGCGCGTTATGCCGTCCGACATCTTCAACCGATACGAGCAAACTATCGCCCCCAAACAAGGCGCAACTGTGCACCGATCGTGCATGCCGGTGAATACTGTCGTGCTGACGCATGGTGTCAAGCAGCTGCCGCAGGGTACGCGCCCGAAGTCGCGCCTCCTTGACGCCCGGCAACTTGATGGCCTCTAGCTGCGAGATTATCCGCGCGTAAATCGATCCCTGACCGCTGCCGCCCGCGACGATTCGCTGCGGAGGAGCAGCGATGCCACGCGTGGGCTGTCGGCTCGTGACGTGGGCGGCGCCCGAATTCCAGTCGACGGAAATTGCCTCAATCGCGGCCGCGTCTTCAATCAGCCGCTGATTCCCAAGGAATCCAAGGACCAAGAGTTCCGGCGAGGCGCCGAGCGTCATCAAGGTAACGAGCTCGCGACCGTCCATGAAAACGGTAAGCGGCCGTTCGGCCGGAATGAATATGGCGCGGCGCGTCCCCAGCTCGTCGGTGATTTCAATCTCGCGCACCGGTTCGCAAACGCTTGTACTCAATCGCGGCGCATTTGAGATGGGCTGCAGGATGCGCGCTTGCGGCTGCACGATAAATGCTTCCATCCTATCGTCCGCGATGGCAGCCTCCTACCTTAAGCGGTAGGATGATCCGGCAAGGCCCTAACAAAT
>DASWUU010000112.1:0-2513 GCA_036401515.1 Steroidobacteraceae bacterium
CCCGTCGGCGCAATCGTCGGCTTCAAAGGCGCCAATGGCTCCGGGAAGACTACCCTGCTCGATGTGGTGAGCGGTTTGCTGGTGCCGCAGTCGGGTCATATCGAGGTGGATGGCATACGGCTCCGGCGTGAAAACTACCGCTCCTGGCAATCGAGCATCGCCTATGTTCCGCAGCACGTGTTTCTGCTCGAGGCAACCCTGGCTGAAAATATCGCCTTCGGCGTTCCGCTTGCTCAAATCGACCGCAACAGGCTGCAGATCGCAGCGCAACTGGCCTGTCTGACGGATTGCATTGCCAGTTTCCCCGCGGGTTACGATGAGCGGCTCGGACAGAGCGGGCGCGGCTTGAGTGGCGGAGAGCGCCAGCGTGTGGCCATCGCGCGTGCGCTCTACCGGAATGCCTCGATGCTGCTGCTCGATGAGGCCACCAGCTCGTTGGACAGCGCCGGCGAGAGTGAGATCGGCGAGATGCTGCAGTCGTTGCGTGTCGACAGAACTGTTCTCATCGTTGCGCACAGAGCCGCCGCCTTGCGTCACTGCGATATTATCTACGAGTTCGCTGCAGGCAAGATCGTCGGCCAACAATCGCGAATATCACCCGTTTCGCTGCAGGTTGGAAATGGGTGATACGGCACGCCTCAGCCGCGCAGCCAAGATCCTGCTGTTGGCGGGACTGGTGGCCTGGCTTTTTCTGCGGGGCGTAATACCGGCATTCACGGCCATTACCGACGATTTCCCCGAGTATTTCACTTCCGCAACCATCGTGCACCAGGGCCAAGATGCGTCGAAACTCTACGACGGGACGTGGTTTCGGGCGCAAACCCGTCACTATGGAGTGGGAAGCGGGAAAAATCCGGGAGAATTTCGCCCGTACCCGCCCTCGACAGCCCTGCTGCTCGTGCCTCTCACGGGCTTCAAACCTTTGACGGCGTTGCGCATCGTGACCCTCGTGAGCCTGGCGTGCCTGATATGTTCGATGTTCCTGCTGAGCAGAATCTTCGCATGGGACCTGCTTGATTCGGCTCTGTTCGTCCTCGCATCGGGGTGGGCGCTGCACACCGGTCTGCGTTTCGGCCATCCCTACATCCTCATTTCGACATTCTGTCTGCTCGGATACTACTTGTACCTCAAACGCATGCCGTGGCTGGCCGGTCTGTGTCTGGGTGTGTTCGTGCCGATCAAATATTATCCACTGAGCGTGCTTGCCGCTTTTGCATTGCACCGGCAGTGGCGGGTCGCGCTGGGCGGCGGCATCGCGATTGCGGCCGTGGCGTTGGTCAGCATCGTCATGCTCGGTTGGCAAGTACATCAAGTCTTCGTCTTCGATGTGCTGTTGAACCACCTTGCGGGACACGTCGAGCCGGGTCCGCGTTTCATTGCGGTATTTCAATCGTTTGATACCCTGTTTGACCGATTGTTCATTTTCGACGCCGTGCGAAATCCGCATCCAGTGTTGGATGCGCCGCTGGTGCGAACCGTGGCTGTCCTCAGTACCAAGGGCTTGCTGGTGCTCGCAGCTGTGGCGGCGCTGATCAAGCTTTCACGCGGGGCGAATGCCAACGCAATCGCGCCGGCCATCGGAATCCTCGGAATTCTGGCGCTGTTGATCGCGCCGGGATCCGGGACGTACGCCTTTGTGCTGCTTTGGCTTCCCGTTGCACTCCTCATCGACTACTTCCTGTGCGAGCGTGCCCGAGTGCCGGCATACCTCATTCTCTGCACATACCTGCTCATCGGATTCATTCCCTACGGCTATACGTACCCGTTTGATGGCCGTGGCGGTCTCTCTGTGTTGGCATTCCCCAGACTGTTCCTGATGCTCGCGATGTTCGGTGTGTGCATCTGTGCTGTCTTCTTGCCGCGCTCGTCGGGGGAGTGGGTATATGCGGAAGTGCAGAATGCCTGAATACAGCATTCTACGCGGCATTACGCGAGCGGACATTCGTCGCGAGCCCTATGCACATGTTGTGGTCGAGGGCTGTCTGCCCCCACAATTATACGCGGAGCTCGCGCGAACTTTCCCTGACGATGCGACTATCTTGCGCCTGGCGACATCGGCCAGCCGCGGGCGCGTGCAACCTAATTCGCGGCATGACGTCGGCGCACAGCACATCTTGGGCAATCCGGACTGCTTTTCGCGCGGCTGGCAGGAATTCGTCCGTTACCACGTATCGAATATCTTCTTTCAGGAATTCATTGGATTGATGGGACCGGAAATCATGGCGGCCTATCCCGAGTTGGAACGACGCCTGGGCCGATCGCTGCGCGAGCTCCGGACCGGCATTCTTGATACTCCGGAAGCGGATGACTGCGAGATCGCACTGGATTGTCACATCGGCATCAACACTCCGTCCCGGCGCCGCGGCAGCGTCAGACGGGTGCATACAGACGCGCCCGATGAGCTCTTCGCGGCGCTCATCTACTTTCGTGCCGAAAATGATGAGGCGGGAGGAGGAGATTTAGAGATATTCCGATGGAAGCGCGACAAGGCACAACTGTTCGTCGGGTCGGAA
>DASWUU010000113.1:0-16442 GCA_036401515.1 Steroidobacteraceae bacterium
CGACCTTTCGCAAGAGTTGAATGCGATGGGCGCGACGGACAAAAGGCAGGCTTTCGCCATCAGCATCGCCTTGCAGACGCGAGTTCTAAAAAGCTGCCCTGTTCACGGCCAGGTGTATCTCGATGAGGATGCGGACCCTGCTACTGCATTTGCCCTGGCGATGGAGTTGATCCGCAAGCAAAGAGCCTATGCGCAGGAGTTTCACAACGATGAGCACGAACTGACGGAGCTGCTCAGCGATACTCTAGGCGTTGCGCCCATTTGCTGCCCCGAATGCCAATCGCCCGTGCCCTCCGAGCCCTGGCGACGCGCGGCTATTATCCCCGCCTAATCCAAAAAATTGCTTTCAATTTCGGACCAGTCGTTGGTGACATAACGTACCGCGAACTGTGAGTTTATCGGCTCATTTTGAGACCTGCGCCATGCCTTTTTCACGGCCGCGATTGTAGAGTTGCGCCGCGACAAATGTGGAGAATCGGTCATGGTTGAATTGGTATCTCGATGGGGCAATAGCGCTCTGATGGTCACGTTCCTGCTGATTACCTACGCGGTGGTCATCACCCTGAGGTAACTCGGCGCGTGCCTGCGCGCGCGTTTTGCTAGCTCGCCGGATCGAGTGTCGGATGGCTGACCTCGTCCGGAATGATGCGTTTTGATTTCCACAGCACTGCGCTGTAGTAATAGACGTAGTAACCCGCCAGTACGAAAAATAAACCGAGGGTCAATGGACTTCGGAGCATGCCGGCGGGCGCATATTGTGCGGCCGGCGTACTTATACTGTGGGTTGCGTCCAAGCCGGCATAAACTTGGATCAGTCGATAGACGAGTCTGCCCAAGAACAGCAACGAGACCGCCACGCCGGTATAAGTGTGCGGCACGTAGTACAGCTGATTATCAATCTTCAGGAATCGCGTGCGCGCCGCGCCCCAGGAGGCGAGTGAGACGCCCAACGCCGCACCGATCCCCGCTGCGGCGAAAAACGCCGTTGATCGCGGCATACCCAGTAGCAGCGCGCAACCGACGATTAGCAGCACGATGATGCGAATACGCATGCGCACCGGCCGCAGCGGCTGCTGTCCGAAAGTGCGCCGAAAGCGCCGATACACCGCAAACAATACCGCTGCCGCAACCAGAAAAGGTCCGATTTGCGAAAAATCCAATTTCATTTGCACGATACTACTACACGAATGAGCAGCCTACCTTTGCAGACGGCCGCGAACTCCGGATTGACGCGCGGCGTCGGCGCGTGGGGCGCCGTGGCAGTCAATGTCGCGAACATGATCGGCACCGGGGTTTTTCTTAAAACCCGGGTGATGACTTGCAATGTTGGCAGCGCCAAAACCGTGCTGTTGGTGTGGCTCGCGGCAGGGTTACTTTCGCTCGCGGGCACTTTCTCGTATTCGGAGATTGCCGCCATGATGCCGGAGGCAGGAGGCGACTACGTCTACCTCAAACGCGCGTATGGAAAGGCGGTGGGTTTTTTATATGGCTGGATGACTTTCGCCGTTGCGAAAGCGGGGTCACAAGCGGCTCTCGCGGTGGGCCTCGCCATATTCATGAATGTCGCCGTCGGCGGCGCCTTGGAGCAATGGCACCTGCAGCCAAGCCTGTTCGGATACCAGCTGCATGTCAACGGCTTGACATTGGTGGCCCTTATCGCAATTTGGACGGTCGCGCTGATCAACTGCGCCTCAGTAGCATGGGGCGGACGAACGGCGCTGGGTCTGACCATCATCAAAGTTGCTCTCATCCTCGGTGTCGGTATCAGCGCTTTTGTCTTTGCGCCGGGGGACTGGGCGCATTTCGGGAGCACCGGATTCGGCGGCAGCTGCGAGGGCGTTGCAGAAAGCGCCCGCGGCGGCTATGCAGGCTTTGGCGCGGCGATGCTTGGGGCTTTATGGGCCTACGACGGATGGAACAATGTAGCGCCGCTATCCGGGGAGATCCGCAATCCTCAGCGCAATCTACCGCGAGCGTTCGTCGGGGGCATGCTTGTGGTCGCCTCGTTATATTTGTTCGTCAATGTAGCTTACTACTATGCGATGACGCCGCTTGAAATCGCCAGCGTGCCCTCGAGTTCATCCGTGGCAACCGAGGTGTTGAGGCGCTTCCTCGGTCCCATCGCAGTCTCGATGACGGCGGTCGCGCTGATGATTTCTTCCTTTGGTTCGCTGCACGCCAGCGTCCTCGCGAATTCGCGTGTGCCCTATGCAATGGCGCGCGACGGACTTTTCTTTCGCGGCCTTGCGCGTCTATCGCCTCGCTCCAACGTTCCCGCTCGTGCCATCGTAGCGCAAGCCGCTTGGGGCAGCGTTCTGGCGGTATCAGGCTCGTACGACTCGCTGACCGACTCGGTTGTATTTGCCTCATGGCTTTTCTACGGATTGAGCACGGGCTCGCTTTTCATCTTCAGAAAGACCATGCCACATGCGCCGCGGCCCTATCGAGCGCTCGGCTATCCGGTGGTGCCCGTGATTTTCCTGGTCGTGACTGCGGCGCTTCTCATCAACACCTTCGTGGCGGCGCCCCGTCAAGCGCTGCAGGGCGTGGCGGTACTACTGGCCGGACTTCCCCTCTATTGGTACTGGTCGCGAAGGATTCCCGGAATTTAGCGATCCCCACCTGGTCGGCAGGTGCGCCGAGCGGCCTCGGCGCACCTGTCAACTTGCGCTCAGTGTTTGTCCTCACCCGGCAGGTCGAATACCAACACCTCGGCATCTTTCCCGCCTTCGATGTGCAGTCCTATGTCTCGAGTAATCCGCATCGCATCGCCCGCGCTGAGGGCAGTGCCATTGGCCATCAAGCTCCCCCGGGCCACCTGCACATAGATGCGGCGGCCCGCTTCCACGTTGAGGTCCGCCTGTTCGTTGCTATCGAACAGCCCCGCATAAATCCGCGCATCCTGATGGATCAGCAACGAGCCCTGGGCTTGGTCCGGCGAAACGATGATCCGCAGCCGTCCGCGCTTGTCCGCCGTCGCGAATCGCTTTTCCTCATAGCTCGGCTCCAGATTTGCCTTGGCGGGCTGTATCCAGATCTGCAAAAAGTGTACCGCCTCCGTCTGCGAGGGGTTGAACTCGCTATGCCGAACGCCGCTGCCGGCGCTCATACGCTGCACGTCCCCCGGCTTGATGGTCGACCCATTGCCCATGGAATCCTTATGCGCAAGCTCGCCCGACAAGACGTAGCTGATGATTTCCATATCGCGATGGGCATGGGTGCCGAAGCCGGCGCCGGCCTGTACGCGGTCCTCGTTGATTACCCGCAGCGGACCGAATTCGACATGCTGGGGATCGTAGTAGTCGGCAAAGGAAAACGTATGAAAGGACTTGAGCCAACCGTGATCGGAAAACCCACGTTCTTCACTGCGTCTGATTTCATTCATAAAGACCTCCTGACGCCTAAGATAGGGTCGAATCGAGCAATAAAAAAGCGCAAAATTTAGCATCAACCGATCAGAAAAATGGATCAGACGTGAGTCTTGCGAAAACGACCTTGGAACAATGGGCAGTGCTGGCCGCCGTAGTCGATCAAGGCGGTTTTGCGCAAGCCGCCGCCGCATTGAACCGTAGCCAGTCAGCGGTCAGCTATTCGATCGCACGACTTCAGGAGTCTCTGGACCTTCCGCTCTTGGGAGTCGAGGGACGCAAGTCCGTGCTCACCCCGCACGGCCAAACACTGCTGAAGCGCGCCCGCGAGCTGCTCAAGGAGATGGACCTCTTGGAGTTCCTGGCACGCAGCCTCAAGCAGGGCTGGGAGAGCGAGCTTAAGTTGGTGGTCGATGCAGCTTTTCCGCGCGACCGATTGTTGCGCATCGTGGAGCAATTGCAGCGCAGTTGTCCCGAGACGCAAATCCAAGTATCCGATGTGGTGTTGTCCGGCGCGGAGCAGGTCATTGTGCAGGGCGGTGCCGATCTGGTGGTTACCAGCCGGGTACCGCCCGGACACTTGGGCGACTGGCTCTTGGACGTCACTTTTGTTGCGGTCGCGCGTGCCGACCATCCGTTGTTGCAAGTGGGGCGTGAACTCACGACCCATGATTTGGTGCACCATGTTCAAGCGGTGGTTCGCGACTCCGGCACGTCGCATCCGCGCGATGAGGGCTGGTTGGGAGCAGAACGGCGTTTCACGGTGAGCAGCATGGACGCCTCCTTGGCAACCGTTTCGGCCGGGCTTGCCTACGCATGGTTGCCCGACCATATGCTGACCGAACAGTTGCAGCGCGGCTCGCTCAAGCTGTTGCCGCTCGTCACGGGCGGCTCGCGCAGCGTGTCACTGCACATCGTGCTGATGCACCCCGAGGTGCTCGGGCCCGCCGCTCGTGCAGCCTCTGACGCGTTCTATCGTGGCTCGAATGCAACGGGTAGGACAGGCCCTACGTAGTGTAACGCGCCGTCCCCGACTGTCACGTATCAACTTCGCTATTAGAGTCGGGCATCGCTAGCCCCCGCTAGTGGGAGATAATAATGTCGACAGGCACAATCCTGCTAATCATCTTGGTTTTGCTTCTGATCGGAGCGCTCCCGGCATGGCCGTATAGCACAGGGTGGGGTTACTATCCCAGCGGTGGACTGGGCCTGCTGCTCATCGTGCTGCTAGTTCTGGTGGTAACGGGTCGCTTGTAGCGAATCCCGGGCCGCAACGCGGGGCGCCGCCGATCCGGACGGCGCCTGCGCTATCAGGCGCGAGCCGGTTCAAGAAGTGTCCAAGCAGTAGAGAAAGGTTTAATCTGGGCGCCGATTTATCGGCGAGACCTTCAAAAATGCGGTGCGCGAGGCACGATTCGGCGGTTGCGAAATAGTGCGTTCGCGCGCAGTCGGCGTCGCATTGCTCGTCGGGATCGCATTCGCATCGCAGACCGAGGCTGCTGATCAGTGGGGTGGCTCGGCCATCGTATCGAGCGACTATTTCGTGCGCGGCATATCGCGCACCAGTGATCACGCCGCGCTGCAACTGGAATTGCACTATGTGAATTCCGCGGGGCTCTTGGCGGGGATATTCGCTTCAAACTCTCAAATCGATTCCCGCGAAGCAGAGGATGCCGAACTAAGCGCCTTTATCGGCTATGCATGGAACGTTAGCGACAAATGGCGCGGCAAAGTTCTCGCCAGCCACTACACCTATCCTTGGAATCGCGTTGGCTCGCGATACGACTACGATGAACTTGATGTCGACCTGAGCTTCGAGGGGTGGCTGCATTTCACTGTTGGCTATTCCCCCGACTCCTGGCGGTTCTACCGGGAGGGGTATCGCACCGAACTTATCGGTGTCGGCGAGAAGTCGGCCGAGGTCAGTTTACAGCGGCCAATTGTCGGTAAGTTCTCTTTGACCGCAGGCGTGGGATACAGCTTGTTGTCGGGCCATCGATCCGGGGGCTACGGCTATTGGAGCACCGGCGCGGCCTTCGATCTCGCGCCCGTTACCCTTGCCGTGTCTTATGTGGATACTACCGCCGCGGCTAAGCCATTGTTTTACAACGCAGCGGCCTCTGGGCAGTGGATGGCTACCGTGATTTGGCGCTTCTAGCAGGCTTTGCAACTCTGGGGCGCTGATAGGGTACTAATACAGGATAGCTATCGATGAGGAATTTACCCATGACCCTGCCGGCCAAGAACTCACCCAAAGAGCGCGATAGCGCGCTGTTGGGGGCCGTTGCTTCGGGTGACCGGCGCGCGCTTGAAGAGCTGTATTTGAGCTACCACCGGCGGCTCGCCCGTTTCCTCTCACGGTTTACACCGCGGTATGAAAATATCGAAGAAATCATCAATGACACCTTCATGGTGGTGTGGCAAAACGCAAAAAACTTTCGCCATGCCTCTCAGGTGTCTACTTGGATTATCGGCATTGCCTACCGGACGGCGCTGAAGTCATTTCGACGCCAGAAGAACCACAACGGCGAGCAGAACCTCGAGGATTACCCCGTTCAAACGGTCGATCCGACTTTTGACGCTGAAGTGCACGACTGGTTGAAGCATGGTTTGAGCCGTTTGCCCATCGAGCAGCGTTTGACACTGGAACTGGCCTACCACATGGGCCACTCCCTTGAGGAAATCGCGGCCATCACCGAATGCCCCGTGGGTACGGTTAAAGCCCGCATGTTCCATGCGCGCGAAAAACTACGCCAATATTTGCCCACCCTAAGCGGCGCGCCGCCCGGTGTGCCGTCGAGGATTGAATGAGCAGCAAGCGCCAATCCGAGAATTCCCCAGAGCACCATGAGATTTCTTCGTTAATTCCGTGGTATGTCAATGACACTCTGGATGATCACGAACGCCAACGTGTAGACGTTCATGTTGCCGCTTGTGCGGTTTGCCGCGAAGATTTGGCTGTGCAGAACCGAATCTTCGAGGGGATGGAGGCGCAGCCCGCGCTTGACTATATGCCCGCGGCTTCGCTTAAACGGCTGCAGGCGCGGCTCGATGACGCTCAAGCGCAATCTGGCCCGCCGCTAGCGCCGTCATCGGATCCGATCCGCCAGACACCCTGGCGCGGCTGGATGGCTGCGTCCATTGGCGCGCTGGCACTTGCCGTTGGCGTGCTGGCGGCCGATCGATGGGTGCAGTTCGAAGCGCGAATGAAGCAACCCACATATCGGACCGTAACCAGTTCGACTGCTCGGCCCCAAGGGGAAGCGATTCGCGCCGTCTTTTCGCCGACGATCACTTTAGTAGAGCTACAGCAAATACTCGACGAGGCGCAACTTAAGATCGTTTCCGGACCAACCGAAGCGGGCGTCTACTCTTTGGCATCCAGTTCGAGTCTCACGGTGCGTTCGTCGCTGGAGCTGCTACGCCGGCACTCCTCGGTTCGCTTCGCCGAACGTACCCTACCGGAGACTGACTCAGGGAATTCGCGATGATTCGCGCGGTGTTGCTGAGCCTCGTGGCGTCATTGATTGGCGCATGCAGCATCGCGCCGATGCGCATCGACGCGCGCGCGCTTGGCGATCAAGCCTCTCAGCCGGCCGACCATTTGATCATTGTCGCAGTTGAGAATACGCCCGCGGCCTATGTCGCGCGCGCCGGCGCTACGCCGCGTGGTTATGACGCTGTGGCGGAATATGGTCCCAGCGCAGGTGCCCGGCTCGCGATACGGGCAGTTGAAAGGGACTACGGCTTAAAAGAAGTGAATGCCTGGCCGATTGAACCTTTGCACATTCATTGCGCAGTGTTGGAAATACCCGAAGGCGCCGACCGCAATGCGCTGCTGGCAGCCCTGTCGAAAGATCCGCGAGTCAAGCTGACGCAGCCTTTGCAAACCTTCGGTACTCGCACCGATGGTTACAATGATCCTTACGTTGACTTGCAGCGCGGGTTCCAAGCCATGGACGTTGCCGGCGCGCACCCTTGGTCTCGCGGCGATGGGGTCAAAGTCGCCATCATCGATACCGGGGTTGATATCTTGCATCAAGACTTACGAGGCAGCATCGCGGCGGCGGCTAACTTCGTGGATGCGGACGACGCGCAATTCCGCCGCGACCGTCATGGAACCGAAATGGCCGGGGTCATCGCTGCCGTTGCCAACAATCATGAAGGGATCGTCGGTATTGCCCCAGGTGCCCGGCTTTATATTTATAAGGCGTGCTGGCAAATGCGTGCCGACACGGACGCGGCACGCTGCAATTCGTTCACGTTGGCCCGGGCGCTCGCCGCAGCCTTTGATGCTCATGCGCAAGTTATAAATCTAAGTCTTGCGGGCCCTGATGACCCGCTGGTCGGCAATCTGATTCGCGAAGGGCTGCATCGGGGCGTGTTGTTCGTCGGGGCGGCCACAGAGGTTGCGGGGGCCGCCGGAGGCGAGGACGGCCTGCTGCGTCAGCCGGGGACTATCGCGGTCGCCAGTGCAGAGACCCACTCGGCTGTTGCCGGCGTGCTATACGCTCCCGGCCAGGAGATCCTCACGTTGCTGCCGGGGGGCCGCTATGATTTCGCATCCGGAGCGTCGATTGCAACCGCCCAGGTCAGCGGTGTAGTCGCGCTCATGCTGGCGAAGAATCCGGGGCTGTCCGCCGCCGCTGCCCACCGGCTGCTGAGCGGCACTGGCGCTTTTGTGGACGCTTGTGCCGCGGTGGTTACACTGGTGGGTCAGGGAACTTGTCACATTGCCGACAGCGAGCACTCTTCGCCGGATAAACAAGGCAATCGTGTGGCGCTGCATTGAAGCTCGAGTCTTAGTTTGCTTGCGGCCGTTTGAGTAAATCCCCTCGATCGACGGAGAGCACATGGAGGCGTATCGGCGCGCCACCGCGCAGCGTTGTCAATGCTACGCTGCTTCCCGCCGGTCCTATCGCCCACACACGGCGATAGAAATCAGGCAGCGTAGCCACGTCGCGCTCGGCCACTGCGCTGATAATGTCGCCCTCACGAATGCCAGCGTGTTGGGCAGGGCCGCCATCGACCACACCCGTGACGTAGATCCTCCCGCTCAACTCGACGGCATAGATGCCGAGCCAAGGCCTGGCTGGACGATCCGCTCGGCCCGCGGACCGCAGATTTTCCAGAACTGGTTTTAGCAAGTCGATGGGCACAAACATATTGGCATTGAGTTCTTCGCCGTCGATGATCTCGCGCACGAGCAAGGACCCTACGCCAACCAAGGCGCCGCTTGCATCGACCAAGGCGGCCCCTGACCAATGAGGATGCGCGGGGGCGGTGAATATGGCCTCGTCGAGCAAGTATTCCCAAGCGCCCGCGAACTCGCGTCGCGCCACGACCTGCGCGATCTGCGGCGCGCCGAATTCCTTGGCGCTCACCACCTGCACTTCGCTGCCGGGCTGTAACTCTGCCGAACGGCCGAACTCAAGCGGTGCGACATCCAGCTTTTGCAGCGGCAGCACCAACCCGAATCCCGTTACTTGATCGTAGGCGAGGGGATGGGCGGCGACCTCGTGGCCATTCGGGCCTGTTAACCAGACATCGGTAGCTTCCGTCATCAAGTAGCCGATCGTCAAGATCAGTCCCGCAGAATCGATGACCACGCCATTACCGATGCGCTGCGAACCCAAAATGCCGGCAGTGAACGCGTCCTCGGGCACATCGGCACGCAGCTTGATCACCGAGCGATTAATACTATTCAAATTGAGTGATGTCATGGGAGCGGCCGCCTTCTGAAGCAAATACAGTACTGCAATTCGCGCTGCCTTTGTCGATACCGGCGAACTGGATGGGAATCAATTGCAAAATTTACTCGGCAAAAAAAATTACTCAGCATAAAACTTCGAAATGGGGAAAAATGTACTTACTATCCACCAGCCACCATCTATCCGAGGCACTTTATGCAGCGCAAAGTTTCACGCCGATCCATCCTCAAGAGCGGCCTTATTGCCGGCGCCATGCTGCCCGTTGCAGGTCTTATCACCCGCGGTGCGACAGCAGCAGCGCTCCCGCCGCTCGACCCCAGTGATCCGACAGCGAAGGCCTTGGGTTTCGTCATCGATGCCAGCAAAGTCGACACCAAGACTTATCCGACCTTTAAACCGGGTCAAAAGTGCGGAACCTGTGCGCAATTTCAGGGCAAGCCCGCCGACACCACCGCGCCTTGTACCATCTTTGCGGGCAAGAGCGTGCCCGCCGGCGGCTGGTGCCAAGTCTGGGTACAGAAAGCCTGAAACCAGAGATCTGATTGCGAGACAAAGCGCGCGACACTTTCCAAGCGGTACGCGAAGCGTGTCTTTGGTTGCCGGAAGCCGAGGAGTTCATTTCTCACGGCTCGCCTAATTTCCGAGTGCGCGGCAAGACCTTTGCGACCTATGTCGTGAACCACCACGGTGACGGACGCGTTGCGTTGTGGCTCAACGCGATGCCCGATTCGCAGCATCTGCGCGTGATGTCCGAGCCTGCCCATTTTTTTGTGCCGCCCTATGTCGGGCCCCGCGGTTGGCTTGGCGTCATTCTGGACCAAGGTCTTGACTGGAACAGAGTCCCTGCCTTGGTTCGCGAAGCCTACGAGAAGGTTGCGCCTTTTGAATTGCACGCGCGCATCGGCAAGACTGCGCAAATCCAAGCGCCTGCAAAACCGCTCTCGCCGATGGAAATAAATCCCTTGAAATCGCCTCGCGCAGTTGCCGTGCTTGCGAAATTGCGTGCCATTTGCCTTAAGCTTCCCGAATCGAGCGAGGGCCAGCAATTTGGTCATCCGGTATGGCTCGCCGGCAAGAAAACGTTTGCGATGGCGCGCTACTCCGGCCTTCAATTAACCTTGTGCTTCTGGGTGGGCGTCGACCAGCAGGGACTATTAACTGCCGATCCGCGTTATCAGATTCCGCCTTATTTTGGCCATCACGGTTGGATCGCGCTCGAAGTCACCAAAGCGTGCGATTGGAGCGAGATCAAGGGACTGGTGTTGCAAAGCTATCGGCACTACGCGCTCAAACGCATGCTGCAAGACCTGAAGCAGGATTAGGCACGCGAGCTCTCGGCCGCGGCCGCATCTACTGCAAGAGCAATACTGCCGAGCACGCCGGCGCGTTCTCCCAGCGCAGCAGGGACCACATAATGCTCGCCAGCGTCGAGAATTTCGCTGCGATCGACATATCCGCCAAGCCAATGCGACAGCCGCTGCCGGATTGCGGGGAATAGCCGTGTCTCACTCATCACTCCGCCGCCCATGACTATTCGTTGCGGCGAAAGTACCAGCACGGCTTGAGCGCATAGCTGGCCCAGATAATCGGCCTCCAGATCCCACTGCAGATGCGCAGCCCCCAAAGTCCTCAGTTCATTGCCGCACCGCGCGACGATGGCGGGTCCTGAGGCCAGGCCTTCCAAGCAATCCCCATGAAAGGGGCATACACCGGCAAAGTGGGTATCTTTAGGATGACGCCGGGGAAACAGATGCCCTAACTCGGGATGCATCAGCCCATGCAAGGGCAGGCCCTCCACCAGTACGCCGCCGCCAATTCCCGTGCCCACGGTGAGATAGAGCAAGCTGCTCGCCTCTTTGCCGGCGCCCCATCGATGCTCGCCCAGCGCTGCCGCGTTAACATCGGTGTCGAAACCCACAGGGCAGGCAAATTGACGGCGCAGAATGCCGACGATGTCGATATCCTTCCAGCCGCGCTTGGGCGTCTTGCCGATGAAACCGTAGTCCTGCGCTCTTCTGTCCAAGTTGATTGGACCAAAACAGCCAATGCCGATGGCGCTTAAGGGTCCAATGGCCCGGCTGCGTTCGACGAGGAAGCCGCACACAGCCGCCAGTGTCGAACCGGGATCGGCGGCGGTGGGGAAGCGCGCCTCTGCGTGCAGCGTGCCGCTTGCATCCGCGATGGCGCACACGAATTTGGTGCCGCCAGCCTCAACGGCGCCGAAATACCTTTCATTGCTGCTCATGATCGCCCACGACGGATATAATCCTTCCTTGTAGTTCTTCATTACAGTGAGCCGCCTGATGAATGTTCCGAGCGCCGCCGCGCGCGCCATGATCGAGCGATTGATTGCTTTCAATACGGTATCACGCGAGTCCAACTTGGGCTTGATCGAATGGGTTCGCGATTATCTGCGAAACCTGGGCGCGACGACCCGGCTGACGCACGATCCGACGGGCAAGAAAGCCAATCTGTTTGCGACGCTGGGTAACTCGGAGAAACCTGGGCTCATTCTTTCGGGCCACACTGATGTCGTTCCGGTCGATGGTCAGAACTGGGACACCGATCCGTTCGTGGCCACCGAGCGCGACGGCAAGCTATTCGCGCGCGGATCGGCAGACATGAAAGGCTTCATCGGCATTATCCTCGCCCAAGCGCCGAAATTTGTGGCGGCGTTGAATGAGAATCGGCTCGATGCCCCGGTGCACTACGCGCTGAGTTACGACGAGGAGGTGGGTTGCCTCGGGGTGCGCGGGCTGATTCGCGACCTGGAAGACAACGGAATTCGGCCGGCTGGCTGCGTGGTGGGCGAACCGACCTCGATGCAGCCGATCATCGCCCACAAAGGCACGCATCGCTTTCGCTGTGCAGTGCATGGCCGGGAAGCGCATTCGAGCTATGTAACCTATGGGGTGAATGCAATCGAATATGCGGCGCGTCTGGTGGTATTCATCCGCCAGATTGCTGATCGGCTCGCGCAGATCGAACGACGCGATTATGGTTTCAACGTGCCCTATTCGACCCTCTCTACCGGTTTGATTCAGGGCGGCATCGCGGCCAATGTCGTACCTAAAGAGTGCGTGTTCCAATTCGACATGCGCACCTTGCCGCAGGCCTCGCCCGACGCCCTATATCATGAAATTCGCGCTTACGCGGAAGCCTTGGCCGCAGAAATGCGCGCTGTCGATGCGAACTCGGGAATCGATTTGCAGTGGACCAGTCAGACGGCAGGGCTGGCCGCCTCGGAAACGGATGCCATTGTGCAATGGGCGCTGAAGTTGTCGAAGAACAGCACCGTGGGCAAAGTTTCCTATGGAACCGAAGCGGGACTATTTCAGAAAATGGGAGTACCGACGGTGATCTGCGGACCCGGCGATATTGCCGAAGCACATCGTCCCAATGAATTCGTCACGCTCGATCAGCTCGCGCAATGCGAAAGCTTCATGGATCGAATTATGGAGACAGGTTACGTGAAGGCGGGGCACACGCTGGAAGAGGCGACATAACGGGCGTGCAGGGCGCAGATGCCGTCGTCGCAACGCACGGCAGCGTAGGCAGAGCTCAAACTTGATAATCCGGGCAGGGCCGCTTCAAGTTGTGCAGGCGCATGCTCGAAATGCCGGCACTTAAAGCAACTCGGTGAATTGGCCGGAGTCATTGACCCAGCCGATTCCAAAACTCGTTGAACACTTGAGTCGATAACACAAAACCCAGGACGACATTGACCAAGACCCCAATGCTGAATGCATAGAACGGTCTGGCGCCGATGGAGGCAAACTCGCGGATGCGGGTAGTCAGGCCGATGCTCAAAAAAGCAAACGTAAAGGCCCAGGTGCGAAACGCCTGCAGTGGTCCCACGAGTGCGGGCAACACTTCCTTCTTGTAGCTGGCGTAATCAAATCCGCGCGCAACCAAGGTCACGATCGCCGATGCAATTAAGAATCCGAGCACGAATTTGGGAAAGCGGCTCCAGATTTCCACGACCCGCGATCGGCTCTGTATACCGGTTTTTTCCCAGCGGGTCGTGGCGATCAAGGAGAGCACGAAAGCCCAGACGCCGATCCATACATCTCGGCCGATGACCTTCATTAGCGTGAAGGCGGCTACTGCCGCGTCCGGGTTTCCGGCGATTCCAGGAACGTTGCCCGCATAGCCGCCGTAAGTTTGGGCCGCCGCGAGCCCGGCGGCGTCCGCGAACTCCGAGGTGCCAATCCAGGCCCCCGCGACCCCTGTGGTAAGGCCCAATGACCTGGCAATAAGCGGAAGCGCGAAGATCATGACCACCGCCCACACCACGACCAGGGAGATGGCGACGGAGACTTCCTCTTTTTTGGCCCCGACAGCCCCGCCTACTGCAATCGCACCGGAGACGCCGCACACAGCGCCTCCCGTACCCAGCGTAGCCGCAAGCCGCCGATCCAATCCCAAGCGCACCGCGACGAAATAGATGACCCCGAAGGTGACGATCGACACGATCGCCGCTTGCACGATGGCTACAGGGCCCGCCCAGACAATGAGTGTCAGCGGCAAGCTTGCACCAAGCAACACGATGCCGGTCTTGATGTAAAACTCAACGCGCAGTCCCGGGTTGAGCCAGCGCGGAACGCCCAGCGTGTTGGACATCAGCAGACCAAGTCCCAGCGCCACCAAGGGCGGTTCCAAGTTGTAGTGGGCGGCTTGGTCCCAAGCACCTAGAAAATAAATAGTGCCGGCGGCCAGATATAAGACGAGAAAGGCGGGCAGGAAGCGACTGATCTTGATCCCCAGCGCGGCCGCACCGATCCCAAAGGCGAACGCCCAAAGCACAAACAGGGCCGCGTATTGCAGGCCATGCTGCTTAAGCTGCCCGCTTACATCAGACAAATGACTCCACTTCTGCGGTGCTACGGCAATCCACTTGATGCTGCTGCCTGCCGCAAACAAGGCGACCGCAACGGCAATCAGTCCCATGCCTATCCAAATGGCCCACCAGTCTTCCTTGCGCAACAACTCGCCCCACGGCGAAGGGCGCACCACGAGGTGCGAATGGACAGGTTGAGCAATTTCCGCCATCTAAGAAACTCCGCCACGGCAAATGATGCCGTAACGCTAGTCTCTTAGCGAAAACTCGTCGAATAGTTAACAGGCATATCCAAGTTACTCGAGGTTATGAGTACGTCAACGGCCGATGTCGGTGCCTTTTTGGAAGTCAGGATAGGCCGGAAGCGGTGAAACCGGCACCGGGTGCTCCTTCAGTTGCTGCAACACGATCGCGACGGCACGCTCTAGTTGCACATCGTGCCCGGCGGCCGCATCCTTGGGCAGTTCCTCGACTTGTACGTCCGGCGGGATACCGTTGCCCTCGACTTCCCAGTCCCCCGACAGGCCGTAAATGGCATAGCGCGGCGCTGTGACGAAGCCGCCGTCAATGAGCGTGGGGTATCCTCCGATGCCCACCAGCCCTCCCCAAGTGCGGGTGCCCACCAATGTGCCCAAGCCCGCTTTGCGAAAATACCAGGGCATCGCGTCGCCGCCGGAACCCGCGGATTGATTGATGATCATCGCCTTGGGTCCGAAAATCGCGCCTTGCGGATCGTGGACCGGTTTACCGTCACGCTCAATGGCATTACTCAGATGCTTCTGACCGAGGACATTCACAATGTAGTCCGCGATAAATCCTCCCTGGTTGTAGCGTTCATCGAGGACCAGGCCCTGCTTATCCAATTGGGCATAAAAGTAGCGATTGAAATTGGTGTAACCGGCGCCGGCAGTGTTTGGCATATAAACATAGGCCACCTTGCCGCCGGAGAGAGCATCTACTTTCTGGCGATTGGAATTGATCCAATCCAGATTGCGCAGTCCGTACTCCGAAGGCACCGGAACAACCGTCACGTCGCGAGCGCCGCTGCCATCGGCAGTCTTGCCCACCCGTAAAACCGTCTGCTTGCCGGCAGCGCCGTTGAAGAAGCTGTCGATGTTGTCCGTGGCGTGCAGCTCGCGGCCATTAACTGCCAGCAAGTAATCGCCTTCAATGACATTGATTCCCGGCAACGTCAGAGGCGCCGTCAACGACGGCGTCCAATTCTGCCCATTGTAGATTTTGGCGAATCGGT
Source organism: Steroidobacteraceae bacterium (assembly GCA_036401515.1). Taxonomy (GTDB): domain Bacteria; phylum Pseudomonadota; class Gammaproteobacteria; order Steroidobacterales; family Steroidobacteraceae; genus Bog-1198. The sequence continues at coordinate 15,172 of DASWUU010000113.1, forward strand.
AGCGATTATGCTCGATCGTGTAATCGGCCCCGAGCAATCCCGGCTTCGGTCCGTTCGGTCGTGGACGGGGCCCCCCAATGAACATATGGCCCACTTGAATCTCGCCGAGCATTTCATCGCATAGGTAGGTGAACTCGTCGCGCGACGCCAATCCCTCGAGGAAAGGTTCGTACTTCGCCTGAATCTTCGCAAGATCGACGCCGTGGGCATGAGGATCGTAGAGGAAATCCCGCTGCAAATGCCACGTTTCGCGGTACATCTGTTTCCACGTGCTGCGGGGATCGATGACCGCCATCATTCCGTGGTTGTTCACGGCTTTGCCTGGATTGGCATCGGGCGAGCCTGGTTTCAGTTCGGAAATCGGGGCGAGAAACCAATTGTCCTGGCGCGCGTAAAATAATTTCTCCCCGTCAAAAGAAACCTTGAAAGCCGTAACTCCGCTCAAGATCTCTTCGGTCTGGCGCTTGTCGGTGCTGAACCGCCAGAGTGCGCGTATCGGCGTGGCTGACTCTTCCGAAGCCCGTCCGACCGAGTCGCCCTCGGCAAGAAACAGGACGCCGCTCTTGCCCACGGCCAACTCCACGTAATTTCTCGCTGGGATGGGTGCTGACAGAATGCGATTTCCGATATCGGCCAGATCGATCACGGTGGGTTTCGGTTTGGCGTCCGCTTTTTTCTTGTCGATTTTTTTATCATCGGGCTTCTTGGTGTCGGATGATTTATCGGACTGCTCGTCGGGCTTATCCGGCTTGGTCGTTTCATCTTTCTTTTTGTTTTCCTCATCGCTTTCCGGGGGAACGGGCGAAGCGCTTGCCTTTGATAAAACGACCACGTAGACGCCCGAGTTGGTCGCGCGGTCGAGGGAGGACAGGTCAATGCCGGCATCAGATGGGCCACTGTTGGTCGAAGCGGTGAAGTACAAGTATTTTCCACCCGAGTCGAATACCGGGTTTGCCGCATCGCTCATCCCGTCGGTGATTTGCGTCGTGGTGCGCGAGGCCAGCGAGTAGAGAAATACCGCATGCAGTTCGCTATCCAAATCGCGGGAATACGCTATCCATTGGGAGTCGGGCGACCATGAAAGCTTTGTTGAGGCGCCGAAGCCGCCGCGCAGACCTGCATCGACTAATACCGCTTTGCCGCCGGCGACATCGACGTACCAAATGCGCAGGTGCTTATCATAAAAGGCAATGTGCTTGGAATCCGGCGACCAACGCGGAGAATAGAAGAACGATGCGTTAGGGCCCAGATCGATCACCTTAGGGGGCGCC
>DASWUU010000114.1:0-2090 GCA_036401515.1 Steroidobacteraceae bacterium
CCTTGATGAAGTGGAACGGATGTGCGAGGCATTTGCGCATACATGGCCCGATGCAGTGCGCTCATTCGAGTACGGTCGCTCAGCGGAAGGGCGCATCATGCGCGCTCTCCTAGTTTCTCGATCGGGTGCGCTGACTCCCGCAACCCTCAAGGCCAATGCCGTTCCGTTACTGATGATTCAAGGCGGTATCCATCCTGGGGAAAGCGACGGCAAAGACGCCGGGTTCATTGCACTCCGTGAGCTACTGAAGGTTTCGGGTCCCGGGCAAGTGCTTGGGCACATTGCCGTGCTTTTCGTTCCCGCCTTCAACACGGACGGCCACGAGCGTCTCGGGCGTTGGAATAGACCGAATCAAAATGGGCCTCAAGAGACGGGATGGCGAACGACTGCCCAGAACCTCAATCTCAATCGCGACTACACGAAGGCCGATGCGCCGGAAATGCGGTCCATGCTGCGTCTCATCGACGCATGGGATCCTCTCGTGTGCGCCGATTTACACGTCACAGACGGCGCGGATTTCGAGCCCGATGTCTCTATCCAAGTCGAACCGTTGAATCAAGGCGATACCGCGCTTCGGGCAAGCGGACGCCAGCTGCGCGATGCGCTCATCGAACGACTGGCGCGCATGGGCTCGTTGGCGCTCGATTTTTATCCGGACCTTGCGGTCACGGACGACCCTTCCTCCGGATTCGCCTTAACCGTATATTCACCACGCTTCTCGACGGGATATTTTCCGCAGCGCAATCGCTTTACCGTGCTGGTCGAAACGCATTCATGGAAAGAATATGCCGAGCGGGTGCGCGTGATGCGGAACACGATCGTGAGTTTGGCCGAATTGGTCGACGCTCATGGACCCAAGTGGCTTGAACTCGTTAGTCGGTCCGACAAGGTCGCTAAGAATTTAGCCGGATTGCAGCTTGCCCTGGACTTCAAATCGAGTTGGCGCGAACCGGCGAAGGCCGGCGGCGCGACGCCTGAACGAGAGACCGAAGCAGGTACGCGGGTGATCGACTTTCGCGGCTACGCGTTTACACGTACGCGTTCGGCGATCTCCGGGGGCTTGGTCACACGGTACGATCCGAGGGCGCCGCAGATCTGGCGCGTCCCTTTGCGCGATCAAGTCAGCGCCTCGCTGACCGTGAGGGTGCCAGGTGGCGGGTATATCGTGCCGGTGGCGTTTGTCGGGGACATCTTGGCCAGACTTGAGGCTCATGGCATCGCGATTGAGCGGGTGAAGTATCCCCTCGAGGGCATCAAAGCAAACCTGTTTCGTGCGGATCAGGTGAAATTTTCGGAAGCCCCGTTCGAGGGGCGGATGCGCGCCGAACTGAGGGGCACTTGGCGCGAGGAGACCTCGAACGTTTTGCCCGGCGCACTCTTTATACCCATTGGCCAGCCCTTGGCGCGGCTAGTGGTGGCCCTGTTCGAACCTCAAGCTCCAGACTCCTTTGCCGCTTGGGGATTTTTCAACGCGTGTTTCGAGCAAAAAGAGCACATGGAACCCTACGTCGCGGAGCAAATTGCGCAGGAAATGCTGAATCAGGATCCCGAGCTTTCGTCGGAATTTGCAAATAAGTGCAGCCGGGAGGCCGACTTCGCTGCCAGCTCGAGCGCTCGATTGGAATTCTTCCTGCGCCGGCACCCTTCTTGGGATGCACGATACAACTTGTATCCCATTTTGCGCCTCGAGACGCCACTGGCCTAAACACGAGGCTTAAGTCTAATGTGCAATCAACTTCCCGGCGGATCGGCGACGAACCGCGGGTAGCCCACTTGGTTGGCAAAGACCCAACCCGACAAGTATGAGAGCTGCACGATCTTAAGCATTTTTAGATAGTCGATTTTGTCCGGCGTGTCGCTGACATGGTGATAGTCCGGATGAAAGCCGGTGAAAAACCAAAACGCCGGAATGTTATGCAGCACGAACGGAAATTGATCGCTGCGGAAGAACGTATTCAACGCGTTCTCATGGACGCGGTGATCTCCAGATCGTCGTGAAAGCTGCCGATCACGTTCGGTGCACGCCACTGAATGGTTTTCTCCCGGCGTTTCAACCTGACGAAGCTTGCGTCGCGGTCCCCACGATATTC
>DASWUU010000115.1:0-13019 GCA_036401515.1 Steroidobacteraceae bacterium
TGCCGGGAGCCCCGCGGCGACTCAATAGCCTGCCGATGGGCATCGCGCAATCTCCCGACGGGCGCTTCCTTGCCATTCTCAATGCCGGCTATGGCACCTACGAATCGCATTACGCGCAATCGATCGCACTGCTGGACACGGACACCGGCAAGCTGGCCGACTTCCCTGAGCTGCGTACCCAGCTGGCTGCACCCCAGACTTTCTACCAGGGCATCGCCTTCAGCGCGGACAACACGCATGTGTACGCGAGTCTGGACTCTCTCACGGCGCCCGAAGGCGGCAAGGCCAATGAGACGGGTAACGCCATTGCCGTGTACAAGGTGATCGACGGCGCGCTGGTCGCGGAGCGTTTGATCCCGGTGCCGTTGCAGCGGCTTGCCCCAGGCAAAGCGCAGAACCGGCTTGGTGCCGCATTGCCCGACGGGCTGGCCATCCCGGCGCCCGCGGGAATCGCCGTGGTGGAGCGTGCGCCGGGCAATACGGCAGGAAACGAGCAGCTCCTCATTGCGGATGAATTTTCCGACGACGCGCTGCTCTTAGACACGGTCACCGGCAAGGTTATTCACCGCTTCGACCTTTCATCGGCGCCGACTGTTCCAGCGGCTTTTCCGATCAGTGTGATCGTGGCTCGTGACGGTAAGCGAGGATTCGTTGCCTTGTGGAATGATTCAGCGATCGCCGAACTTGATTTGCGCAGCGGCAAAGTGGTGGCGCGTCTGTCGCTGCTTGCGCCGAAGAGCGCGGTCGCGCCCGGCTCTCATCCGGCCGCGCTAGCGCTCAGCCCGGATCAGAAGACCTTGTATGTTGCGCTCGCCAACCGGGACACGGTGGCTGCCGTCGCGCTCGATGGCTTGCGACTGCACGTGGCAGGCCTGCTTGATACCCGCCTTCCGGGCCAAGAGCTTTTCGGCGCCATTCCCGATGCGGTCGCCGTATCCCCGGACGGCAAGCGTCTGTATGCGGCAAATGCCGGTGCAAATGCGGTGGCTGTTTTTAATGTCGCGCCCGATAAACACGGTGCTGCGTCCTTCCCCGCTCGCCCGCTGGGGTTCATCCCCACCGAGTGGTATCCCACAGCTCTCACGGCCTCTGGGCAGCGGCTTTATGTGGCGACCGGCAAGGGGGGCGGCACAGGACCCAACAAGGATGCACAACGGGTAGTCGATTCGGTCGCGGCCAGCCACCGAGCGCACGCTTACATCGGCACCTTGCTCTATGGCTCGCTGGCGGCCATCGAGCGCGACGAAGCGGAAAAGAATCTCGGCACACTGACGCGCGCGGTTGCCAAAAGCAATCTGACGGAGGCAATGCAGCGGCACATCAGTTTTCGCAACGGCGGTCATCCGATAAAACACGTCATATACATCATCAAAGAAAACCGGACTTACGATCAGGTTTTCGGTGACTTGGGTGTGGGAGACGGTGATTCCTCGCTGACGATGTACGGCACAGAGGTCACCCCCAACCAACACAAGCTCGCCCGGCAGTTCGGCGTGCTGGACAATTTTTACGACTCCGGCGAGGTTTCCGGCGACGGTCATATTTGGTCGACCGCCGGCATTACCAGCGACCACAACGAGAAAACCTGGCAGCAGACCTATCGTGGCGCCGAGCGCATGTACGATTTCGAAGGCGTGGTCGAGGGCGCCTATCCTCTGGAGTCGAACATTTCCGATGTCGACGATCCTGGCAGCGGCTACTTGTGGAGCAACTTCGCGCGCCACGGCAAGTCGCTCTATCATTTTGGCGAATTCATCTCGACCAAATTTTGCGACGACTCGGGCGAAGCGCCGAAGAGCCCACCTACTGAGGGCACGCCGGTGCCGACGGGCACGGGGTGTGCGCGCAGTCACATACGCCAGGGCGAGGAGGTGCCCGAGAGCTATGGCGGCGGCAAGAGCCCTTGGCCCTGGCCGATTCCCCTCGTTCTGCGCAATGTAGCGACCAAGCCCGAGCTTCAGGGACATTTTGACCCGCTCTATCCGGATTTCAATTTGAGCGTTCCGGACCAGCTGCGCGCGGAAAGATTCTTGCTGCAATTTCACAGTTGGATCAGCGACCGGGAGCACGGCGCCGACGGTATGCCCGCCTTCGTGATGCTGCGGCTGCCCAATGATCACACCGCCGGAACCCGCCCCGGCATGCCGCGGCCCCGCGCCTCGGTGGCCGACAACGATCTCGCGGTGGGACGCGTCGTGGAAGCGGTTTCGCACAGCGTCTACTGGGAGGACACCGCCTTTTTCATACTCGAAGACGATGCGCAGGACGGTGCCGATCATGTCGATGCGCACCGCAGTATCGCGCTCGTCGTCAGCAAATACGCTCCGCGAGCTGCGGCTCCCGCTATCGACAATACGTTTTATACGACGGTCAGTGTAATCCGCAGTATCGAGGACCTGCTGGAAGTGCCGCCGATGAACAACAACGATGCGCTGGCTCCGCTCATCGCCTCACTGTTTGCCGGGGCGGGCGATCAACCGGTTTTCGATGCGGATTATCGCAACCGCGATAACGGTATGATTTACGAGGTGAACGCGGCGCATGCGCCGGGCGCGAAGCAGTCGGCCAACATGAATTTTCAGCGCGAAGACCAGGCCGACCCGCGCTTGCTGAATGCGATCTTGTGGCGGGATGCCATGGGCAATAAGCCGCTGCCGAAGTCGCTAAGGCACCCGAGCCGCAGGACTGACAGCAAGGACGACGACTAGTCTGATCACACTTCCAGCCTATCGCCAGAACGGGCCACAAGGGCATACAGCACTGGCATAAGAAAAATGCTTATCAGCAGGCGCGTGAATAAACCGCTGACGATCACCAAGGCAAATGGCCGCTGAGAATCGGTTCCCACGCCTGTTGCCAACGCCACCGGCAGTAAGCCTAATGCCGCGACGAGCGCCGTCATCATAATCGGACGCAACCGCAGAATGGCGCCCTCACGGATTGCTTCCGCTAGCGCGGTCCCTTGCTGGCGAAGCTCATTAACATAAGAAATATAAACCACTGCGGTCTGCACGGAGACACCGAACAAGGCAAGAAAGCCGATACCCGAGGACACTGAAAATGGCGTGCCGGTAATATACAGCGCCAGGATCCCGCCCACCGGAGCGGAAAGTACAACACCCAGAACCGTGATCAACGGGAATTTAAAGTTGCTGTAGAGCGTAAACAACAGTAAAAAAATCAGGAATATGGTCAGCGGCAGAATAATAGCGAGCTGATGGCGCGACGCCGTATATTCCGCATATTCACCGCCCCAATCCAAACGATAGCCCCGGGGCAGCCTGACCTTCGAGTTGACTTGCTGCATGGCATCGTCAACCGCGCCTGCTAGATCACGGCCTTCGACTGAAAACTGTACGCCGATATACCGTGAATTGTCCTGACGGTAAATGAACGAAGCGCCGCTTGCTACCTTGATGTCCGCGAACTCTTTCAGGGGAATCTGTTGTCCGCCGGGTGTTGCGACCAGTATCTTGCCGATTTCTTCGGGATTGTCCCGGTACTCGCGCTCGAGGCGGACGATGAGGTCAAACTGCTTTTCCTCTTGCACCACTTGGGTCGCCACGTCGCCGCCGATAGCAGTCTGAATCAGCGCATTGATATCGGCGACGTTCACGCCGTAACGCGCGATCTTTGCGCGGTTGATCTGGATGGTCAGGCTGGGCTGTCCCAGCTCCTGCACCAAGGTTACCTCACGGATCCCGCGTACCCGCTCGAGGATTTGCTTGATCGCTTTACCCTTGTCCTGGAGCGTATCGAGGTTGGGGCCGAACACTTTGACGGCGAGCGCGCTTTTCAACCCGGTCTCGGCCTCGTCCACGGCATCTTCGGCAGGCTGCGTATAGTTGAAGTTGATTCCCGGGAATGCGGCAAGCTTCGCATTGACGGCCTCGATCAGTCCGGCTTTGCTGCGGTATGAGCCGGTCCACTCGGAGTAAGGTTTTAGGCCAACGAAGAATTCGACATTGAAGAACCCGGTCGGATCCGTGCCGTCATCAGGGCGGCCCAGTTCCGAGGCGACCGTAGTGACCTCGGGAAATGAGCGCAATATTTCGCGCACTTTGGGAGCGATCCTTGCAGATTCGTCGAAAGAAATCGTGTAGGGCATGGTCGCCCGCACCCACAGCGCGCCTTCGTCCAAGTGCGGCATGAATTCTGCGCCGATGTGCGGAACCAGGAGAAGCGAAGCCGCCAGTACGGCTGCTGATGTAATCATCGTCGCCCAAGGCCGAGCGAGACAAAAATCCAGCCCCTTGCTGTAGAGCCGCTTGATGCGCTCAAACGCAGCGTTGCGCCGTTCCTTGATGCCGTTGCGCATGAACCACGCGCACAAAACGGGCAGCAGTGTCAGGGTGACCATAAGCGAGCCGATCAGGGCAAATACCATCGTGTCCGCCATGGGCTTGAAGAGCGTCCCGGACGGGCCCGCGAGCACGTAGATCGGCAGGAAACTGGCCACGATCACGGCTACCGCATAGAACAGCGGGCGATCCACTTCGGCGGCCGCTTCGATGACGATTTCCTTGATGCTAAGCGCGGATCCGCGACGCGCTACGATTTGGCGGAAAATATTCTCCACCATCACGACCGCCGCATCGACCAGTATCCCGAAATCTATCGCGCCGATGGACAACAGGTTAGCCGACGCGTTTTGCAGGTCGAGACAAATAAATGCGAACAGAAGCGCCAGCGGTATGGTCGCAGCGACAATCAGCCCCGCACGAACATCGTAGAGAAAAAATATGAGGACTACGATCACCAGCAACATGCCGCGCAACAAGTTTCGCTCGACGGTCTGCGTCGTCAAATCGACCAAATCGCTCCGGTCGTAGAAAGGTAGAACCTTGACGTCCTTTGGCAGGATTTCCGCATTGAGTTCGTTAGTCTTTGCTTCAACGCGCTTCAGAACGTCCTGGGTTTTTTCGCCCGTCCGCAATAGAATGACGCCTTCGACCGCGTCATCTTGCGATTGGAAGCCGAACTCGCCAAGCCGCGGGGCTATCCCGATGACCACTCGGCCGACGTCTTTCACCAATACTGGCGTGCCGTCATGGACTGCCAGCACGACATTGCCGATGTCCTCCAGCGTCGCCACGCGGCCCAAGCCGCGCACGTAGTAGAATTGGCCGCCTTGTGAGTAGAATCCGCCCCCAGCATTGCCGTTGTTGGCTGCCAAGGCACTCTGCACCAGTGTTGCCGACAGTCCGACCGAGGCGATCTTTGCCGGATCGAGAAGCACTTGGTATTGCATGGTCCCACCGCCAAAGCCCGAGTCATCGGCCACGCCGGGAACTGCTTTGTATTGCGGTTCGACCACCCAGTCCTCGAAGGTTTTCAGTTCCATAGGAGAACGGTCAGTGCTTTGCAGTACGTAGCGATAAATCAAACCCGACGGGGCGGACAGCGGTGACATCGCAGGGGTTACGCCGCTGGGCAGATTGATATCCCCAATCCGGTTAAAGGCTTGCTGGCGCGCGAAGTAGATGTCGGTGCCGTTGTAAAAAGTCATGATGACGTGGGATAACCCGTACAGCGAGATCGAACGGATCGTCCTCATTTGAGGAAGGCCGTTCATCTGAAGTTCGGCTGGGACGGTGATTAGCCGCTCTACCTCCTCAGCGGCGTGGCCGGGCCATTGCGTAATGATCTCGACGATGGGAGGCGAAAGATCCGGATAGGCGTCGACCGGAAGCCGGTCCAGCGACCGAATTCCTGCGCCGGTCAGCACGAGTGTCATGAGGATGACGAGAAATCCCTGCCGCAACGAGGATGTCACTATCCGATTCATGAAGGATTTTGATCGCGGTGCAGAGCCGTTCGCGGCCGGAGATTCGCTCATTGACTTTGCATGAACTGGAGAAAAATGCCTCCATCATCCACGATCTGGTCGCCGGCTTTGAGGCCCTCGGCAATATCGTATTGATCCCCCGAGCGAATGCCCAACGTCACGTGCCGCCGCGCGAAGCTGCCGTCGGGCTGCGCGGTATAAACAAACGGCAGATTCACATCATCACGCAAGACCGCCGACACCGGAACCAGTAGGCCCGTATTTTCCTGCCGGGCTTGAATCCGCACGCGAACATACATTTGCTTTTTGAGAAAGTCGCCGGGATTTTTGACGACCACGCGCGCGACCACCGAACGCGTGTTCGGATCCACCAAGGCAGAAATATTGTCCACGATGCCAGTAAACTTGTCCGTTCCGATCCCGGTTACCACTTCGGCCTGATCGCCGAGGTTTACCGAGGTCAAGTCAGGTCCAAATACTTGCGCCATCACCCAGACGCGCGATAAGTCGGCGACCGTAAAGCACGGGGTCGTGCCAGCTTGAAGCAGTTGTCCCGGCGTAATGAGCTTTTCCACCACAGTTCCCGCCACGGGCGCGCGAATCGTTCCATCGAGACGTGAAATTGGCCGCCCCTGCTCAATGTCCTTGATAACCTGGGCCGGCACCTGCAGCGAAAGCAGGGCTTCTCGAGCTGCCTCGCGGTCGGCTTCCGCGTTGGCGGCATCGGTTTCCGCCTGCTCGGCTTCGCGCTTGGCCACACCATTGTGTTCGCTGAGATCTTTGTCCAAGTCGGCGAGACGCCGGGCGGTCTGGGCGGTGGAGATTGCCTTGCGGTAAGCGCTGATGGCACTCGCAAAGTCGGGCGAGTCAACGACCGCCAGAGGAGCGCCTTGCTTGACACGGTCCCCGAGCGATACGAGCAAACGCGAAACCGGCCCTGAGATGGGCGCCAACACGCTCGTGGCTTGGTCGTTGTCGAAGTCAACCGAACCCGTGGCTTCGACCGTTTTGCGATACCTCGACGCCGCCACCGTGTACAGCCGAACATTTTGACGTTGGGCAGGCGTGAGTTTGACATTGCCGGGGGTTACCGTCGGCACCTCGGATTGGGGATCCTGTTTTGAGGAACACCCCGCAAATATGGCGACCGCAATCAAGCCCAAGGCGGCCAGCGCGCGCACAATCGACCTATTTCTCATGTTTATTTTGATCTAGATTCGCGCGGTGCCACCACCCGCCGCCAAGGGCTTGAAACAACGCCGCCGTATCTGCGAAACGATTGGCCTGAGCTTGGATCAAGGTAATTCGGGCTTGTTGATCGGCCTGTTGTGCTGTCAGCAAGCCAAGGTAGCCCGCATAGCCGCTTTGCCATTGCCGCCGCGCCAAATCCAGGGTCACCTTGGCCGCATCCGCAGCATTCGCCGCAGCCTTGACGGCCTCCGCATCCTGTTCGAGCGCCGACAACGTGTCGGCGACATTCTGAAACGCGGTCAAGACGGTGCTGCGATATTGCTCGGCAGCTTGATTGTAAGCCGCTTCCGCCGCGCGCTGCTGATGCAACAGTGTGCCGCCTTGGAAAATGGGGGCAGTCAGGGAGGCGCCGATGCCCCAAAAGCCCGTGCCTGACGTAAACAACTGACTCATCGCCGCCGCGGAGCTGCCGGCATTGGCAGTTAACACGATATTGGGCAACCGGTTTGCTACGGCAATGCCAATCTTGGCGCTGGCATCGTGCAAATTGGCCTCGGCCTGAAGCACATCAGGCCGCTGCGATACGAGCGCTGAGGGTAAGCTCAACGGCAGATCCTCAGGCAGTTGCAGAGTTGAGAGGTCAAATTTATTCACGGGCGCTTCGTTCGGAAAACGGCCGGCGAGGACCGCGAGCAGGTCGCGCAGCTGGGCTTCCTGCTTGATAAGGGGCGGGAGCGTGGCACTGACTTGAGCCAGCAGCGACTCCTGTGCCGCAACATCAAGGCGACTGGCGTAGCCCTTGACGAATTGATACTGCAGAATCTTAACCGTGTCGGTTGTGCTTCCAATGAGCTCTCGGGTCGCCTCGATCTGCATCTGTACCGCGCCAACCTGGATCGCGGTGACCACCAAGTTAGAGGTCAGCGTGGTGTAGGTCGCGATCATTTGAAAGCGGGCTTCTTGTTCCTGCGCCTGCAGTGATTCCACGGTTCGGCGGTTCAAGCCAAAAACATCGGGCACGAAAGAAACACTGACTTGCGGAGTGAAAAGATTGTACAGAAATTCGTTCGAATTCAATGTCGGCGAGATCTGCCCTGATTGCCTCTGACGAGTGGCCGAAAAGTTCGCCGCGACGCTGGGATAGTAGGCGCCCCGCTGAGCCAGGACATTCTCCCTCGCCACGATGAGCGCTGCTTGTGCTGCCTTCAGATCATGATTGTTTGAAAGTGATTCTTCGATCAGCTCGGCAAGCGTCGCGGAATGAAACAGCGTCCACCAATCCGCTGCGATATCGGCTCCGCCGGCGAATCGCTGCGGCAGGCCCGCGACGACGTTAGGGGTGCCGGCGGTGGTCGTGACCGGCGCGACGGTATAGTCGCTGACCACGGGAGGGGTGGGTCTTTTGAAGTTCGGACCCACGGCGCAGCCGGCGAGGATCATCGCGAGTAAGCCCGCAATGCCAGACTGCACTTGAGATCTACACAAGTGCATCATGCAAGAACTGTAGGTGGGAACAATTGGAATCCGAGGCGAGATGGTTTTGACTCACGACGTCCGCCGTATTTATCAGCGCAGCGCCTTGCTCTTCGATCAGATAAATATACCTTGTTCGAGCCATAACCTCGATCAGAGTTCGGTTTTTCTTCCAGTTCCGCTTGTTGACCACAGCCTGCGAATGCGAAACTCCATGCCATGCACGGCCGATCCTTCCTCGCCACTTTGCTGCTAGCCGCGGCAATCCTCAGCGCCAGCGTGAGCGCGGCGCCCGAAAAAGGGCCCGAATTTGCGATCAGCTATCCTGCTTCGCAAAGCGCCGGGCCGCTTGACGGGCGAGTTATTTTGCTGCTTAGCCGGGATTTGACACGCGAGCCGCGAGATCACGTCGAGCCCAACGAGCCGCTGGCAAGCCCGTATCTGTTCGGTCTCAATGTCGAGGGTCTGGCGCCCGGTTCTGAGGCCCTCGTGAACGATAATGGGTTCGGCTGGCCGGCGGCGCATCTCGCGGCGATCCCGAGCGGCGATTATCTCGTCCAGGCTGTTCTCAACCGTTATGAAACCTTTCATCTGGCAGACGGCCGCACGTTGAAACTCGCGCCCGACAAGGGGGAAGGGCAGCAGTGGGCGCACAAGCCGGGTAATTTGTATTCGACGCCGATCAAGTTGCATATCGATGCTTCACATCCGGCGAGGACCGCACTCATTCTGGATCAACAGATCGCGCCCATTGTGCCGAAGACGGACAGCGAGTTCATTCGCCACATTCGAATCCGCAGCGAGTTGCTGTCTCACTTCTGGGGCCGAGATATCTTTATCGGAGCGCATATCCTCGTGCCGAAAGGATTCGACGTTCATCCGCAGGCCCATTATCCGCTCATGGTGTTCCATGGCCACTATCCGGAAGACATTTCAGGCTTCCGCACGACCCCGCCCGATCCGGACCTCAAACCTGACTTCTCTGAGCGCTTTCATCTCGCCGGCTATAATCGCATCCAGCAGCAGGAGGCTTATGCCTTCTATCAGAAATGGATCTCCGCAGATTTTCCGCGGTTTCTCGTGGTCGAGATCGAGCACGCGAATCCTTACTACGACGATAGCTACGCCGTGAATTCCGCCAATCTCGGTCCCTATGGCGATGCGATAAACAAGGAACTCATTCCGGAGATCGAGCGGCGATTCCGCGGCATCGGAGCGGGCTGGGCGCGCTTCACCTATGGCGGCTCAACCGGCGGCTGGGAGGCCCTCGCCACCCAGGTGTTCTACCCGGACATGTACAACGGCGCATTCGCCGCGTGTCCGGATCCGATAGATTTTCGCGCGTACACGATCATCAATCTATACCAGGATAAGAATGCCTACACCTTGACGGGCGAGGCGGCGAGGGTGGAGCGACCCGCATTCCGAAACTACCTGGGCGAGGTGTTCGCGACTCAGCGAGATGAGAATTACATGGAATTGGCGCAGGGCGATCGCAGCCGTTCCGGTGGTCAGTACGATATTTGGCAGGCCGTGTTCGGCCCAGTTGGGCAAGATGGCTATCCGAAACCTATCTTCGACAAGGTGACTGGCGTCATCGATCCCGCGGTGGCCGAGTACTGGCGCGAGCATTTCGATCTTTCTTACATCATAGCGCGCGATTGGCAGATGCTCGCACCCAAACTCAAGGGGAAAATTCATCTCTATGTTGGCAACGGCGATAATTACTATTTAACGGATTCTGTGTATTTCGGTCAGGAAAGGCTTGAATCGCTTCAACCTGCCTACGGCGGGACAGTCGCCTATGGCGACCGGGCAGAGCATTGCTGGAATGGAGATCCCAAGGCGCCCAATGCCTACTCTCGCCTGCACTACAATTTCCAGTACCTGCCGTTGATTTTGAAGCGCATTCGAGCTTCGGCACCCGCGGGCGCGGATCTTAAAAGCTGGCGTTATTAGGACACTGCTTTTGAGGGCTGCGGCACGACCGAGGGATCGGTCAGGAATTGTCTGGCGCGTTCGAATTCCTGGCGAATGAGCGTATCGAAGTGCCGCAGTGCATCCACACCGCCTGCAGCGCTTTCGAACTCTATTTGCTGGGCAAGGAATTTCAGCCCGTGGGCGTGGATATTCGCTGAGGCACCCTTGAACTTATGCGCAGCCTTCGCCAGGGCCGCGCGGTCACCGCTAGCAACGGCGTGGCTTATTTCGGCCAATTGCTGCTCGCCGCTCGTTATGAAGGTTGCGACCAATTCTTGCGCGAAAATCTGATCGCCCGCGGTAATTTTTCTAAATCCGTTCAAATCCACCGGCGCCCCTGGATTCGGCGCCGGTGCGGGCACGGTCGCCGAGGAGGAGGCCGGCGCTTCGTTCTTGGCCAATCCGAATTTGGTCAGGACACTGCGCAGCCGTTCCACCTCGATGGGCTTGGTCAGGTATCCGTCCATGCCGGCAGACTCGCACAGCTCGCGGTCGCCGGTCATGGCGTTCGCGGTGAGCGCGACAATCGGAATGTGCCCCGAGGTTTCCCACTCGCGGATCTTGCGCGTGGCCGTCATGCCGTCCATGACGGGCATCTGCAAGTCCATCAACACGATGTCGAAATGCCGCTCCTGGCAGGCGACCACTCCTTCCGCCCCATTGCTCGCCACCTCCACCGTGCATCCCAAACGCTCGAGGAACCTAACGGCAACTTTTTGATTCACGAAGTTATCCTCGACCAGCAGCACGTGTCCGCCGAAGCGCTCTTGCGCGGCTGATTGCATGAGCATATTCAGCGTAATCATCGGTTGCGTGTCCATTTGCCATTGGCGCGGGCCGCCGCTCATCACGCGCGCGACCGCATCGAGCAATTCTCGCGTCCGCACCGGCTTGGTCAGGTAGGCGGCAAACCCCAGGGCTGCGAGCCTGGGAGTATCGCCATGGCGATCGAGAGAGGTGAGCATGACCAATCGCGTGCTGGCGAGTTCCGGCATGCCGATGATCCGCTCCCCCAACATCGCGCCATCCATATCGGGCATCTGAAAATCCGTGATCACCATATCGAAGGGGTGCTCGGACGTGGTGGCGCTTCGCAGTTCATCCACGGCCGCAGAGCCGCTGCCGACGGTGGTTACTTGATAGCCGGCATGCGCAAGCTGAGTGCTCAACACCCGCTGATTCGTTACGTTGTCATCAACGATCAGGATCCGCCCGCCGGCTTCGGCACGGACCCGGCGCTCCGGTAGGATTGCTGCCGCAGGCTTCAAAGGCACTCTGAAGAAGAATCGGGAGCCGGCTCCCACGTCGCTGGAGACGCCGATTTCACCCTCCATCAGTTCAATCAGCCGCCGCACAATGGACAATCCCAAGCCGGTACCGCCGAAATGACGGGTCGTGGAGGAGTCAGCTTGGACGAAGGGCTGGAATAGAGTATCAAGGGTTTTGGCCGCGATTCCGATTCCGGTGTCGCGCACTTCGAAGTACGTCAGGGAGTCGCCGTTGGCGGCGTGTTCGGCGCGCACTTCAATGACGATTTCTCCGGCTTTGGTGAACTTGATGGCGTTGCTGACCAAATTCACCAGGCATTGGCGCAAGCGTTGTGGGTCGCCCAGCACGCGACCGCTTAGTTGCGGCTCAACATTGACGATGAGCTCCAGGCCTTTGGAGGCGGCCTGAAAGGCCATGGCAGAACCGGCATCCTCGACAATCGCGCGCAGGTCGAACTCAATGGATTCCAATTCCAGCTTGCCTGCTTCGATTTTTGAAAAGTCCAAGATGTCGTTGATCACGGTGAGCAAGGAATCGGCGCTGGAACGGATGGTCTCCGCATAGTCGCGCTGAGTCCGATCCAGCTGCGTCTCGATAAGCAAGCCTGTCATACCAATGATGCCGTTCATGGGCGTGCGGATCTCATGGCTGACGTTGGCCAAAAAGTGGCTTTTGGCCCGGCTCGCGGCCTGCGCCGCCTCCGTCTGCTGCCGCAGCAATTCCGAGGCGACGAATTCTTCGGTGATATCCCACGAGACTCCCAGCAGCCGAGAGGGCTCCCCTCGTTCATCCAGGATGATCCGGCCGTAGTTCTGAACGTGCACGACCTCGCCATTGGCGCCGCGGGCACGATAGCGAAGACTGATTCGATCCTCCTTGTTGATGAGCGCCGTCGCCACGACCTCGCGAAACACCGAACGATCCTCGGACAAGATCAACGCCTCGAGCTTCTCGACATTGAGCGTGTCGGCGTTTGCGGCATAGCTCAGCGCTTCCAACGGATTTTCTATCCAAAGATAGCGGCGCGAGACCAAATCGAGTTCCCATGAACAAATACCGGCGCTCTCGGTGGCCATGTTGACTTGGTCAACGAGACGGCGGTTCTCTTCCGCGCGGCTCTTGAGCATGTGTGTCGTCAACATATCTTTTGTGACGTCCCAGGTGACGCCCACGATGTAGCGCACCCGCCCGCCCGCATCTCTCATGACGCGCGCATAGTTTTGCATGTGATGAATTTCGCGGTCGGTGCCGCGGACTCGAAACGCGTACTGATAGGATTCCAGATTATTGGCAATGGCATCCGTCGCCGTGCTGAGCA
>DASWUU010000116.1:0-26223 GCA_036401515.1 Steroidobacteraceae bacterium
ACCGACGACGCCGATTCGGCGGATGGGGCGCGCCGGTGTGTCGTTCGGCACGTCGAGGATGTGCGAAGCGGCACGCTCGGCTTGAAACACGTGTCGCAGCGCCGCCGACTCAGGCGATAGCATCAACGTCGCGAAAAGCTCCCGCTCGCGCTTGATACCTGCATCGAAGGGTCTGTCAAACGCGGCCGCAACCGCTTCCACACAAGCGACCGGCGCCGGGTATGGCCCAGCGACGGCTTTTACGCTGTTGCGGGCGAACTGAAAAAAGGCTTCGTGATTCGGCATGCTGACTTCCAAATCGCGCACCCGTCTGACCCCGAGCTTGTCAGCGATCAGGCGGCGCGCAAAGGCAGTCGCGCTCTCCAATAAATCGCCATCGGCGAAGGCATCGAATAAGGGCGTGGCGCGAAGCTTTTCGGCCGGCACCGTGACGCCGGAAACGATCATGTTCAGTGAAGCCTCGGCACCGATAAGCCGAGGCAAACGCTGTGTACCCCCTGCGCCCGGCAGCAGGCCTAATTTCACCTCAGGCAACGCGATCTTGGCGCCCGCCGCGCCGATGCGGTAATGGCATCCCAACGCAAGTTCCAGCCCCCCACCCATGCATATGCCGCTGATTGCAGCAATCACGGGCTTCGCGCTGGCCTCGACGGTACTGATCACCGTCATTAAATGCGGCTGGGTCGACGCCTTCGGCGTGCCGAATTCGCGAATATCTGCGCCGCCGGAAAATCCGGCACCGGAGCCAATCAATACAATGGCTTGGATGGAAGGATCGGCATTCGCACGTTCGATGCCCTCAACGATCGCCTGCCGAAGTTCCAGACCTAAACTGTTAACCGGCGGACTGTCCAAGGTAATGACGGCGATGCCATCCTTCGTCTCAAAGCCAGCCTTATTCGTGCTCATTCTTAATTCCACTGTGCAGAACTTAGTTCCGTCATTTTTGGTCGACTAATGTAACAGCGGGGAGTGCCCCGTGAAAAGAATTAAGGGCTCATACGCAATTCGCGAATGCGGTACACGAATGCGGTACCGCCCGCCATTGTTAAACGACCGCGCGCTTGAAAAGTATGATCAGTTCGTTCCAGGCGCGCTCAGCTCCTGCCTCGTTGTAGAGAGGCTTGCCGTCCGGCCCCATGGGCATGTCCTTGACGCACCACCCGTGCATGCAGCCGGCATACACTGCTTGCTGCTCGGGCAGATTCGCAGCCTTAAAGGCTTCCGCAAGCTTGGTCTTGGCATCGGGCTGGCGCTGATCATCATTCTCTGCGATTGCAAAATAGTATTGCGCTTTCATCTGCGGCACCTTCAGATGCGGGCTGTCCGGCTTGTCCGTGACCAGACCACCGCCGTGGAATGACGCACCGCCACCTATGCGAGTTGGATTTGCCGCGGCCGCTTGCATGGTCATCGGGCCGCCCATGCAATAGCCGAACACGCCCATCTTGGCTTTCTTGTTGACCATCCCTTGAGAGTCTAGAAATTTTACGTAGGCCTTCGTATCGGACATCACGGCTTGGTCGGTCAATGGGTCGCGCACCTTGGCTATTTTGGCGCGATCCTCTGGGCTGCCGAAGTCCAGGCTACCCGGCAAGCCAGGGGCTTTGGTGGTGCGATAGTAAGGGTTCGGCACGAGCACGGTGTAGCCATTGGCCGCTAGACGTTTTGCCATGTCGCGCATCGTCGGTCTGAGCCCGAAAATGTCCACGAACAAAATCGCGCCGGGCCACTGACCCTTGCCCTTCGGACGGATCAACGCAGCCTCGCAGCTCCCGTCAGCGGTCGTCACAACAACATCTGTGTCCACCATGTCATCGGCCGCGGCGGCGGAAGCACCTGCCGCAGCAGCGACGCCGGCGGCGAGCGATAGGGCCGTAAAATCTCGGCGAGATAGCGTGTTTGAGTCATCGGTCATTTGGGTATCCGCAAGGGCAAAATGTTGTGAAAAGGCGCGCTGAAGTATAGGCCCATCGACTAGCGCATTAACACGCGGCAGCGCCACGCAGCGGTCGCAAATTTCGCAACATACGGCGATACTGCAGAGCATGGATATATTGAGAGGCAAGACCGCCATCGTCACGGGGGCGGCAAGTGGTATTGGACGGGCTAGCGCGATGCTGTTCGCCTCAGAAGGCGCAGCTGTTCTGGCACTGGACCGAGCGGTCGAAGTGCAGGGCACCGCGGCTGCGATCCGCTCGGCGGGAGGCCGTGCTATCGCCGTGGTCGCAGATTCTTCGGTGGAACAGGATGTCGCGGGCGCGGTGGCCACAGCGCTCGCAGAATTCGGCAGCCTTGATGTGTGCTATGCGAATGCCGGCGTCAGCGGCGGTCTGGTACCTATCTTCGAGGAAACAGCCGAGCGCTGGCGAGAGGTGCTGAATATCAATTTGATCGGCACTTTTCTCCTGGTCAAGTTCGCAGCGCTGCAGATGGTCAAGCAGAAGCGCGGGTCCATCATATGCACGGCGTCGGTTGCCGGATTGCGCTCCGGTGCGGGCGGGATTCCTTACAGCGCCAGCAAAGCCGGCGTCATCAGCCTGGTGCAGACGGTGGCAAATCAGCTGACAGGGAGCGGCGTGCGCATTAACGCGGTGTGTCCAGGCCTCATTGAAAGCGGCATGACCCGACCGATATTCGAGCGCGCGCGCGAACGCGGCACCGAAAGCAAAATCGGACAGCTCAATCCGCTGCAGCGATACGGCGTCCCGCAAGAAATCGCGCAGACTGCGCTATTTTTAGCGTCCGATGCCGCTTCGTACGTCAATGGGCAAGCTATTGCCGTGGACGGCGGGCTTTCCAGCTCACACCCCATTGTCATCGGGCGACATTAGCCAAAAAAAGCGGCCCTCTTTTCGGGCGTTAGAACGCTATTGTTTCTTTGTCACGCTCGGGGGCGGCGGCGCTGCGGCAGTTTTGTTGGCCGCAGCAGCCTTGGCTTTCTCGGCCGCGGCCGCTTCGTCAGCGCGCGCGCCCGAAAGAATCCCTTCAAGGGCATAGTTCCCCTCGTGGCATGCATACTCAAATATGCGTCCCTTCGAGGAACTGAACTCGTACTCACCGCTCCAAGGTCTGTCCCATACCGTCGGATCCGCGACCGTGAACTGATACAGGATGCGGTGCGGGCTGACGCGGGTAAAGCGTTCCGTCACCTTCAATTCTTTCCAAGCGCCATGCAGCGACGTGGCCTCGGGAAAGTTGGTCGTTTCAACCACGAGCGTGGGGCCTTCGTACCAACCAATGGAATCGCCCATCCAAGGCCGTGCGCCGTCCGTGCGGTGCTTGGCTCCGATGTGAATCATTCGCACGTCATGGACCATTTCAACAACGATGGCGACCGTGTCCTTGCTTTGAGCAATCTCGTAGTTATTGTTGTAAAGCAATGGCAGCATCACCGGACCTGCGCTGTAGCCGAAGGAGGTCAAACAACGTTCGCCTAGCGTCTGGTTCTCGGGGTTTTCGCCGTAGTGCGCGCGCACGTACATATTCGGCACGACGACGCCGGGCTTGGTCGGCGGAAAGTGTCCGTCCGCTGGGTCGGTGATGAATGATGTGCGGGGCTCGCCGTTCACACGCATGACCGTCGATCCTGGGTCGATCCAGGCGGAATTGTAACCGCAGCCCGCGCCGCTGAATCCACGGCCGCACTCATGCGGCAAATCGGTGGTCTTCACTTTCGGGTCGGTAGGCTTGTTGCCGTCAGCCACGAGTTTGGCATCTTCGCCTTCGACCTTCTTGACCTCCTCATCAGTCATGGCTCTGCGGTTGCCGTATTCCTTGGGCCGCTCGAGCACAGTCAACGTCGCGTTGGTCCAGGTGCCTTCCAGATCCGGCTGGCCATAAGCATTCAACGGCACCTTGTAAGCGGAGGCGGATGCCGCGCCGGTCGCCGCGGCAGCCAGCAGCGAAATGGTTGCACCGGCCATGAGAACAGTAAATTTCTTGATGTTCATTTCAAGGGCTCCTTACGCAAGTCGCCATACATGAGTTCTTCGACGAACTCGACACATTTGAACTGTTGCAATCGCGCATCTTCTCCCAAGCGGCGATAAATGAGCATGCTCATTTTCCACGGTTTGGTGAATGTTGCCGGATCGGTAATCTCGGCTTCATAGCGGATTGTGTTCGCACTCATCATCGTCCAGCGCTCGACCACTTTCATGTCGCCTGAGTGAAAGTTGCCCGCCCGATCGAACCAAGTGCTGTCATTCTGGCCGGTCACCGTCACCACCAGCGTGTCTCCTTCCCACTTACCGACCGATTGGCCCATCCAGCTATCGATGGGTGCCGCACCGGGGTCATTGAACAGAATATCGCGCACGGCGCCGTCATATTCGTAAGAAATCAGCAGGGTCTGTGCGGACTGCACGATTTGAAACGGCAAAGCCATATAGTTGGCCCGCGGCACGCCCGGCAGGTCGCATTTCACCTCCGGATCGCGTTCCAAATAATGGGTCTGGTTTTCCTGCCTTTTAACGAGCGATTCCGAGGTATAGGGAATTTTCCCGCCCTCGACCACCCCCAAGCCGGCCGGCACCGCGCCCACGGCGCCCAGCGCGACAATGGCCTTCGCAGGAACCTGCACGACCGGTCCTGCGCGCAACTCCAGCGCAGCCTTCGCGAGATGCGGTTCAATGTCCCAGTTTGCCGTATTCATAACCGACCACACGCCGCTGAAATTCGGGTGCCCGCCAACCCGCTCGATTGTGAGCCGCTCGATCGCAACCCGATCAACAGCAGTGTTCGGCTTTTTAGGCGGAGCGGCGGCGGGCGCCGCAAAGCCTTGCATGGCCAGTGCCGCCGACCCCGTTAGAGCGACCACGCACGATGTCCTAATTCTCTTGTTCAGAAACTTCCCCCCCAATCAGTCGCCTGCGCTACAGGTTTTATTTTTCGTTCGGATCCGCGCCGTCTTTGGGAGCGCCGGTCCCGCTCGAGCCCATGAATACTTTGTGGCCGTCGAGGAAAGTGACGTCGCGGCCATTGGCCTTGCATGCCGGACGGCAGCGGGCATCCTTGGCGCGGTAACCACGGACGATAATTTCTTCGCCTATCTTCAGCGAGTCGCGCGTGAGGCCCTCACGCAGCAGCGTATTGGGCGTCCCGGCTTCGACCATCCATTCTTGAGCAGCGCCGTTCGTGACAACGTCGATATGCACCCAGGTGTGCGGATTGATCCATTCGACCTTGGTGACTTTGCCTTGGAGCATGATCGGCTGATTGCCGTCGAACTCTGCCTGAAATGCATGATGTGCCCACGCAGGAATGCCGATGACGGCCGAGGCTGCCAACAGCGCGGCGAAACTCGCCGCTTTGCCACCGCGTAAATTCATTGAGATTCCTCCAGCCAAATATTTTTAAGTAGGCCCTTAGCATCGGAATTCGTGCCGCCGTACCGTGCGTCGCTGGACGGCAATCAAACGGGCCGTATAATCAAAGCTTATAATCGCTTTAGATTGCTGCTTTTGCAATCTAATTAGATAACTTGCGGGGAAAGCATGATCGAGGGACTGGTCACCAAATTGGCGGAGACACCTTGGAGCATCGGACTGCACGAATCGCTGTACATGTATGCGATTACCGAGTCGACTCACGTTATGTCCATCATGTTGTTCGTCGGCACGATCGCCATGGTGGATCTTCGACTATTAGGCGTTTCCTATACTAAAGTCCCGGTTTCGCAAATGCTCTCGCGAATGCTGCCATGGACCATTGCGGGCTTCGTGCTGCTGGTCATCACCGGCGGAATGTTGTTTCTGGCGATACCGGTCCGCACATATCACAGCCTTTGGTTCAGGCTGAAGTGCCTCATGATTCTGATCGCCGCCATCAACATCGCGGTCTTCACTTTCAAAGTGGAAGCCGATAAGGCCAAGTGGGACTTGGGACGCGTTCCTAGAAATTCCAAGATCTGCGCTCTAGTTTCCTTGAGCGCCTGGGCTTGCGTCATCGTGTTTGGCCGTCTCATCGCCTACAACTGGTTCGACTGCGACAGCATCAATTCGGAAGTTTTGGCCCAGATTACCGGATGCCCTCTGGATCCGGGCTGAGCGATGAGTCTTTATTGATGAGTCTTTATCATACTGCTCAAAGCATAGAAGCCTCAGCGCTCGGTCAAACCATCCGCGAGTCGACGTGGTTGTTCCCCGCGATCGAGTCAACACATCTGTTGGCACTGGCGTTGTTGGGCGGCTCGGTACTCATCCTCTCGTTGTCGGTGTTGGGCATTGGCCTCAAGACGGCGCCGGCCGAACTCTACAAGAGCGCGCACCGGTACATGAACGGCGCAGTGATCATGTTGCTGATAACAGGCATATTGCTGGGAGTTTCGGAGCCCGTGAAGCTCTACGGGCGCCAGGCTTTCTGGGTGAAGATGATTTCGTTGGCTCTGGCATTGGCGTTGACTTACTTGGCCTTTAACCCGCTCATCAGGCGCGGCGCATCGGGGATTGGTATGCGCAGCGTGACGGCATTGACGATGGCGGCATGGCTGATGGTCGCCATGTCGGGCCGGTGGATCGGTTTCTCATAAGTAAAATCCGCATTCGGGAGTTATTTTCCATGCACAAAGCTCGGACCTCCATCGGCTTCACAGCCGGCTTGGCATTTCTTTGCATTGGAGCCTTAGGTGTAGCGCAGGAGACTGCGCCAACGGCAAGTGGCGAGAAGGTTTTTGCCTCGCGCTGCAAGGGTTGTCACGATCCGGCGACGGAACGAGCTCCTAGCCGCGCCGAACTCGCGTTTCGTACGCCGGGGGACATCGTCACCTCGTTGACCTCGGGGGTGATGGCACCCATGGCAAAGGGTTTATCGCGGCCCGAGATCGAAGCGGTCGCTTTGTTCCTGGCTCCGGGTCAACTGGGAACTGCGGGTGCAGACCCCATGTGTACGAGCAACGCCCCTATCAAGGCCAGTGCTTCAGATTGGCCCACGCTAGGGCCCGATGAGAACTCTAGCCGCTTCCAGCCAAACCCGGGCATTCGTTCCGCGGAGGTTCCCCGGCTAAAGCTCAAATGGGCCTTTTCAATGGCGGGCGGCGGCCAGCCGGTCGTGATCGGTGATTGGTTGTTCATCACGAATCGCGGCGGCAAGTTCTATGCCTTGGATGCCAGGTCCGGCTGCGTGCATTGGGCGATAGAGGATGCTTCGTCACGCACGACACCCATGGTTATCCGATCAGCGATTTCACCAAGCGGCTGGGCCACCTTCGTCGGTGTCGGTAAGCGCGTGGTACGGGCGTTCGATGCGCAGACCGGCAAGGAGATATGGCACAGCGAATCGCTGGAAGATCACGTGGCCTCGAATATCACAGGTACTCCGGTGGTATCGGGAGAGCAGATCTTCGTGCCGCTTTCCTCGGGCGAGGAGGTCGTCGCGATGCAGCCCAACTATTCGTGCTGCACCTTCCGCGGAAGTTTAGTCGCGCTGGACCTTAAAACCGGCCAGAAGCAGTGGCAGACTTATATGATTACCGAGCCGCTAAGGTCGACTCGCAAGAATGCCAATGACGTACAGATGCAAGGCCCGGCAGGAGCGCCCGTGTGGGCTTCGCCGACAGTCGATGCAAAACGGGGTTTGGTGTACGTCGTCACGGGCGATAGCTACACCGATGCTGCCACCGAGGGCGACGATGCGATCATGGCTCTGGACATGAAGACCGGCAAAGTGCGCTGGAGAAATCAGGTCACCACGCACGATAATTTCATCGTTGGCTGCGGTGGCCCCATCAAAGTTGCCAACTGCCCCTCGCCCACCGGCCCGGACTTCGACTTCGGTGCCACGCCGGTGCGGGTTGTGCGGGGCGCCAGAGAGATCCTGATTGCCGCTCAAAAATCCGGTGTCGTTTACGGAATCGATCCGATGAACGGTCGTACGCTGTGGAAAACACAGGTGGGCGCGGGCTCCCCGCTGGGCGGCATCGAATGGGGCATCGGCGCCGATGGCAAATACGTCTTTGTGCCGGTTTCCGACATTGGGGAGATTTTCGATGAAATAGGCGTCGCGGCAGGCGCGCCACCCTCGCATGAATATAAATCCCCCGGCAAGCCAGGCTTATCCGCGCTCGATCCGTTCAGCGGCAAAATAGTTTGGTATGCGCCTGCTCCCATCGCTCCTTGCCACTATGCAGGGGATCGATCCAAGGACTACGCCAAGGGTGCCTGCGTGCGTGCGCAGTCGGCGGCGCCTGCCGTTATGCCCGGCATCGTATTCTCCGGAACCCTCGACGGATGGTTCAGGGCCTACGATGCCTCGAACGGTAAAATCGTGTGGGAATTTAGCACCACTGCCCAAACGTATAGCACCGTAAATGGCAACCAAGCTCAGCCTGGCGGCGGCATAGACGGCATGGGACCGACCATCGCCGGCGGCATGGTTTACACCATGTCTGGATTCAACGGTGCCGCACGAACCGGCAGCAACGGAATCAACGTGCTGTTGGCCTTTTCAGTGGACGGCAAATAAAGGTGAAACCCTCTATTCGAGGCAGACAACCAGCTTCGCCGAGTGGGTGCGCCAATTGATGGGGATTACGAAAGAGCGCGCGTGCGGGGTCGTCACCTTCTCGAGATCGTGGGCTATCACGATGGGAACGGAAATGACGAAATTCTTGCCGAAATCTCGACGCGCGTTTCCGGAAATCGTGTTGGCGACCTCTCCTACCAAATCCTTGATATTTTCGTCGCTGGTGTCGGTTTCCTGCATGCGCATCAGCAAAACGGTGAGCATGCCGCGCGGCGCGGTAAAGTACACGATGCCTCTGCGTGCACCGGTTATACCGATAACGCCGGTATATTCGTAGGCGCCCGGCTTGCCGTCGGTCACCAAATAGGGCGATCCGACGGTCGCGGACTGCTGCGCTGAGGTTTCGAAATAATTCGTCGTTCCCTCGATGAAGGTGCGGATTTCTGCTTCTTTGAACATCTCAAGCCTCCGACAGCAGCTCTTCCAACGCGTCGTTGAGCTGGCGATCGGTAAACGGCTTGCAGAGAAATCCGTTCGCACCCTTTTCAATCGCTTCCACGGCAGTCGCTTTGTCGGCGAGGGCGGAAACGACCAAAATCAACACGTTGGAATTGATAGCGACCAATTCCTCCACGCATTGTATGCCGTCCATTTCGGGCATAGTCAAATCCATCGTTACGACGTCGGGTTGCGTGCGGCGGAACATCTCTACTGCAGCGCGGCCGTTGCTGGCTGCGCCGACCACTTCCAGGCGGGCGATTTGCTGCGAGCGCTCGATGCGCCGTCGGATGATGTTGGAATCATCGACGATCATCAGCTTCAGGGTAGCCCTAGAACCGGCCGCGCTATCCATTACGCCGCTACCGTGTTCCCCGCGCGCTTGGCCGGCGGCAGGCTCAAGGTAAGCCGCGTAAATTTTCCAGGCACGGTCGCCACGGAAACTTTTCCGCCGATCTGCTGCATGAGTCCGGCCATCAAATTCATTCCTACACCGCGCCCGGCGTCCTTGGTCGCAGTCTCGACAGTAGAAAATCCCGGTTGAAAGAGCAACGAAAAAACTTGTTTTGCATCCAAAGTAGCCGCCCTTTCCGGCGTAATGAACCCCTTCTTCAAGGCTGCTGCCTTAATTCTTTCCGTCGACAAGCCCTGGCCGTCATCCTCGGCGATGAGCTTGTAGCCGGCATCGCCGAGCTCCTGGAAGATCAGCTTCAACTGACCCTGTGCCGGCTTGCCGGCAGTCTGGCGAGCTGCGGTGGATTCGATGCCATGCACAATCGAATTTCGGACCGCCTGGACAGCAATGTCTTTGACTATACGCCGGTATTCATCGGGCACCGTATCGAACCCCATGCACTGCAGAGATGCCTCCTTATTGTTTTCACTGGCCACCCGTGCCGTCAGTTGCTGCAGCATTGAGGGTACGCTGCCATCGGGCTTAGCCGCGATTTCCGACCCGCCCTGCTCGATGACGGCGGTAGCGGTATGCGAATCCGGTTCGGCGCTTCGGGTCGCCGCGACGTGCAGCCGCGCGAGGCGCGAGACCAAATCACCGACCGATTGGAGGTGCGTGAGCAAATCGTCGAGCTTGATGACGAGTGGCAGAAAGTCGTTTCCGGACAGATCTGCTTTTTCGCGGAGGTTCTTCAGGTCATCCTCGAAGGAATGCGCTCGGCTCTCGATCGAGGACAATCCCAAGGCCGCGGCCTCGCCCTTGACCGAATGGACTTGACGGAACAGCGTATCGAGTTTCTTGCGAAACGCGCTTTCCTCGCGCGCCGGCTCCCGCAACACAGCATTTATCATTTTCATGGCGGCGTTCGAATCATTCAGGAACGACGCCAGTTGCGTGGGATCGACGTGCAGTATTCCCAGCAACGTGTCGACCTGCGCCTGCGCCTGGGTTTGGGAGGACTGGAGCTCGCGCGCAAGATCCACGCGGGCGCTGACATCCGACACCGAGACCAAGACGTGGGTGATCTTGCCGTCGACGCGCACCCGATGAAAGTCGAATTGCAGATAGCGGGTGGAAACCTCGCCCCGGCCGCTGTCCACGTTGACTTCCACCTCGCCGAGCGGGTTGATGGTTTTAACCAGGTTTTCCTTGGTCCGCTCGGACCACAGCACGCCGACAAACTTCAACGCGGTAGACAAGGTTTTTTCCGTGACGATATTTTTGAGCAGCTTCTCGAATGGCAGCCCGGCGAAATCGTTGCGCTGAAATAATGATTCCAGCGCGCTCGAATACGATGCCCCGATCACCAGGTGTTCATCGAGCAAAAACAATCCGTCCTTGACGGTGCGCAAGATGTCCGCGGTTTGCTGGCGCGCTTCGCGCAGCGAGGCTTCCTGCCGCTTGCGCGCGAGCAGCAAGATCGTCACAAACGCTGCCAGCACCACGGCAATGAGCAGTCCGGTGAGCATGACTAGCCGCAGTTCGGTCGCCGACCGTTCGTTGGCAGTTTGTAAATCCGCGACGATGCCGGTCAGCTCATTATCAATGAGAGGTATCAAGCGCTTGCTCGCGCGCGATGCGGCCGTCACATCCCGTTCCAACTGCCTGCCGACATCGTTCAGAACGGTGCCCGTAGCCTCATTATCCTGGTATGGAACGCCGTTGAACTTAAGGATGGGATCGAGTGATTCCTGCTCTTTGGCCCACAGTTCGCGCAACGCCGGCGCATGTCTGCCCGCCATCGGCTCACCCTTGGCGGAAGTATCGCCGGCCAGCGCGAACCAGTTTGCCGAGCGCTGCGCGTTCAAGTTGTGCAGCCCGGCATCGAGCTTGGTGGCGGCATCCCGCAACTGATCCAAGGATTCTTGGATATAGCCGCGGTTGGTCAGGCGATCGTGCATCGAATCGAGCGAGGCGTGGATGAGCGCAGGATTGCGTTGCTGCTGGCCGACGAATTTGAGCGCCACCGTGCTGGAGGCCAGCTCGCTGGCGAGCTCCAACCCCGGTATGAGTACGATTGCAACGAAGCTGAAGGCAAGAATCACCACGAGCACCACGAGCCCGCCTGCAGAAAAACGCGGCGCTAAGGCACTAAGGAAACGAAGATTCATGAATCAAGTGCTCCGCTTAAGGTTGCTGATTTTTCTCGTGATCAATTCCGCGCGCAAGGCGTCTAAGGCGTCCAGGAACTCGGCCGCAGAGGCGTATCGGTCTTGAGGATTCTTCGCCAACAGCCGGTCAATAATCGGTTGGTAAGCCGCCAAGCTCTCGGGCAGGCGGGGAATGGGCGCCGAGCGGTGAGCCCCAAGGATATCGGGCAGGCTTTTACCCATAAATGGCAAAGTGCCGCAGAGCATTTCGTACAGAACCACTCCAAGGCTGTAAAGATCACCTCTGGCGTCCGGGTCTCGGTCATCGATTTGTTCCGGACACACATAATAAGGTGTGCCGGTGCAATCACCACCGCTCGCCAGCTCGCTCGGCAAGAACTGAGTTCTGGCGGAACCGAAATCGATCAGCACCAAGCGATTCTCGTTCGTCAGCATGAGATTGGAAGGCTTGAGATCGCGATGCACCACACGCGCGGCGTGCACGATCTGCAGCGCTTCGCCGATCTGATGCGCGTAGTTGACCGCGTCGGCCTCGCTCACCGGGTGTTTTAACCGTTCGCGTAGGCTGCCGCAAGGAAAGTATTCCAAGGCCAGGTAGAGATAATCATCGGTCGTACCAAAATCGAGCACGTTCGCTATGGAACGGTGATTTAACTTGGACAGAATTTCGCATTCTTTCTTGAATCGCTCGCGATCAGCCTCCGAAACGATATGTTCTCCCGTGATCGCCTCGACCTTCAATGCAACCGGCTGCGGGAACTCATTGTTCCGCGCCAGATAGACGCTAGCCGCGCTCGATTGCGCGATCTTCTTCATCATTGTGTAACCGGCTACTTCCGGCTGCCGCCAGCGATCTGCCGCTGTGTTGGTGGCGGCAGCGCCGCCGCTCGGAGGCGGCTGGACCAGCGGTTGTAGGGCGCTGCATAGTTCGCCGACGATGACCGAATGGATAGGCCAGTAATCGCTTGCTCCCAGTTTCATCGCGCGCGCCGCGCTGCGCTCATTGCCGCCGCGCGCAAAAACGAACACGGGCAAGTTCGGTACCTGCTCGTGCAGACGCTTGAGCGCGGCCAATGAGGCCGTCGCAGCATCCGGCGGGGTAAATTCCACGATGAACATCACGGCTACATAAGCTCGCAGACGCTCGATTGAAATGGCGTCGAATCCCGCGCGCGTAACCGTATCGGCATCGATTTTCGGCATCGCGCGACGCACCAGGCCCGCTAGCCGCAATCTTAGCTCGAGCTCATCGTGGACAATGAGACAAAGAACCGTTCCCCGGCCGTGTTCCCCGGTAGCCGGCGGCACGAGCGCGGTGGTCGTAATCGTCGTCGAGGGAGTGATGGCTGTTTGAGTATTCATCTTGACGCCACGCTACTTGGGCACGCGGTAAACGATGCGCACTTGCGTGCCGACTGCGATCGCCTTGCCGCCTTGCACGACAGGCTGGTAGCGCAAATGGCTTACCGCTTTGGTTGCCGACGCGTCAAACACCTTAGCAGGAGAGCCATTCAGCACTTTCACGTTGCCGACTGAGCCGTCGGGTGCGACGGTATAGCCGATTTCCACCCAACCCTCGACATTGGTCTGCAGTGCGCGCGCGGGATATTGAACATCGAGCTTGTTCAGCCGAGTCAAGGATTGCTCCGGCATCTGCAGCACGCCGCCGCCCGCGGCCTTCTTTTGGCGAATTCGGTCATTCAGCGCGTCCAGGTCCGAGGATGCGCCGATACTCGCCGCGAATTGCGCCAGCGCCTCGCATCTTTCCATGTCCCCCGCATCCAGCGACACCCGCGCGTGCTCGATAATTTGTCCTTGCAAAGCTGCGCTGATCGCCGGCAAGCCGCTGTTTTTGGGGTCCGCCGCCCGCAGCTGATTTAGATAAAACAGCGCGCTATCGTTGTCCGGCTCGGTCAGCTTGCCCTGCGCGAGCCGTGATTGGGCCAGGTCGAGGTACTGTGGCATGTCGGGCTTTTGTGCGGCTTGCTGATTGCGCCCCAGGGTCAATTCACGCTGCACGCTGTTGACGGAGCCTTGGGATGCGCCCATGGCCCGCATCTCAGTCAGAATTCGATCGCCTTCGTTGTAGTTATGCTGTTGAATTGCCGCACGCGCCATCTGTACGAGCCTCTTCGACAACTCCTGCGCTTGCGCCTGCAGCGACGGGCCGCTGGCGCCGGCTTGCTTCGCTTGATCGAGATAATAGATCGCACTGTCGCCGCGCGGGTCGATCACATGATCTTGCTGTATGCGAGCTTCGACCAGCTTGAGCAAGCGTACGGCCTCGAAATCATCGCGCCGACGACGAACCTCATCGCGAAGTTGGGCAATTTTTGCGGCAGAAAGCGACTTGCTGCGTGCGGCCTCGTCAATGAGCTGGGTGGCACGGTCGAAGTTTTGCGCATTCATCGCCGCGAGAATCTGCGCTGGGCCCAGTTCCGCGCGCACGCTTGCAATTTTCTCGTCGAGGGCAGAAAGGCGTCGATCGCTTGCATCGATGCTTCGGGCAGTTTCCAGGGATTGCAGCGCGACGTCGAACTTTCGGTCATCAAGAGCGGACTGCACTCTCGCGATCAGGATTTCTGACAGCCGCTGCAAGCCCTGTCGCGCTTCGCCGTTCTCGGGGTTAATGCTTAAAACTTCGCGGTAAAGCGACAGAGCGCTGCCCTGTACAGGGTCGATGTAATGCCGATCAAGCATGGCTTGCTGCGCCTTCTCGATGAGCGCATCCAGCTTGTCGTCCACCTCAGCCCCCTTGGGGGCGGCGGGCGGCGGCGCGGCCACTTCTAGGGGCGCGGGCGCCGTTGCCACGGCAGTGACAGGTTTGACGTCACTCGAGCCGTGCCGCGTCAGTAAAAAAATCAGCACCGCGGCGGCCAGCGCGCCGCCAATGGCGGCAGGTAGCAACCACGATTTCTTGGGGGCGTCCGATATCGGCTCGAGCGGTACGGTCCCATCGCCCAGCAATGACAAGCGAGAATTCACTTCTTCGTGAGCGCTGTCGAGTGCAGTGGTGAGCACGCTGCCGATGATTGGCAGTCCTACATGGCCGACCACCTGCCGATGTTGAATCGGAAGCGTCCAAGCCGCATCGCTGGCCGCATCATCCAGAGCGACAATGGCGAAACGCGACGAATGCAGATGCAAGCGCGACAGCACCGAGGCCGGATCGGGATGATTGCGCGCATCCCATAAGATGATGGCGGCTTGCCCTGAAGGGGTGGAAGTAATCAATTCCTCGATTGAATCAAGCTGTTTGAGGATGAGGCCGCCGTTCAAGTCCGCCCCGATCTGCGGCCATAACGACTCATCGCCGGTGACCAGGAGCACGGGAAGTTTTTGTTTTTTGACTGATTGGACCGCCGGACGCTCAGGGTCCGGCGCGGCAGGCTCAGCTTTTCTCAAACTTGTCGGCATCGTTGTAATCCCATATCGCGATCGCCCTATGATCAGTTTGTTGCGTTGCGATCACATTCGTGAACTCCGAATGCTTTGTATTTGGCTTAACACAATAAGGTTCCGGTAAACGAGGGCTTTCCGACATGCTTTGGGTCACATTTGTCTGCGCCCGCGAGCCGGAATCAGGGTTACGATCGTGGCAAACGTAAAAGATGAGAACTGCTTCGCAGAGCTAAAAGGTTGCGGTGCACGAAATCGCGCCGATGCCGTTGATCCATCGATAAATCGTCCGGCGTAAGGGTTAAAGGGACTACTGCTTGATTCCGGTAAAGGTACCCTCGCCGAACTGGCCCAGCGATACTTTGCCGCTCATGGTTTTCCCGTCCGTCTTTCCGGAATATTTCACCGCGAGATTTTGCCCTTGAGCGTCAACTTGGTAATCGATCGTGACTTCTTCGCCCTTCACGGTTCCGCTCACTTGCGCCTCGCCCAATTGACCCTTGTAGCTCCCCGACAAGGTGTCACCTTTCTGCACACGTATGAAGGTGGGAGCGCCGCTCCCTGCACCCGTCTGCACCGCCATAATCCACGTGCCCGTGATATCTGCCGCACCGACCGCCGGGCCAATCGTGAGCGCCGCGATCGCAAATGCACATAGGCTTAGGTAAAACCTGGTCACTGCCATCCCCTTAGGCCAAACCGCGCATCGTCGGCGGCCACATGATACGCCAACTCTGCCGAGCAGAGTACTTGACGAAATCGCAACTATATCGTTAGTGTCGATCGGTGCCCAATACCACTGTACACCTTGACACCCATGCTGCGGCCACGTTGCGCTACATCCGTTCTTCTATGGAGGGCGCGGTGCTGCTGGCGGTTCCGGGGTCCGCCGGCATTGTCCTCGGAGCTATTGGCCTGATCGCTGCGGCATTGTGTTTAACGCCCGGCTTACACAAATATTGGTTGAGCATCTGGCTGATCGCGGCGTTGATCGGTGCGATTGTCGGCAGCGCCTTGATCGTGCGGGAATCCTCGTTGCGTGACCTGCGGCTCGCTGGCACACCACTGTTGAAATTCGTTTTGTGCCTGTCCCCTTCTCTGGGCGCCGGGCTTGTCATGACCGCTGTGCATTGGTTTGGCGGCAACCTGCACGCAATACCCGGCACCTGGTTGCTAATGTATGGCTGCGCGCTGGTTGCCGCCAGCGCCGCAACCACCAGGATCATCGCGGCCCTGGGTGCATTTTTCATTCTCTTCGGCTTGGCCGCTTTGCTGCTGCCGAACGATTTGCAAATTCCGATGCTGGGAGCCGGTTTCGGCGGCCTGCATATTGTGTTCGGATTTCTTATTGGACGCATGAGCCATGGCCGCGAAGTCTAACCCCCGTACTGGAGTTCAAACTCCCCCGAAGCGCCCGAAACTCGCGGCGGTGCCTGCCGCGCCGCGCGACAACAATACAGCCACATTCGACCGGCTGGTCTACGAGCGGGTCAGGCTGGGTATCATGAGCGCGCTGGCCGTTCGCGAAGCGCTCACTTTCAACGAGCTCAAGGCCCTATTTGATGTCAGCGACGGTAACTTGAG
Source organism: Steroidobacteraceae bacterium (assembly GCA_036401515.1). GTDB lineage: Bacteria > Pseudomonadota > Gammaproteobacteria > Steroidobacterales > Steroidobacteraceae > Bog-1198. The sequence continues at coordinate 16,510 of DASWUU010000116.1, forward strand.
CGCGCACGCCCGCAAGCTGGAAGAAGCTAAATACTTGACCTGCACCAAGTCGTTCGAACAGCGCCGCCCGAAGACCATCTATCGCCTGACCGCTCTTGGAAAAAGCGCCTTAAATCGATACCTGGACCACGTTGAAGCGGTGATAAGAGCAACTCGCCGCACTTGATTGTTTTTGGGCTTTTCACTTTGCATTTTAGAGAACTTTACTATGCACATTGCAATTATCATGGACGGCAACGGGAGATGGGCGTCGGAACGCGGGCTGCCCCGCACGGCAGGACATCGCGCGGGAGCCAAGGCCGTGGACAAAATTGTCGAGGCAGCCGCCCGTAGCCGAATCGACACGCTTAGCCTGTACGCCTTCTCCGCCGATAACTGGCACCGGCCGAGAACCGAGGTGGGTGCGCTGTTTAGGCTGCTGCGCCGCTACTTGATGACTCAGACACCGCGTTGCCTGGAAAAATCGATTCGAATCAATGTAGTTGGCCGCCGCGACCGCTTGGCCCCCGCCGTGCTGCGTACGATAGAGCACAGCGAGCGCAGCACAGCCCATTGCCAAGGCATGAACTTACGTATCGCCGTCGATTATTCGGCTCAGCATTCTTTACTCGAGAGTTGCCGTCTCATGGCGGCGGAAGGCAGTGTCGACCGCGCGAGGTTCAAGGAACATCTCGCAGCCATCGATCATTCGGCCTCCGTACCGGAAAACGTGGACCTCCTGATTCGAACCGGGGGCGAAAAGCGCTTGAGCGATTTTCTGTTGTGGGAATGCGCCTACGCCGAACTCTATTTCGTCGATAACTTCTGGCCGGACTTCGACGGCGCAGCCTTCGCTCGCGCCCTCGAAGAGTATGGGAAAAGGGAGCGGCGATATGGGAAAATCAGTGCAGCGGAGCAACCTGTCGGACGCGTGGGTCATGGCTAGCTTGAGGAGAGGTGGTGCGCGGACAGTCTTATTTTTTAATGCGGATTTTGCCGGCCAGTGCGATGGCAATTGCCCCGCTCATCGTCCATGCGGACAATTTCGGTAACGTCCGGTATGACGGGCAAACCGACCAGTTGTATATCACCATGCTTTATCGGGGGACGAATCCAAATCACCAATTCTCCTTGAATTGGGGCGAGTGTCAGACAGATCCGAACGATAACGGCTCGCAAGTAGCTGCCGATGTGTTGGATAATCAATTCGACGACCCCGCCGAGAAGGACTTCAAGAAAACATTCGCTGTGAGTCTGCACGACCTGCCTTGCCAGCGCCCGCTAAAGCTGACCTTAAGAACCGCGCCGCGCTTTTTCTATACGCTGACGATTCCGAATTAGACGCTCGCCGTATCTCACTCGATGCGTGTGTTGCTCGTTGAAGATGACACCATGATCGCGGAGGGTCTGCAGACCGGGCTTCGGCAGCAGGGCTTTGCCGTCGATTGGATGCAGGACGGCCGCAGTGCAGCCGGCGCTTTGCATACCTCCGCCTTCGACCTCGTGCTACTCGACCTCGGATTGCCGCATCGCAACGGCATCGACATATTGCGAGAGCTGCGCAAGCGCGGAGATTCGACGCCGGTCATCATTCTCACGGCGCGCGACGAGATTCAGGACCGGATTGCCGGGCTCGACGCAGGCGCTGATGACTATATCGTCAAGCCTTTTGATCTTGACGAGGTCACGGCGCGTATTCGTTCGGTGCTGCGCCGAGCCGCGGGTCGAGGCGATCCCAGCATTCAGCACGGCGAATTACGCCTCGACCCGGCGGCGCGCACAGTTGAACGTGGCGGCGTACCGGTGCCGGTGTCGGCTCATGAGTTTTCCGTTCTGGAAGCGCTGCTGCAGCGCCCCGGCGCCGTGTTATCACGCTCGCAGCTCGAAGACCGCTTGTATGGGTGGGACGAACAAATCGGCAGCAATGCGATTGAGGTCTACGTTCACGGCCTGCGCCGCAAGCTGGGAAGCGATGCGATCCGCACCTTGCGCGGCGTCGGCTACTACATCCCAAAAGCATGAGGTCGATTCGCGCACGGCTCCTGATTGCTCTGATCATCCTGGTCGCGCTCATTTCACTGATTGCCGCGGCCGTCACTTATAGACGCGTGTTAGGCGAAACTTCGGTGCTGTTCGATTATCAATTGCGGCAAATGGCGTTGTCGCTGCGGAGTCAAATTTCCTTGGCACCGCGCATGCTCGAGATACCACCCGATCAAGGAGATACTGATTTTGTCGTGCAAATCTGGGATGTGTTTGGCGCGCGCATTTATTTGTCTCGTCCTGGATTGCCGATCCTGAATCAAACCGTGCTCGGCTACGCGGACCTGTCGTTGCGAGGGGAACCCTGGCGTGCCTATGGACTGCAGACCACCGATGGCGTGATCCAAATTGCGCAGCCGGTGCGGGTGCGCGAAACCTTGGCGCGGGCCGCTGCGGAACGCGTCGTGATACCACTGCTCCTACTGCTGCCCATCATGATCGTCGCCGTCGCGTGGATCGTGAGAAGCGGCCTTGCGCCGCTACGCTACGTCACCAGCGAAGTACAGCGGCGCGACGTGCGCAGCTTGACGGCGCTGAAGACGGATAACTTACCGGTGGAAATAGAACCGCTGGTAACCGAATTAAACCGGCTTTTGGAGCGACTGCAGCAGGCTTTTTCGGCGCAGCGCGCCTTCATCTCGGATGCAGCACACGAATTGCGCTCGCCCTTGACGGCGCTGCGCCTTCAGCTGCAATTGCTCGACCGCGCACCCGATGAGCCGTCGCGCCGTGAGGCGCGCGCCCGCCTGGGAGCTGCGGTCGAGCGGGCCATCCACTTGATTGAGCAGTTGCTGACCTTGGCGCGCAGCGAGCCCGAAGGGGCCGCCCTGGACGAGACACTCCTGGATTTAGGCAGCGTCGCGGCCGAGGGCGTGGGGGATACGCACGAACTGGCAATGTCTCGCGACATCAATCTTGGCCTCGAGGCGGAGCCCCAGTCCCAAGTCCGAGGCAACCGTGAAGCCCTCCGTGTTCTGGTACGAAATCTGGTCGACAATGCCGTGCGTTACACGCCGCCGCATGGGACCGTGCAAGTGCGTTGCCGGTCGAGCCCGACGCACATACTTCTCGAGGTGTTGGATTCAGGTCCCGGGATTTCAGCTGCCGAACGAGAGCGCGTATTCGACCGCTTCTATCGGCGCGCTTCCGCGCAGGAAAGCGGCACGGGCCTCGGGCTGGCGATTGTTAAATCCGTTGCGCAGCGCCACGGCGCGTTGGTCAGCCTTGACGAGGCGCCTGGCGGCGGCCTCCTCGTCACGGTGAGCTTTCCAAAGGCGTCTTAAGACTCCCTTAAGGAAGCCGTGTGAATGTGCGATCTCGAGCTAACGCTCCCCAATTTACGCTTCACACGCAGGAGATCATATGCAACTTCGCAAAACCACGCTGGTATGGTCGGCAGCTGGGCTACTTGCCGCCGGCACCGTCGCGGGCTTGGTAGCCCCAACTATTTTACACGCGGGCGCATCGGCTTCGACCAGCGCCGCAGCCCCGGATTCCCCCTCCGCACCCGCGCAGGCCATTCCCATGATTAGCGCGCCGAATTATCGAGCGATCGTGGCGCACAATCAGGCTGCAGTCGTGGGGATCACCACCGCAGGCCCCATGAATACTTCCGGACCGCAATCGTTCGGATTCGGCGGCCCCAACGGCTTCGGCGGGCCGAATGGCGATGAGGACAGTCCCCTCGGCCAGTTCTTCCATGGAATGCCCATGCCTCGGCAGCACGGCGTGCAGCATGCTCAAGGTTCTGGATTCTTGATTTCCTCCGACGGGCTGCTCCTGACCAATGCACACGTTGTGGACGGTGCAAAAGAGGTTACCGTTAAGCTTTCAGATCATCGCGAGTTCAAGGCCAAGGTTTTGGGCGCCGATCGCAGCAGCGATATTGCGGTGCTGAAGATTGAAGGCCACGATTTACCAGTCGTCAGCCTGGGAAATTCCGATCAGCTGGGAGTCGGCGACTACGTGCTTGCCATCGGCGAACCTTTCGGTCTCGAAGAAACCGCCACGGCCGGTATCGTCAGCGCCAAAGGCAGATCATTGCCCGGCGACGGCTATGTGCCTTTCATCCAAACCGATGCGGCGGTGAATCCGGGCAACTCCGGTGGTCCTCTGTTTGATGCGAACGGCTCGGTCGTCGGCATCAACTCGCAGATCTACAGCAGTTCGGGCGGCTTTCAAGGCGTATCGTTTGCCGTTCCCATTAATCTGGCGGTCCAAGTCAAGGATCAGATCGTCAAGACGGGCAAAGTCGTCCATGCGCGATTGGGTGTCGAAGTGCAACCACTCAACCAATCCCTCGCGGAGTCTTTCAAGTTAAAGACCCCGAATGGGGCGCTTGTGGCAAAGGTCGTACCTGACAGCGCCGCCGCAGAGGCGGGCATCAAGGTGGGCGATGTTATTCTCAAGTTGAATGGCGCGCCCGTGCTCGATGCCGCGCAGTTGTCCCAGCGTGTTGGCATGACAGCTCCCGGCGATAAGGCATCGCTGGAGATATGGCGCGACGGCAAGACCTTGTCGTTGACAGCGACCATCGGCAGCGCGGCGAAGTTGGCCTCGGCCGATGAGCCTGCCGGTGATTCGACGCCTGGAAAATTGGGGCTGGCGTTGCGACCCTTGAATCCGCAAGAACGTCAGCAAGCCGGTATTCCTGGCGGTCTTGTTGTGGAAGACGCCCAAGGACGCGCGGCCGAAGCCGGCATACAGCCGGGCGATGTGGTGCTATCGGTCGATGGCACGGCGGTACAGAGCGTCGAGCAATTGCGAAAGATGGTGCAACAGCACGACAAGCAGATTGCGTTGCTCATACAACGCGGTGATGCTCGCCTGTTCGTGCCGGTGCAATTGGGCTAGTATTTCATGCGGTCTCGCCGGTACGCCTCGCGCGTGCCGGCGATCACCGCAGGATCCCTGACCGGGAAGGATCCCCTGACCTGGAAGGATCTGTTCGTGGATGTGGATAGTGCGACAGTTTGGGACGCGGACTGGGCCTGGAGTCTGCCGCTAGTCGTCATCACGGTCATCTTTCACGTCATCGGGCTTGTATTACTTAATGAACAAGTCATTCGAGCGAGGCGCTTCTTTCTGAGAGGACGCGGCTTTCTCGCTACGTTCTCGTTGGTATTGGGCACGGCGACCCTGGTCGCCATCTTCCTGCATGCCGTCGAGGCGGGCATGTGGGCGGGTGTGTATGTACTGCTAGGAGCGCTCCCTGACGGCAGATCGGCGCTGTTGTTCTCGCTGAGCGCCATTACTACGTATGGCCATGAACATTTCGATTTGGCAAACCACTGGCAGCTCATGGGTGCCCTCGAAGCACTGGACGGGATGATCCTGTTTGGCCTCACCACCGCCTTTCTCTACGGGATGATTCGGGAACTGCTGCCGGATCGGGCCGGTCAATAACCTTGAGGCTGCTTGTAATTGCCTTCCTAGGCTCTAATGATGGAGTTCGTGATTCGGTTTAAGGGGCAGGTATGGCGACAGGTTGGGCAAAAGAAGGCGCGGTGCAGGAACAGATCGACGCCACGGTCACGGACGCGATTAGGCTGGCGCAAAGCCGCCTACCGCAGGGACCGAGCTTAAGCCACTGCACCGAGTGCGGAGTGGAGATTCCCCGAGCCCGCCAAGAGGCGGTTCCGGGTGTTCGCTTGTGCGTTTCCTGTCAGGACAGCGCTGACCGCGAAATCGTGCGATCCGCAGGCTATAACCGCCGTGGCAGCAAAGATAGCCAGCTGCGCTAAACCAAGCCCAGCCGCAACAAGCTTTGCGCGGTGGCAATAATTGTTTCCTCGCGGGGGCGCGGTGCCCAGCCAAGCAACCGCCTTGCCTTGTCGCCCGTACCATTCTTTAATTTGCCAAGTTCCGGCAGGATCTGCTTTACCGCCGGGTCGCGCAGGGCCGCGAGGCGAACCAACCAGTTGGGCAGCTGCCGGGTCGGCACTTTATGGCCGGCAGCCCCCGCTCCCGCTTTGAGCACCTTTGCGATATCCCGGATCAACATGAAATCGCCTGCCGTGGCGAGAAAGCGTTCGCCCTTGGCCGCAGGATGGGTCATTGCGCGAATATGAATATCGGCCACGTCCCGCACGTCCACCACGCCGAAGCTCAATTTTGGACTTCCAGGGATGGTCCCCGTCATCAAACGCTGTATCAACAGCACCGAGGGCGAATAATCCGGCCCCAAAACCGGACCCAGCACCAGCACTGGATTTATCACCGTCAATTCGAGGTCGCCCCCTTCATTGGCAATAAAATCCCACGCGTCTCGTTCCGCCAACGTCTTGGATTTCACGTATGCCGTGGCATCGCTGCCGCCAAGCTCCGTCCAAGTCGTTTCGTCGAACGGTTCCCGCTGCGGCTTGTGGCCGTAGCCAATCGCGGCGAACGATGAGGTGAGCACCACGCGCTTCACCCCGGCGCTGCGCGATGCCCGCAGCACACGCAGCGCGCCCTCGCGCGCCGGCGAAATTACTTCATCCTCATGCTCTGGCACATTCGGGGGAAAGGGTGACGCGACGTGAAGCACATAGTCACAGCCCTCGACGGCGCGGGACCAACCTGCATCGTCTTTAAGGTCGGCGGCAAAAAAAGACAATTGATCGGAAGGCACGCCACCGGCCTCCTTGAGCATGGCGCGCACATCGGCTTCGCGCCGTAGGTTGCGTAACGTGGCGCGGACCCGGTGCTTTTCGCCCAGGAGTCGCGCGATGGTGTGGACGGCGATGAATCCGCTTCCCCCCGTGACCAAAATCGTCGACATAAGCTTCCTTCGCTTGAGCTAAGCGAAACTATAAGCCAGGGGCTTATTTAAACAAGCTTTAGGTCCATCAAGGGTGCATCCTGAAAAATTCGCGAACTTTGGAGCGGCGAGAGATCCCAGAGCGAGCGGAACAGACCGCCCAAGACGGCCCGATAATCGTTGAGCACCGGATAGTCGCGATCTTGGAACAAGGTGCGGCGTGCCAATCTTTGCTGCTCTCCGGCAATGGTTCCGCCTCGAATCGAGCCACCCAGAACCCAGTACACGGTACCGTGGCCATGGTCGGTGCCGCGATTGCCGTTCTCGCGGAAAGTCCGGCCGAACTCCGACAGCACTACAACGACGGTATTTTTCCATTCCGGCCCGAGCGATTGCGCGAAAACCTGAAGGCCCCGGCCCAGGCTGCCTAGATTCGTTGCCAGAGTTCCCTGCGCGGCCCCCTCGGCAACGTGTGTATCCCAGCCGCCAATGTCGATGAATCCAATCCGGTATCGATCGCGCATCAGCCGGCCCATGCGCTCGGCCTCGAGCTCGAAGCCTTTGGTATTGATGGCGTTGCGATTGGCCGCCGTCATTTCGTCCGCGAACTCCTGCGCTACCTCCTGACGCAACTCGAGCCCATTGCTCACTGCCGCTGCGAGATGATGGCCGGCATACATGTCGCTGAGTATCCGCGCCTGCCGTTCATCGAACGGCGGCTTGCCGAGATTCTTAAGCGATAAGTTTGGCACGATGGCTGCGCCCTCGAAGGTGAGCGGCAAGGCGTCAGTAAAGGCGATCGAGGAGTTTAAGTTCGAGGGCCCCCCCAAGGTTTCGCAGAGGCGGCCGAGAAAGCCGGAGCGATAGTTTCGCGAGCCCACGGTCGGTTGACCTAATTCAATACTGTCTTGCGTTTCGAAATGGCTTCGCGACAAATCATCGCTGCCCGCGAATGGGACAAAGGCAATCTGACGTTGCGCGTACATGGTTCCCAGCGAATCACGCACCGCGGGCGCAAGCGCCCAATCGCTGTCGAGCGCGAGCGCTCCGGTATTGGATGAAGTCTCTGGTGCGGCGATCGCGATGTTCGGTCGCGCTTCGTAATAGAACGGCGTCGTATATGGGACCAACAAATTGCAGGAGTCGTAGCCGCCGCGCAAAAAGATCAATAGGAAGCGAGGTCCTTCGCTCGGCGCGGCGTACAGCCGCCCAGAGACTCGCGTGCTGACCAGCGCCGCTGCACCCAACTTTATCAGCTGACGGCGAGTCACTTGCAGAGGATCACTCATAGCTGAAATCCGGTGATGAAAGCAAAAATGTATTCCACTCCTGCTGAGAATTTGCGCCATTCAGCGCCTCCCTGGTGCGCGCGCTCAGAAGCGGCTCCACTGCCTCGAAGTAGAGCCGACTCGATAGCTGCGGAAACCCGGAGGCGCTCACGCCGCCTTCTTCGGCTTCGAACAGCGCGGCGTTTCCAGCACCGATGGAACGGGCAATCTCGAATCGACGGCTCATTTGGCCGGAGCTTGCCCAGCTGAGCTCCGTCAACGGATAGCCGTCGGGAGTTTGACGGCCATAAGGGGTTTCCGCTAGACCATTCAGCCAACCCACTATCGGACGTGCGTTGCTGATGGCTTTGCCGTCGTACGCCAGGCGTACTGCCGAGATCACGAAACGCATGGGATCCTTGAACTTGCCCCCTAGCGAGGCGTTCAATTCAGGCGACAAGAACAGCGCGCGAAGAACGGCGCCAATATCACCGTCGGTTCGCATGAAGATCTTTGCCAAGCGCTCGACCAAAAGTTGCGGGGGATTATCGGCCACGAAGTAGCTAGCCAATTCGCGCGATATGAATCGAGCGCACGCGGGTTGCGACACGATCAGACTGACGACCTCCTCGACCTCACCGAATCCCTTGCTTTCGATGCGCCGTCCTAGAACAGTCTTGCTGCCAAAATCGTGCCGACCGGGATTGAATTCAAATGCGCCACGGCGGACATAGAACTGCTGCAATTCTGGTTTAAGATGGGGCGCGTCGCCGATGTTCACCCCGACCCCGGTAAGGACCCGCGCGAGTTCCTGCACATCCTGCTGCGAGTAGCCGCCGCCCACACCCAGCGTATGCAACTCCAACAGCTCACGCGCATAATTTTCGTTGATATGGCCGACGGCATTTTGGTTATTGTCCAGATATTGCAGCATCGCTGGGTGTTCGAGCGTTGCCATCACCAAGTCCTTGAAGTGGCCAAAAACCCGCGGTCGAATCGCGCTTTCCGCATAGTCCCCGACCAGCCAGCGCAGCCTGGCCTTGGACTGGGACACGCTGAAGTGATTGAGCCAGAACCAAGTCATTTGCTCCTGCAGCTGCGCGGGCGAATACACCGCGCGTAACAACTCGCTGCGGATGGCATCGTAAGCCAGCCGGTTGCCTTGTTCGTTCAAAACCTTGCGCGCCTGCTCCTTATCTCCGCCATCGGGCATGGCGTTGATGACCTTATCCTCGGCATTGGCCGCGGCAAGCGCTTGCCCAGGGTCCGGACGGCCTGCGTTAATCGCTGAAATTTGTGCTGCAATGGGTGCCGGCAAGACCCTAACTGCCGACTGCAATTGCGTATCGAGAAATCTGGCTCGGCCCAACTGGCGGTATTCGGCTACGGTCGCGGTATTAAGGCCAAACGATGAGCGCTCAAGCCACAACGCATCCTGACGTTTCAGAGCACGCGGCGGCGTTTCAGCGTGGCGCAACTCAGACCCGGCGCAGCCTCCGAGGAGCAGTGCAACACCCAGGGCGATGCGTATTCCTGGCATACACTGGCAACGGCTTGCGCCCAATCGCGTTGACAAGGCCGCCTCCGGGCGGCGATTAGTCGCGCTTAGGCCGTTTGTTGGCAGAGGCCTTGTTTGCGCTCTTGGCCGGGCCCTTTGCTTTGGCAGCTGGCTTGCGCGTGGTT
>DASWUU010000117.1:0-3094 GCA_036401515.1 Steroidobacteraceae bacterium
GTCTTGCGCCGGATCCGCCTGCAGCACCACCAGATCCGCATCCATTCCGGGAGCCAAACGGCCTTTGCGTGCTGCAAATTTGAAGCGTTCGGCGGGCGCCACCGTGAGCGCAGTCAATATCTGCCGCCAGTCGAGCGCCCGAGAGAGCTGGCGATATTCCTCTGTGGTATCGAACACATCAATATAGCCCACGTCAGTACCGAATAAGATCTGACCACCGGCCCTCGAGTAAGCATCGACCTGCTGCACGTCATTGTCCATAAATCGCTTCAATTCCTTCTCTGGTGCGCTCGATCTTTTCAGCTCTGCTTCGAACAAGGTCAACGTAGGTATCAGCGCCATGTGGTGTGCCAGAATGCGGGAGGTCAGCTCGGCAGACCAGGGGCCGCCGTCCGGGGTGGTGTGCGCCAAAATGTCGACCCCGCTGTCGATCGCGGCGTCAAGTCCCGCTAAGTTTGTGGGATGTGCGAACACCGGTTTGCCCTCGGCATGCGCGGCGGCTACCAGCGCTCGTGCCTGATCGAGTGGCATGGGCAATACGTCGATCGTTCCACCGACGATTGCACCCGTGAAGAGTTTCACACCGTCCGCGCCTGCGCTGATCTGTCGATGGACTCGCGCGGTGGCGGCGGCAAGATCAGTAATTTCCTCGTCTGGGAAGCCATTGTCCTTCATGAATTGCTTGATATAAATTGGCGTGCCGTTCTTCGGAAAAAACGGATCCCCCACCGTCAAGATCTTCGGCCCCAGGACATCACCCGCCTCGACGCGGCGTCGAATGGCGAGCGTATTGGGTAGGGAGGAGGCAATGTCGAAAACGGTGGTGAAGCCCCAGCGGGTCAACATTTGCGTCAGCGCCTGCGAAAGCGCTGCCGTCGATTGCTTATCGGCATTCAGTAGCGGCGGGGTGATAAGGTGCACATGGCTGTTCCAGAAGCCCGCCGTCACCACCGCTCCCCGCACGTCGATCAGTTTTACACTGTCGGGCACCTTGGTGGCGCTCGAGGGCCCGATGGCTTCAATCCGCCCGTTGTGAATCCATAGGGTACCGTCAGCAATCGCTTCGGCATCGGGTGATGGATAGATGCGCGCATGCGTAAGCGCCACGTCAGTGGCGACCGCACCCTTCGCGAAGGTCATGGCGAGGAGCAGGGCCATCAGCGAAAGGCTCTGGCCCGAACGGTGAAGTCTCCTTGGTTGCGGAAGTCGACTAGGTATGGATCGCATGCTGACCTCTATGTTCTCGGCTCCAGTCCGAATAGTGCCCGATCATCCGCCCGATCGGGCGCCTGATCCAGCCATGCCTGCAGCTGCTTCTTGTCCGTAACCACTTGCTCGATCTTGGCCCTGAGGATTGCCCCAGGGAGGGTAATGATGCATACGATCGGCAACTAGCACCCCAAAACGCTCATCGCGGATGCCAAAGACCCGCGAAAGGTTGTGCGCGAAGCGAATCAGTTGCGCACGAGTTCGCAACTTCGTACCAACGCCATGCTACCGAGAAGCAGGGTCAGAGCGCTAGCTGCAGGAGCTGGATCAATCTCAGGGGCCAGCGTCGTGACGGTAGTTGAAGTCCAAGTGCTTGATGGCGGAGCGCCAATCATACAGTTCTCGTGGGGAGTACCCACGAAAGCGATGGTCGCGGCCGTGCGTGATGTAAAGGCTAAGCTCGGAATACAGGCCGTGAGCGCGGACAGTGCTGGTGCTGCGCTAGACCGTGGTGCCGACTTTCTCGTCTGCCAGGGTACTGAAGCCGGTGGCCACGTAGAGGCGAGCCGCGGGCTATGCGAAACATTGCCGATCGTTCTGGAAGAAGCACGGGACACTCCTGTAATCGCTGCTGGTGGCATCGGGAATGGACAGGGGATCTACAAAGTATTGACCGTTGGTGCCTCAGGTGCGGCGCTAGGCACTCGTTTTCTTGCGGCTACTGAGAGTACAGCTCATCCAGATTACAAACGTGCGCTCGTGGCAGCCGGGGGAAAGGATTCTGCACTGACCATTTGCTTTCAGGACGGCTGGTCGGCGATACACCGCGTTTTGCGAAATCGCACATTCATTATGTGGGAAACAGCGCGATGCAAGTCGCTGGGCAACAGACCTGGCGAAGGAGACGTTGTCGCCACTCAGGACGACGGCACCAAAATTGTTCGCTACGAGAACACATCGCCGCGCATTGGCTTTGGCGGAACGGTGACGGAGTGTCCGATGTATGGGGGCACAAGCGTTGAGTACATAAAGGATCTGCCTGGGCAGGAGAACTAGTCGATCTGAAGCGAAGTCGGCGCTGCCGGAAGCTTGCTTACGGTCCTGAAGTGCCAGGAACGTCCGCTCCTGCCGTTCTAACTGTGAAGCAAGCCCAGTGTTTTTGAAGTCAACACTTTTTCCAGGCAGTGCGCACGCTGGGCAGTGAGGCCCGCAGGTGTTTTAAGCGCCGTGATCGCGCAGCCACTCGTGCGCGAGCTTCCACGCGTAGTCGGCGGCGATCTTGTCGTAGTCCGGCCGGTAGTCGGCGTTGAAGCCGTGATTGACGCCGGGGAACACGATGATTTCCGAGCCCGACGAGCCCTTCGCCAACTCGGCGCGCATTTGCTCGACGGCATCCGCCTTGATGTAAATGTCCAGGCCAGCGTACAGCCCGAGCACGGGTACGATGAGCGAACCCGCCACATCGAGCGGATCTTTGGGCTTGATTTCGTTTGTCATGCCCTTCAATCGGCCGTAGTACGCAACGCCCGCCCTCAGTTTCGGATTGTGGACCGCATACAGCCATACCGCGCGGCCGCCCCAACAAAAGCCGACGGCGCTGGCGCGCGCAGAATCCACATGCCCGCTCGATGCGGCAAATGCCAGCGCTGCGTCTAGGTCGGCCATGACCTGTGCGTCCGGCACGCGGGGCACGATCTTGGTCATGATCTCGTCAATGCCGCTCATGCCCGACACATCGCCTTGGCGGGCGAACATCTCCGGTGCGATGGCGTAGTAACCTAGCTTGGCGAAGCGGCGGCAGACGTCCTTGAGGTGCTCGTGGACGCCGAATATCTCCTGCACGACGAGAACGACGGGAAATTTGCCGCCGTGCGCAGGCAGCGCG
>DASWUU010000118.1:0-16359 GCA_036401515.1 Steroidobacteraceae bacterium
CTGGTGATCATGCACGTCTCATCGTACTGGCAACAAGTCGTGATTGGATTAATCATCGTCAGCGCAGTCGCGTTTGACAGCTATGCGAAGTTGCATCGGTAGCAAGTTCACATTGCTCCTGCAATTTCCCGTAGCCAAATATTCCGGAAGCTGATCGGAGCGGAAGGGTCGCCGTGGGCTTGCAATTTGATCGCCGCACGCTGATAGGGCCGATACGCGGGGTTGCCGATGTAGACAGTTTCGCCCAAAAGCGGCACGTGGTTTTGCACCAGCACACCGTTGTGAAACACAGTGGCAAAGGCCGGACTCTTGAGAGTTCCATCGGGTTCAAATGCCGGCGCAGTCCACACCACGTCGTAGGTTTGCCACGCGCCCGGCTCACGCATGGCGTTGACCAGTGGTGGTGCCTGCTTGTAGATGCTCGCCGCTTGGCCATTTACGTAGGTTTGGTTTTTCCAGGAGTCCAAAATTTGGACTTCGTATCCGGCGTCGCCAGGGCCTGTTGAGGCAAGGAAGAGGCCGCTGTTGCCGCGCAGCTGACCTTCGCCCGTAATATCTTTTGGAATACGCCATTCAAGGTGCAATTGATAATTTTTAAAGAGTTGCTTGGTCTCGATATTTCCCAACGCCTTGTCGACGGTCATGACGCCATGGTCAACCTTCCAGTGCGCCGGCGAGTGATCTTTGGTCGACACCCATTGATCCAAGTTTCGTCCATCGAACAAAATGACGGCGTCGGAAGGCGGTGCGCCAGCGACGGCGCCAGGCGATACCACAGACGGAACCGGTTCCCATTGCTCGGTGGCTTTCGGATCGCCCTGGGGGGATTGTGCGAGGGCGGGCAGAAAACCAGAGAGGCCCAATGTTAGGACCAGGGCGACGCGCGCCGGAGCTTGCCGGCTGCTTGGAAGGGCGGTATAGGTCATACAGTACATATTTGAAACGCCTCTGTGAGTGAAACGAACGGATCGCTGCGAGTGGGCTTAAACTCGTGCGCGAGATAGCCCTGATAGTTAAGATCCGCGATGGCGGTGGCTATGGCGCTGTAGTTGAGTTCCTGGCTGTCGTTGATTTCGTGCCGACCGGGGACGCCGCCGGTATGAAAATGTCCTATCCAGTTGATGTTATCGCGAATTGTGCGGATCACATCGCCTTCCATGATCTGCATGTGATAAATGTCGTATAGAAGCTTCACTCGTGGCGAGTTCACTCTTTGCATCACTCCGACACCAAAGGCAGTGTGATCACCCTGGTAACCCGGGTGGTCTACTTTGCTGTTGAGCAACTCCACGCAAACCGTGACGCCGTGTTTTTCCGCAACGGGTGCAATCTTGGAGAGGCCGTTGACACAATTAACCATTGCCGTCGCGTCATCGATTCCAGAGACGCGATCGCCGAACATGGCGATGACATTCGGCACGTGCGCTTGCGCTGCGAGCGGAAGCACCATGTGCAATTCTTCCAGCAGCAGCTCGTGGTTGGCCGGATCGTTAAACCCCGTCTGAATGAATTTCTCTCGCCGACTGGCATAGCCCATGGAGACGACCAGTCCAGCGTCGCCCGCGATAGGCCATTCATCCGGGAACAGCAAATCTATCGCCCCGAGCCCGATCTGTTGCGCGCGCTTGCAAAACTCAGGCAGTGGCAGGCTCGCATACGGCCACCGGCACGCCGATTGTTTGATCCGTCCGCCGAAGGCAGAAGATCGCCCGGCCGCTCGGATCTCGTTGGCGGCAAAAAAACCAGCAGCAGCTCCAAACGCCGTCAAGGCTGTGCGGCGGCTGACGGTGGGGAACTTATCGGGCATGCGCCTCTCCTATTAATCGCGATAGAATAGATCGAAAGCCGAGCGGGGACGTATTGCACTCAGGTAATAAGAATGCCGACTAGCTATGACGCAATTGTAGTCGGGTCTGGTATTTCAGGCGGATGGGCGGCAAAGGAACTCACCGAGCAGGGGCTTCGCGTCCTGCTGTTGGAACGAGGCCGAAACGTTGAGCACATCAAGGACTACGTCAACGCCACGAAGGCGCCCTGGGAATACTTGCATCGGGGCGGCCGAACGCAGGCCATGGAAGAGGCTTACCAAGTGCTCAAGCGGGATTACCCGCTCAACGAGAAGAATCTCGCCTTTTGGGCAAACGAGCAGGATTCGCCCTACACGGAGGTAAAACGATTCGACTGGTATCGAGGCTATCAGGTCGGTGGCCGCTCGCTGACTTGGGGACGCCAGAGTTATCGCTGGAGCGACTTCGACTTTGAAGCAAACGCAAAGGAGGGGGTCGCAATCGATTGGCCGATTCGTTACGACGAACTGGCACCATGGTACGACCACGTGGAAAGACACGCGGGCATTTCGGGCTCAGTTGAGAAGCTGGCGCAGCTTCCCGATGGGCAGTTTCTCCCGGCCATGCCGCTCAATTGCGGCGAAGAACTAGTTGCCGGTCGGCTGAAGAATAAATTCGGCGGTAAGCGCCAAATCATCATTGGACGCACCGCAAATGCAACCAAGGCGCTGGAGGGGCGTGCACCTTGCCAATATCGGAATGCGTGTTGGCTAGGGTGTCCTTACGGCGCCTACTTCAGCTCGCAGTCCTCCACACTGCCGGCAGCGGCTAAAACCGGGAAGCTCACGCTGAAGCCCTGGTCGATCGCGACCGAGATTCTTTTTGACAAGGGTCGCAAGCGCGCTAGCGGCGTCCGAGTGCTTGATGCCATCACTGAGCAGACGACCGATTACACGGCGAAGGTCGTCTTCATCTGCGCGTCCACGCTTAATTCGACGTGGCTCCTCATGCGATCCGCGACCGACATATGGCCAGGAGGTCTCGGCAGCAGTTCAGGAGAATTGGGTCACAACCTAATGGATCATCATTTTCGCTGTGGCGCGCAGGGAAACCTCGTCGGCCTGAACGACAAGTACTACTACGGCCGTCGCCCGAACGGCATCTACATCCCACGCTATCGCAACCTGTTCGGCGACAAAAGAGACTACCTCCGCGGCTTCGGCTACCAGGGCAGCGCGAGCCGGGAAGGGTGGTCGCGAGCGGTCAAGGAACTCGGCGTGGGAGCAGCATTCAAGGATGAGATGACATTGCCGGGCCCTTGGATGTTCGGCGCCACGGCATTCGGTGAAATGCTCCCAAATCACGCTAACAGCGCTGCGCTCGACACGAACAAAAAGGACAAGTGGGGACTGCCGGTCCTCAAGATTGACTGCGCCACAGGCGAGAACGAACGCTTGATGCGCAAGGATATGATCTCGGACATGGCGGAGATGCTGGAACAAGCGGGGGCGAAAATGATAAAAACGTTCGACTTTGAGTCCTATCCGGGGATGGCGATCCACGAGATGGGCACGGCACGCATGGGGCGGGATCCGAAAACATCTGTGCTCAATGCGCACAACCAGGTGTGGGATGCGCCGAATGTCTTCGTCACCGACGGCGCGTGCATGGCGTCGAGTGCGTGTCAAAACCCCTCGCTTACCTACATGGCCCTTACCGCTCGCGCGGTGGACTTTGCCGTGAAAGAACTCAATCGCCGCAATCTTTGAGGTGACTTTATGACTGCCTCATCCGAATCGGACCACGCCCGATTAATCAACCGTCGTGAGGCGATTCGTGGCGTCAGCGCCTTGCTCGGAGGAGTTGCTTTCGTGGGTGGGGGCAGGCTGTTAGCCGCAGTTGAGCAGACGCGTGGGGCTGATGAGGGAAGGACCGGAGAATTTACCGCTCAAGACATTGCATTGTTAGACGAGATCGCGGAGACGATTCTGCCGGCAACGAAGACCCCGGGCGCGAAAGCCGCGAAGACCGGCGCATTTATGGCGCTCATGGTCACCGACAGCTACAGCCCCGCCGAGCAGAAAATTTTTCGCGAAGGGATGCTGAAACTGAACGATGCGATGGTAAAGGCGAATAACGTATCGTTTATGTCGGCCACACCTGCGCAGCGTCTTGCCGTGCTCACTGCGCTGGATCGCGAGCAAAAGCGTGTAACGGACGCCCGTGAGGCGGCAGACCGCAAGAAGAGAGGCCTCGCGGCCTTGCCCGTGGACGAGACTGCCGCCAAAGCGGCCGATTCACTGCCGGAAGACCGCAAGGAAGGTGCGCCCGCCACCTCAGTTAGCGGCCCCGATGCAACTATCAAGCGGCCGGCGCACTATTTTCGCATGATGAAGGAGCTGGCGTTGCTCGGCTACTTCACATCCGAAATCGGCTGCACTCGAGCACTGCGCTACGTCGAGGCGCCGGGCCGCTTTGATCCCTGTGTGCCATACGCTTTGGGTGAACCCGCCTGGGCGTCGCACGCCTGAGCCTTCAGCGCATTTGGTTCGCCTTGAAAACGCGAAGAAAATTTCCACCCATGATTTTCGCCACATCCTGATCCTGTAGCCCACGCGCGAGCAAGGCCGCAGGGATAAGGCTCCAGTCGCGGTAACTTCGCAAAACCGGCTTGAAGTTGGCGTCCATATCGGTGCCGATCGCCACATGATCAATCCCTACCACATCGATGAGTCGTTGAATGGAATCGATATAATCCGCAAATGTGGTTTGTCCGACACCTGACGGCCACGAGCCGATGATGCCGCCCGTCTCCGCCACAAGCTTCGCATGCTCGCTATTGATCAGACGCGGATGATTAACAGTGGAGGTAACCAAGTTTGTGTGTGAAATCATGATGGGCTTAACAGATACCTGGATAACATCCTTGGTGACTGCAAAAGTCGCATGCGCGAGATCGATGATCATCCCGGTTCGATTCATCTCGGCGACAACGGATTTGCCAAGCGCTGTCAAACCTTGGTGCACCGGTGCTTCGGTTTGTATGTCGCCGATCTGATTAATGTGGTAATGGACGAGGGTGACGGCACGCACGCCATCAATAAAAGCCTCATGAACACGATCGAGCCGCTCCTCGATGAAGTCTCCTCCCTCCACGGCGAAGATCGCAGCCGTTTTGCGGCGCCGGTGCGCCTCGTCAATGTCGGCGGCACCCAATCCCCGAGTGAGCGCAGCATTAGAGGCAAGCGATTTAAGTACGGCGATCTGTCGCCGGTAATCCGCATACGCCTCACCCGGCTCGAATTGTCTTGCCGCGCGCAGGCCCTGGGTGGCAGTCATTTCGAGCAACCGCATGTCCGCCACCGCTGAAAACAACGCAGCGCTCACGTTGCCTGCGTTGAGGTCGGCGATCGCCCGTTGCTCGAACGCTTCACCGAACGCGCGCGTGGTCGGCGTCTCAAAGGTCAGCTGCTTGAGGAAAAATCGACCAGGATGGCTATGGGTGTCGACGGTCGCATGGCGCTCGAGGAATGCGGCGCCAGCAGCCCGCTGTTGCGGGTTAAGCTCCATGCCGAGATCCGTGAGCCGCGCCGCGTCCCCCACTGGTGCCTTCGGATCCTGAGCACGGCTGGTTCGAATGCCGAGCGCCGTTGCGCCTGCGACGCCCATGAGGCATCCGAGGGTTTCACGTCGCGTAAACCTTGGCTGGTCGGCTGTGAGAGGATCGTGGCTCAACGTCTCTCCGACTGATCGGCTGGTGCGTGCAGTTCAATACTCAACGCCCGCAGGTGCCGCATGCGCTCATCAGTTGCCGGGTGGCTGGATAGGTACCCCGGTTGTGCCGTTTGCGGATGGGATTTAGTCAGCTTTTGTAGGGCTTCAGCGAGTAACTCCGCCGACATCCCGTTGAGCGCCATTACATTCGCGGCATAGTCATCCGCCTGTTCCTCCAGCTCTCGCGAGTACTTCGCCTGCAACAGCGTGGCCGGTGCCAGCGCCAGGAGAGTGCTGATATCGCCGATATACAAGGCCAAAAATGTGCCCATAACGGAACTTTGCAACATCAACTGAAGTCCATGGTGTCCATGTACGTGTCCCTCTTCATGCGCGAACGTCGCCAAGACTTGTCCATCGTCATCAAGCAGCGTGATCAGATCATCGAGCACGACTATCGTTCCGTCCGGCAGCGTAAAAGCATTTGCTCCCAATTGCGGCGAACGACGAAACAATAATTCAGCGTGAGGCGTACCGCCCTCAGGCAATCGCAAAGCGTGAAATTTCGCGCTGAGACTCTGCTGCCGTTCGTATGGGATGATGCTTGGCAAAAGAAGATTGCCATCCAGTATTCGAAGCGTCTGATCGGATATCGTCTTGCTGACAGCCATCGGCATTCTAGCCGCACCCGTTGCGGCGACCCACGGCAAGGCCCATTTGTATCCAGCAACAGCCAGCACCGCAAACGCGGCTATAGAAAGTAAAACGAAATGCAGGTGGCGCTGCATGCGATCTACCCATCCGTCGCGATGAGCCATCGATGACAATAACGCGTCCAAGGCAGGCAGATCTCTTACCTCGCAGAATGTACCGTCCCTGAAGCGTAGGCGACGCGCTGCTCGTCCAAGTCTCTCGTCCACTTGCACTTGGACAAACGGCACGCGCACATCGACGTCTTCGCCTGTAAGGACAAGATTTTCGCCAGCCGCTTGCAAATTGATCCGCCGAACGCGCGTTGTGCGTCCGTCGAAATAGTCAGCGCTAAGCATCACTCATCCAAGGACTACAACGAAATATCGAAATCGAACGCAGATGCCGTTTCCAGGCCGACTGCACTAACGTTGTCGGGGGCGGCGTCGACAAATGCCTGCAAATCCCCGGCCGGCACCAGACGAATCGCCTCCAACTGAAATTTTGCCAAGCGAACCATAGCCCAAGGAATGAATAAACCAAGGGTGAACGCTACCAAGACAAGGTTGCTGAAGGTGATCCAGATCAAGCCGAGAGGCGACATATTGCATTCGATGCGATGTTCGCCAACGCGTGTGTTGTTCCAAATCAAATTCGTGATGAGCGCATGAAATATGGGCCCGATAGAAACTCCGATCAGGATCAGTGCGCCGTAAAGTATGGCGAGAGCCTTCATGACCGCATAGGGATTGCCCTGCCCTTCATGCTTGTGAGCCTGTGATACAGCAACAAGCGCGCCGCCGATGCCGCTGTATCCCACCACGATTCCAAAGACCACTAGAGAGGCCAGCAATATCAGGTATATCTTATAGAATTGTCCGGCTCGGGCATGAAACGAACATTGAACTCCGCCGAACCAGCTGTTGTTGTGTTGATAGGCCTTGATCCGCTGGTGCGCAAAGGGGGCCATCACGTAAAGCGTAATCAGCGCTAGAAACCCGTTCAACAGAAAAACTCGATAGGCTCCGGGCACGGAGCCTCGAAAATGGAAGCGCACGCCCCTCCAACTCGTATTATAGAGTCGGAAGCGGAAGGAGTTGCGCAGCAGCCACGGCATCACTAATGCAATTCCGGCGAGGATGACGATCGTCCACGGCGAGCGGATTCGAACCGAGTAGTTGTAAGCAATCAGCATGACCAGGGCGATCACCCGTCCAATCAAGATCTTGAGGGGATTTCCGTGGAAATCAAAGCTCGAACCGGCTAATTCGGTGTGCCTGTAGAAATATTGCAGGCGCCGTACTTTGGCCCACGACGAGTAGACTCCAACGGTAACAATCGTCAGCAGCAGGTTGACGATCCAAATGCCGAAATATTCAGCTCCGTTCCCGGTAAAGCGCATGGCTTGAGGCGCCCGCGTCGAATTATTCCGTCCCTGGGATTCGTCCGCCGAAGCCTGTTCCATAGGTTCAATTCCCTTGACTGCCTGGTGGTCGAGAGTAGGCCCTATTGGAAGCGTTGCATATACCCGCGCGTAAAACTGTGACCGGAATACCGAAGGACACGGTGCCGGGCATCACCGCAGCTTGGACGCACCTCGGCCGCGCCTTGGCTCGGTTGCGATTTTCTCGCCGATTTCCAAACGCGACTGGTCACAGCGGCAACTTTCCCACAACGATGGGAACTCACTTGTTCGATTTCACTTATCGAAAGAATTCGTTAGGGAGTAGTTGCTATGGGTGTGCGTTTAACGTGGGGCGTTTTCGCTCCGTATTTCGCTGCGGGTCTTCTCGTTGGCTGCGGCGGTGGTGGCGGCGGTTATGGCGGTGGTGGCAGTGGCTCTGTGCCGGCGCCTACTGTGTCATTCACGGCGCCCATGCAAGCCTCGAGCATTAGCCTTGGACAGGCCGTAACCCTGACATGGCAGTCGGCTTATGCGACTTCATGCGCGGCCTCCGCGAGCGCCTCGGCGGGCGCATTTACCAGCACGGCTGCCAGCGGCACGGTGACGGTCGCGCCCACGGCAACCGGGAGCGCGAGCTACATGCTGAATTGCATGGGCTCGGGCGGCACCGCAACCGCGACTGTGACGGTTACGGTGAATCCCAACATTGTAAGTACCCTGTCCGTCGCTAAGATCGTCACCATTGGCCCAGCGCTCGATCCCGCGAAGAGCCAGTTCAATGGAAATCCTTACGGCCTCGTGATCGCTCCGACGACGGCCGGACTGATTACGAAAGGAGACCTGATCGTCTGCAACTTCAACGCCGCTGTCATGAGCGCGCAGACGGCCAGCGTGCAGGGGACGGGTACGACGATCGTGGGCTTACACCCAGCAGCCGGTTCAATGCCTTATCCAATAGCGGACGATCCAAAGCTTGAGGGTTGCAACGCACTCGCGATATTCCCGGATGACAGCATCGCCGCGGCGGCCTGGGCCCCGAGCTTGAACCCCTTGGTCACGGCAACGGGGTTGGTGAATGACCCCTTTGGCTCCGCGGGAGCAGGCGACAAGTTCGTCGGACCTTGGGGCGAAGCTTACGCGCCGGGCGGTACCGCTGGAGTCGAAAATCCCGCGCTATATGTGTCGGAATTTGATGGCTCTATTGACCGAATCGATTTAAATGTCGACGCTCAAAGTAAATACACTAAAATCGCCACCGGCTTTTGCGTCAGCGGGTCTCCTGGAGCCATATTCGCTCCCTCCGGTCTGACCTACGACCCATCAATCGACACGCTGTACGTTGTCGATACGAGTTCCAATAGCGTAGTCGCGTTCGCGAAAGCCTCGACAATCACTTCAGCCGGTGTCGTCGTCAATGGACAATGTCCCGCGGGCACGCCCACGCCGCCCACGCCTGCACTCACCTTTAGCGGTCCGATGGCGGCTTCCGCGCGCGTAATTGCGCAGGGCGGCCCATTGATCGCGCCCATCAGCGCGGCATTGCTCTCCAATGGCGATCTCATCGTCGCCAATGGAGATCTCAATATCACCGCCGCGCAGATGCCTAATCTGGCGGTCGAGGTATCGCCGGTAGTGCCCGGCGGATTCGTCGGTCAACCGATTCAGCTCGATGCCGGTACCACGACTCCGCAAGCCCCCGCTTGCGGCGCGACCGGGGCCGGCGCGACGCCCAGCTGTGGACAGGCAGCACTGTTTGGCATTGTCGCCACTGTCGATGCCCAGGGAAACCCGTTGATTTACTTCAATGATGACAATGCCAACGCCGTAATGTTGATCACCAAGTAGCCCACCGGAGATGATCTAATCTTCGAGCAGACTACGCAGCATCCAGGCAGATTTCTCATGGATATTGAGCCGTTGTGTGAGTAGGTCCGCGGTCGGCTGGTCGTCCGCTTCGGCTGCGATAGGGAAGATCTCGCGGGCGGTTCGCACGACGGTCTCGTGTCCTGCGACAAGCCTTTGCACCATGTCTAGGGCCCGCGGCGGAGTCGAAGGGGCATCGGCGACCGATGCCAACTTGGCGAACTGGCCGTAGCTGCCGGGAGCTACATGCCCGAGCGCCCGGATGCGCTCCGCAATCGGGTCTACCGCATTCCACAGCTCCGTATACTGCTCCATGAACATCGTGTGCAGGGTATTGAACATCGGCCCAGTCACGTTCCAATGGAAATTGTGGGTCGTTAGATACAGGGTGTAGGTGTCAGCAAGCAACCGGGACAGTCCGTTTGCGATAGCGGCACGGTCTGCAACGTTGATTCCGATGTCTATCGGCTCATTACCAATCGTTGTGTTTGCGAGTGTCTTTGCCATGATGTGCTCTCCTGTAGGACAAGGTGAGTATCCGCCCGCAGCTTTAGATAGAGCAAAACGATTGTTTCTATGGTGGCGATAGATAAAAACTAGGCTAGCTTAGGGGCATCGCCTGCGGGGCCTCATGGGCTCGAGCGTGATGTTGCCTTCACCAAGAGCACGGCGCCTCCTGCGCCCATCGCGTCGTAGTATCCCGTGAACCGTCGAGGTTCCTCGGCGTCATAGGGCTTAAGATTGTTGGCCCAGCGATAGCCGATAGGCTGATACCAAAGTTCCACATCGATCTCGAAGGGGCCGACAGCCTGGCCCAGTTCTACCGAATACTTGATGATGTGGCCGCGGTCGGTGAAATTCGGGTCCGCAAGCGCATCACCCTGTACGGCGATGTCTGGAGCCGCCGTCGATTTATCAAACCCTCGCGGGAGTATTCGATTGTCCTTCAAATAAGTGGCCGCAAACAACAGTCCGGTCGTGACCTGGCCTTTGACGTCGCCAAGAATGGATTCGTAGATTTGTACTTGATCGGGCTGTCGAATTTCCCGATAGTGCGGCTCGTACTTGCTCGGATCGGCATCGTTATCGTTACCCACGATTGAACCGTCGGCGTTCAATGCGCCGGATTCAAACACAATGCGATGATCTCGATCGCGCGCCACGACGTGAAGCCAAACGCGCCGTGCGGGGTAGGCGGTGGGTAATTTGTGGCCACCCAAGTTTGTCACCGTGACGGTTTCTTCCAATCGCCCCTCACGGATCAGGGGTGGGGCGACCGTCAAGGCGGCGGCCTCACTTTGCAAGTAGCGCATCGTGCGCTCGGCGGCGCCGTAAAGTTCCTGCGTTTCGGCAGAAACGTTCAGCTCGTCGTGATATCGAGCTAGAATTTTCTGCATGACGAAGTTTGCGCCAACGAACTGATGGCGTTTTGCGGCCGGGCGGGGACTCCCCAAGATCCGGGTGACCGCAATATCTTCTTCAACCGAGGGCATATGGCAGGACTGACAGGTGCGCTCGGTACGAAATTCACTGTGCTG
The DNA here is from genome assembly GCA_036401515.1 of Steroidobacteraceae bacterium. GTDB lineage: Bacteria > Pseudomonadota > Gammaproteobacteria > Steroidobacterales > Steroidobacteraceae > Bog-1198. The sequence goes on from DASWUU010000118.1 coordinate 10,998, forward strand.
CCACTCTTGATAAACCATTTGCTCTGGGAAAGCGCCAACCACTTTTCCTTGTGCGTCACGCGCTTCCGTGATCAGCGTATGACAGCTCGCACATAACTCGGGGGTCTGAATCTGAGCACCATGCTGCGGTTCAAATCCCGCGGTAGAACTACGCATTACCTGTTGCAAGCCGGCATCGATCTCGTACGGCCCGTATTCTGGGCGTGCGCCATTGGCTCCCGGACCGTTGATGACGAAATTGCCATTGAAGCTTTCGGCAGTTCCTAACCTTTCGGGGGTGATCTGGTGGCACACCGAGCAAGACACGCCATCCGCATGTTCCTTATCGCCATGCGGGGTTGACGGTAGATTGGCTAGCACCTGCGTCAACTGGCCGGCTTGCTTCAGCTTATAGTGCGGAATCGGCATATGGCAGACCGAACACTCATCCTCGATGGCTGCAGCAGACGTACCGTGGTCCATCGTTTCGCGGCGCACGCTCGCTTGCCAGTATGGATCGCGGGAGGAGTTCGCCATCAGGCTCGTCTCCCAATCCAGGCCGATCGAGTATTCATCTCCCTTATGGTCGACCATGCCGTTGTGACAGGCGACGCACCGGTCGGATGTCTGAAATTCTGCACCGCCGGCGGCCGACTTGGGTGTAGCGCCGGCTGTGCTTCCCATCCATGCCAGGGCGCTGACCAATATGAAAGCAACGGTAATGTGCTTCCTGAGTTTCACTACCATCCCTCGAACAAACCGCCGTCGAACCAATCCCACAGAAAGTATCCGATCACCTGCTTGGGGCGGCCCGCGGTGTCATTGATGGGCATTTGGTATCCTATGGCCGCGCGGATATGTTGCCGGCGATTGAGGGTCACTTGAAATTCTGGAACGACATCAAAGTCGGTTTTTGTTCCTGAGGTCAGGTTGCGATTAACGATGAATTCCACCATGGGCGACCACAAGCGTCCCAGATTGTCATCGCCTGCAATCGACTTACCGAAAGCAGTTCGGACGTACACTGAACTCGGTCCGTATTCGGTATGGCGGGGGACATTGATTCCCGGTTGAATTTGCATGAACGCTTGATGACCGAATAATTGATCGTACATTGCAAAGACGCCGAGGCTTGGCTCGCCTGCACCCAAACCTCGCTTCTGGTCGCCCGTTGCTAGAACGACTTCACCTTGAATGCTCAATATCGAGCCGGTGGCGTCATAAGCGGGCATATCCGGATTGACATTCAAATGCGAGTACAGGACGTGCTTATCGCCGATGGCAATGTCGCCTAGACCTCCCGAATACCCGCCGCCGCCCTTATGTACCCAGCCGAAAGGAACGGCCACTTCCAATTGATCGAGCTTGCCGAGCACGCGTTCGTAGACCAGCTCATTCGAAATGGCCGGCGGTCCCTTTGCGTTGATAGTGGTGGTGAGAACGGTTTCACTTTCCGGGAACGCCTTCTCGGTCAAGAGGGCCCGAGGCATGTTCAACTCGCCAATGGGCCAACCCTTTTCCTTGCAAAGACTCCGCAAGTACGCGATGACTTCATCCATCTGCGCCGAAGTCAACACGCCGCTGAAGGAGGGCATAATCGTCGAAAAACCACGGGCCGGGCCGCCATCGCGAATCGCTGCCTTGTAGTCGCGCGTGAACTCCGGCGTGCTCTCGTCGCATTTATTGAAATGAGGAAAAGTATCCGGGGGGTCGAACCCGGCGGATGCTTTCGGCGTGCCCTCACCCTTCGTGCCGTGGCAGGCCGCGCATGCGGCCTCGTAAATCGCCTTTCCGCCGTGCAAGTTCAACTGTCGGGGCAGATCCTCGCTCGATGCCTGCCGCCACCCCAAAATCGACAATGCCACGGTGCACAGGGCGATGCCACACCATAGGATTCGCTCAGATCTGCTGCCATCGTCTTCGCATTTGCCAATGGCAGGTGTACGCACTGAAAATCCCCGAACCTATATCATCGCTGAGCGCTGTCGGCTTTGGCCTACAGAAAGTTATCGATAAAAACGATCTCTCAAGTCGAATATAGCCCGGGGCCGCGTGTTGCGCCACTGTTGAGCGATCCGACCAACAATCCCATAAAATGTGGAAATGATCGACGCGAAATTGACCGATGACTGAAGCGATGCACTTGATCCTGATTGTCGAGGACGACGAAGCGATCCAAAGCGTACTGCGCATGCTTTTCGAGGCTCACGGTTTCCGCGTCGTCATCGCCGCGACTGCCGCTTTGGGGTTGCATGACGCGCGGCTTTATAAGCCGGACATTGTTCTGATCGATTTGGGGCTGCCCGACCGGGACGGTATCGATGTAATCAGCGGCATTCGCACCTGGTCGCCGATGCCCATCATCGTTTTATCTGCTCGCACAGCCGAGGCGCAGCGCCTCATGGCGTTCGAAAATGGGGCAGATGACTATGTCGCGAAGCCGTTCAGCTCGCCTGAATTGCTGGCGCGTGTACGTGCTGTATCGCGCCGCCACGTTCGTGGCGATCTTCCCAAAGCAGTATTGCAGCTCGGCGATGTATCCATCGATCTAGCCGCGCGGATCGCGCGTCGGCAAGACGGAAGTGAAGTTCGATTTACACCGCTGGAGCATCGCATCCTTGAAACCTTGGCGAGGCATGCGGATCGAATCGTAACTCACGCGTCGCTGCTTAAAGAGGTGTGGGGGCCTGATCGCGATGATTCGCGCTCACTACGAGTGTATATCGGAACTTTGCGCCGCAAATTGGAGGCAGATCCTAGCCGGCCGAAGCACATCCTCACGGAGCTTGGCCTCGGCTATCGTCTAGTCGTAGACCCGACCCATTAGTCGAGGCGGCTAGATAGCTCCCTGATTGTGTTGCTTGCTCATGGCCGCATCGGCCTGAGGTTTAGACCCGCAGCAACCGAGCAGCCCCGAACCGCGTTTCACATTTCGCAATCGCCATCGGCGGTCGCCTTACGGCGCCGCGCAGGGTTCTGGGCACCGTAATAAACCTCTTGCACGCGCTGGCCCACTAACGATCGGGCGTATTTCTTAATACCAATTGGTCTACCGCGAGCTTATGCGGGCCGCTAGGCTTCGCGTTTTGAAGAGCTTAGTGAATTCGGGGGATGACAAATGAATACTCGAAAGCAGGTTTGGATCTTGACCATCTTCGCTTTTATCTTGTGCAGTGCACCTCAATCACGCGCTGCGGAAACCGCCGCTCAGGCGCCAGGAACAATCGTTGGTCTAGTAACGAATTCGGCTAAACAACCGATTGCGCATGCCACGGTTACCGCCGTTAAAGCCGGCGGCGGATCGATCCGCGCCACGATTTCCGGCAGTGATGGCGTGTATGCATTTGCTGATCTGACGCCCGGCACGTGGTCGGTAACTGCGGATGTCGAGGGTGCGCCGGCCGCTCCCGCACGCACGGTCGAAGTCGTCGCCAGCAAAGCCTCACGCTTCGATCTCGTTTTGAACGCGCCCACCGCCTCGCCGCAACCGCCCCAGGTTGCGGCTGCAGCACCCGCCCCAGCAGCACCATCTCCTGCGGCGCCTTCACGCGAACCTACCTTTCGCGAGAAGCTGGTGCAATTCGTGCCCAAGGCTTTGATGTCTCCACCGGCCACCGAGGGGGTGGATAACGAAACTCCGTTTGCGTTCGGTGATTTCACCTGGCTGAACGGCAGCCCGCGCAACAAAACGCCGGTTTTTGACACCGAATTCTTTACCCCCGATATCCGCTTGGATGCCCATTACATGCAAGACTTCAACGGGCCGAAGGATCACACCATCGTCGGTTCGACGGAGTCATTCCGTTCGGGCGAGTTTCAAGTGGAACAAATCAGCTTGGGCGGTGATTTCCATTACGATAATGTGCGCGCGCGCATTCTGCTCATGGACGGATTGTTCGCGACCACCACGCCTCGCAATGATGCAAGCACAGCAGTGGGTCAGTGGGACCTGGCGAATGCTTACCGCTATGTGTCGGAGGCCAACGCGGGCTATCACTTCGACGTCAATCACGGACTTAACGTGGATGCGGGTATTTTCGTGTCCTACATCGGGCTCTTTAGCTACTACAACTTTGATAACTGGACTTATCAGCCCTCGTACGTGTCATCCAACACGCCGTGGTTTTTCAATGGGGTACGCATCCAGTGGTTCCCCACCAACAAGCTGAAGATCGAGCCATGGATCATCAATGGCTGGCAATCCTACGCACGGTTCAACGGCCACCTGGGATTTGGCGGCCAAATCCTCTGGCAGCCCAACGAGGATCTGAAGCTGGTTTTCAACAACTATGGCGTGGGCAATGACAATTTGGGTCTGCCCCACACGACCCGTTACCACACCGATGACAGTATTGAATACAAGTACTTCAATAATCCGGGTGGCTTTTTCACGAAGGCCGCATTTTCATTCACCGCAGACGCAGGGTGTCAGTCAGGCGGCGGGCTGCATTGCACGGGAGGCGCAAACGGCAGCTCCTTCTTGGGCGCGATGTTCTACAACCGCGTCTGGTTCGACCATGATTTTTTCGCGGTTACGATCGGCGGCGGTGCGATGAACAACCCCGGACGCTATTTGACGCTGTTGCCTCCCATCAACGGCGCGACCGCCGCAACGGGTACACCGTATTTCACCGAAAATCCTGGCCAGCCCGCATTCCAGTGGGATAGCACCATCAATCTCCAATACATGCCCAAGCAATGGATCACGTGGTGGTCGGAGCTCGGTTTCCGCCATTCGAGCATCCCGTATTTCTCAGGGCAGGGGGGCGTTACGCCTCCGGGCGGCAACAACGGATCGCCTGCCAACTACACTTGTAATTCGGGTGCAACGGCGGGAACGGCCGATCCGACAGCAGCGGCCTCGGCCTGTTCCAATCAAGGCGGCATATGGCAGCCCGATCTTCGCACTCGACAACTCATCTGGTCTGCCGGTGTTCTCGTGAAGTTCTAATCACTCTCTTTCGGCCGGCCGCAAGTTGCGGCCAGCCATGAGAGATTTTCAGGGCGGTTATACGATGATGGATGCAATATTTTTGGCCTTATTGGTCGCGCTCTTCATGGTTACGGTTGGGCTCATCGTAGCCATCGACGGGCTCGGCGACGGCTCATGAATCCCGCGTACATCGCGGCGGGCGTGACGGCGCTCTTGCTGTTCGGTTATCTGATTTATGCGCTGATCAAAGCGGAGCGGTTTTAAAATGAGCCCCGTAGTTAAATTTGTATTGCTAGCGGCTCTCGTTGTGGGCTTGGTCATCGTTTGTGCCAAACCTCTTGGCGGTTATATCGCAGACATCATGGAGGGACGCAGCAATTGGGCCTCGCGGCTGGGAGCTCGACTTGAGCGCTGGTTATATCGAATGAACGGCGTGAAACCCAGCGAAGA